>NZ_JAGSOI010000003.1 GCF_023684405.1 Methanococcoides seepicolus | reverse complement strand
ATATCAATTGCTGGTGCTTACTGAGTTACAAAATAAGGTTGAAGGTAGTAATTTGTTTGGTAGTTTTTTTTAAGGAAGGTGTTATCAAACTAGAATGGGGGGAATTATGAGCTAATTTGAAATTCTCATATTAGGCTTTTAAGGACCAAGGTCCAAGATTGTCTTGAACATATTTTCATAAATATATTGAGCTCGTAGTCGATTTATATAAATACATCGGCTTACATAGAGGATTCTGACGATAAATCGATAAGAGTGGGATAATCGAGTGGAAAATATGAAAAATGAGGACTTTTCGTGGGAAAATCACGAGTTAAAGGAATCTGATAGCGTCGGGAATATAGTAACAATTCCTGCGTTCGAGGGCACAGAAATACCTGAGAAGGGTCCACCCATACATAAGGAACAGCCGATAGAAGATACGATGAGAAATGATTTCAAAGAGCGTATTAGCATGATGCCATCCGATCATCGCTGTAAAAAAGAGTGACGAACATCAATCGCCACACTTTTTGTGGTCATATATCCCATATGCCATCAACGGAAGTAACAACAGTGCAAACCCGGTCTTCACTTCTTCGGGCATGACATCGCTCGCGCTTCCGACTATGGACAAAGCATCAATGTCCAGATATGAATAGACCATATCAAGAAGCAGACCACCCACAACTGCACAAACTGCAATTGAAGCCAGATAAACACCTGTCAATCTCCTGCCCAGATACTTCAGGACCATTGTAATAGTAGCTGCATTCGTTGCAGGCCCTGCAAGCAGGAAAACGAACGCTGCTCCGGGACTCATGCCCTTTGCAATAAGAACCGCTGCAAGAGGGGTCGAAGCGGTCGCACAGATGTAAAGGGGAATACCTACAACAATTGCAAGGAGCATCGAGACCATACCACCCCCAAGATGGGAACCAACGAGCTCCTCAGGTACCAGATATGTGATGATACCTGCAAGAACAATACCAATGATAAGCCAGTAGCTTATATCACCAAGCAGTTCCACGTATGCATACCTGATACCGGAGATGACCCTTCCGGAAAAGGTATCAGTATTTTCAGTTCCCGTAGACCCACATGAGTTACAACCACAGGAGGAGGAAAGAGCGGAGGAAGGTGTCGGTAATGAAGCCATTTCCAATATGTTCGTTGTCGGTCTTTTTTCAACATCTTTGCCTGAAACATGCTTAGGGGAGCGTAGAAGGTCTTCGGCGATCCCTGCCACCAATGCAGTAATGAAAGTCGCGATCGGCCGGAATATTGTCATTATGGGGTCGAGAAGGGCGTATGTGATGGCTATGGAATCCACACCTGTCTGGGGAGTGGATATCAAAAAAGACAAGGTTGCCCCATTTGTTGCACCTCTTTTTTTCAAGGACAGTGCTGCAGGGACCACCCCACAGGAACATAACGGCAGAGGCACACCGATCAGTGAAGCATTCAGTACTGAACGGAACTTCCCGGCGGAATGGCCCAGATATTGCATTATCTTTTCATCCGGTACAAAGACATGCAATATCCCTGCAACTCCAAATCCCAGTAAAAGATAAGGTGCTGCTTCTGCAAGGACGTTCCAGGAACTTAAGCCGATACCAATGAGAATCTCCAGAATGGTTTCCAGGTAGGTCATTGAACACACCCCACAGCGTGACTGCGGGATAGTTCGAGCAGTGCTCTTACGTGCTCATCAGCAACTGAATAAACTGCAAAACGCCCGTCTTTCCTGACCCTGACAAGGTCAAGCTGGCGAAGGGTGCGAAGATTGTGAGAGATGGCAGATTGAGTCATCCCCAGGGCATGCTCCAGTTCACATACACACATGTCCTTCTCAAGGAGAAGGTACATTGTTGTTAATCGGGGTTCCGATTGTAAAGCATGGAATATATTGGATATCCTCAGTATCGCATCCTCATCTGGAAGATGAGAGACTATCGCATCAATGGCATCTTTATCAACACGCTCACAGGAAGCATCGCTTTGCATGAACGTATGAACATATGCTCATGCATATAATACTAATGCCGTCACACCCAGAACGACCGAACAGACCAAAACATCACGTGCGGTCATTTTCAGCTCGAACAAAGAGGTGCGAAAATTTCCCTGATAGCACCTGCTTTCCATTGCCATCGCCACATCATCGGCCATTCTCATGGAACCTTTCAATACCGGTATTGCAAGCGAAAGGGTCCCAGAGATGGGATTACGCCTGTACTTTGAACCACGCGACAGCTGGGAATCCTTTATCTGCCCCGCATACCACAGCAGATGAGGCACAAAATAAAGGGCTAGAGACATCATAGTCGCTATCTCGAAAGAGGTCACACCCACCCGCCTCAAAGGAAGCGGACGAAGTATTCTTTCAATCCCGGCAGTTATCACCGCCGGTCTTGTGGTCGAGGTCAACAAAGAGCCATAGAGAATTAAGAGGACGAACCTTACGGTGACCAACGAACCTTTCAAGAGCCCCTCATAGGTTGGTGAGAATTGAGAATTGAACAAAGCCGCACCTTCGGTGAAGAAGGAATGGATCAGGAAAATAAAGACAAAGATAGGTAACAACGGCC
Organism: Methanococcoides seepicolus; assembly: GCF_023684405.1. GTDB lineage: Archaea > Halobacteriota > Methanosarcinia > Methanosarcinales > Methanosarcinaceae > Methanococcoides > Methanococcoides seepicolus. Next base: position 89,045 of record NZ_JAGSOI010000003.1, on the reverse strand, counting down.
GAACTGACATTATACCCGATAAGCCGGAACCTGCGAGGATCGTAAGCCCTACAAAAAGCAATGCAAATACGAGGAGATCAACAAGGGCAGATGATTTGAATATGAGAATACTTAGACACATTACCGAAAATATCTTGACACGCGGATCAAGTCCGTGAAGGATCGACTTGCCTGCAACATAGGAGAATAAGAAACCTTCCACCTGATCAGCCCCTTTTTTCCGACAATGCTCCAACGATCTCATTGAAAGCATCTTCCACGGAAAAGACCGTTTTCTTTACAGCCAGGCCGGAAGAGCTCAATTCCCTCATGAGTACGGTAATCTCCGGAGCCGGGAGGGACAGTGAGCTTAGATATTCTTCAGGAGTACCCTCAAAGACCATCTTACCTTCAGTCAGATATACGATCTTATCAGCCACACCGAGAACATCTTCAAGATGATGGGAGACCAGCACAATACCCACACCATTTTGTCTGAGCAGCTCAAGTGTTTTGAACAGGCGTTCCTTGTAGAATGTGCTCAGCCCTGATGTAGGTTCATCAAGGACCAGATAGTCAGGTGATGATGAAAGAACACCGGCAAGAGCCACAAGTCTCATTTCTCCCCCGCTCAGACTAAAAGGGGAACTTCCAAGAATATCGGAACTAAGACCTACTTTTTCAATTGCGTCATGTACACAATGTTCCAATTCATCCCCTTTCATACCAAAATTCGAGGGACCGTAAGCAATATCCTCAAAAACTGTCTTGCAGAACAATTGTTTTGAAGGCTGTTGGAACAGGACACCGACCTTTCTGCATACCTCTTTTTTTGAAGATGCAAACCCGTCCACGGTCACATTTCCAGATAGTGGGACCAACAGCCCATTGAGATGCTTGATGAGAGTTGTCTTGCCACAACCAACGTTACCAATGATACCGACAAACTCACCTTTACCCACTGAAAAGGTCACATCCTTCAATATCGTGAGCCTTTTTTTTCCATTCCCATATGAGAAATGCAGCCCATTCACCTCGATGGACATATTTCCTCCTTCAAGGATAAAGCATCCATAGGGAACACGTCAGGGGAGATCATACCTGCGTCCTGTAATCTGAAGGCAAGTTCCAGATGTGGAGGAACTTTTCTACCTGATGCATATATCTCACGAAATACATCCCAAGGTGTGCCGTCACTTGCAATATAACCATTTTCAAGTACGATGACCCTATCAGCAAACAAAGCTTCTTCCATATGATGCGTTACATAGACCACGGTCTTTCCCCTTTTGTTGAGCTGCCGTACAATGTCAATGATCTGAGAACGTGAATCCGAATCCAGCATGGAAGTCACTTCATCGAATATCAGTATCTCAGGGACCATCGCCAGAACCCCGGCAATCGCTGTTTTCTGTAATTGTCCCCCACTTAAGGACATGAGAAGAGAGTCTTCAAGACATTCCAACCCTACATTTGCAATGGCATTTGTAACACGCAGTCTTATCTCATCGCTCTCCAGTGCAAGGTTCTCAGGGCCGAATGCAACATCCTCTTCAACTGTTGCACCCACTGCCTGAGAGTGAGGGTCCTGAAAGACCATCCCGACCGTTTGTCGTATCTTCCAGATATCTGCAGGAGATGCAGTATCCATCCCACATACAGATACGACTCCCTGAGAAGGCTTCAAAAGCCCGTTCATGTGACGTATGAGAGTGGATTTACCACTACCATTATCGCCAAGAATGGTTGTGAATGACCCATTTTCTATCCGAATATAGATGTCATCAAGCACTTTATTACCATTCGGATAGATGTAACTTACACCCTTTAGCTCTATCATTAGAGTACCTTTTCAGATCATATTTTGTATTTTGTCGCAATGCCCGTTGCAACTGCGATCTTTACAATGCCGGGCAGAATGAATGGGAGGAAACCCACAGTTACCGCCTGCATGAATGACATATCTGCAACTATCATCAGATGAGCCAGGCCGAAACAGAAGATGACAACGGAACCGATAGTTACAAAGATACCGTTCTTCAATAAATTATTGCAGCCGTTCATCTCAAAGAGATAACCAATGATGAATGCCGCTGCGATGAAACCTATGAGGTATCCCCCAGTAGGACCAAGGATGACACCGAGACCGGAACCGCCGTTGGAGAATACGGGCAAGCCGGCAATACCGAGAAGAACATAAACTACCATACTTAGCCCACCCCATTTACTGCCAAGCATTGCGCCTGCCATCAGAACGAATACCATCTGAAGAGTGAACGGGATAGGACCAAGAGGGACAGTGATGTAGGCACCGATAGAGGTCAGTGCTGCAAATAACGAGGCATATACCATTTTTCTGATATCCGTATTTGAACTTACCATATCAGGTCCTGGATGTTTATTGCTGTTAACCATGGTTCGTTGAGTGGTTAACATTTGATAAATAGCTTACGATTATCCCAAACTTTCAGTAAAACAGATATTTAGTAAAAAGCAGTGAAAAAAGATAGAATGTGCCGGCAAGACCGGCACGTAGTAAGGTTTTGAAATGGACTCAGTATGCAGCGTCCATATCAAGGTCAGGCATGTCAGGCAGACCGCCAGGACCCATACCCTGGTTCGCGCTGCCAGTTGAAGCTACGACATCATCGATCCTGAGGATCATGACAGTTGCTTCCATTGCAGCGTTTATAGCCTGGGTCTTTATTCGGAGTGGCTCGATCACATCGTTTTCCCACATGTCGACTACCTCGCCAGTGTAAACATTAAGACCTGCGTTCTTGTTACCCTTCTCATGCTGGGAACGTAGTTCCACCATCATGTCAATTGGGTCAAGACCTGCATTCTCTGCGAGTGCCTCAGGGATCACTTCAAGAGCTTCTGCAAACTTGCTGACAGCAAGCTGCTCCCTTCCCTTGAGAGTGGATGCATACTCACTGAGTCTGAGTGAAAGTTCGATCTCAGATGAACCGCCACCGACCACGATCTTGCCATCTTCGATGACAACACCGACAACATGCAAAGCATCGTTCAATGCACGATCAAGTGAATCGACAACGTGTTCGGTACCGCCGTGGAGAAGTACTGTAACAGCCTTGGAGTTCTGGCAACCTGTAACATAGGTCATCTTGCCGCCCTTTACTTCTTTCTCCTCCACCAGACCTGCTGTGCCTACATCTGCAGTAGTGATCTGATCAAGGTCCTGGATAATTGTTCCACCGGTTACCTTGTTGAGTCTCTTAAGATCGCTCTTCTTTACCCTTCTGACAGCATAGATACCTGCTTTCTCGATGTAGTACTGTGCCATATCATCGATACCTTTCTGGCAGAATACCACATTTGCGCCGCTTGCGATGACCTTCTCAGCCATCTCCTTCATCATTTTCTCTTCCTGGTCCAGGAACAACTGCATCTGGCCCGGGGATGTGATCTTGATCTCAGAGTCCATCTCGGTCTTTCTGAACTCGACAGGGCAGCTTAACAGAAGGATCTTTGCGTTCTCTACCTTCTCAGGCATATTTGGGTGTGAGCGTTCCTTGTCAATTACAAGACCATCTACAAGCTCGGAATCATCAATGCTTCCGCCTGCGCGCTTCTCGATCTTGATGTTCTCAAGGACATTGACCTTAAAGCCACCCTCTTCCTCTTCGACTATTGAACGAACTGCTTTGACCGTAAGAGCTGAGAGCGTCTCTTTGTATGACTCAGCGCCCTTTCCGGTGATAGCTGTTCCAGCGATCTTTATCAGAGCCGCTTCATCGTCTGGAGAAATAGCAATAGTGATAGTTTCCAGGATCTCACGGCATTTCTCTGCAGCATGTCTGTAACCTTCGGATATGATGGTTGGGTGGACTCCCTTCATGATAAGTTCTTCTGCCTTTGAAAGCAATTCTCCAGAAAGAACTGCAACAGTAGTTGTTCCGTCCCCGACCTCAGCATCCTGTGTCTTGGATACTTCCACGATCATCTTAGCTGCAGGGTGCTGGATATCCATTTCCTTCAAGATGGTAGCACCATCGTTTGTGATAACAATGTCACCCATGGAGTCCACAAGCATCTTGTCCATTCCCTTAGGACCAAGTGTTGTGCGGACTGCACTTGCAACTGCCTTTCCTGCAAGGATATTGTTACTTTGTGCATCCCTGCCCTGAATTCTCAGATTTGGTGTGATATTTAGACCTCCTTAATAGCATTGATAAAGAAAATCAATTATTTGAATATTTGAGATATTACACATTATGTGCTCAATCTGTTCGTTCTAAATGAATGAACTTCTATATAAGTATAACCAGTATTAGAATGTAGAAAAGTATGTGATAAACTGAAAAATAAGTGAAGCGACCCAAAACCACATTACACTGTGATGGCGATGATCGCAAACCACCATTACATGTGCTTTACCGGACAGGCAATAATAACAATGACAAAAAACGGATCCTGCGTAAACAAACTGGCAGTTATGAAGATCAGCACGTTTATGAACTTGTAACTTACAAGCTTCATGATTAAATTGATATAAAACAAGACCCCGCTTGAAGTTAATTAAAATACTCCAAGCAGAGTAAAAGTCTTTGACTTCCAAATAGATCTGGTACGTCCCGACCGAGAATCGAACTCGGGTCTAAGGCTCCGCAAGCCCCAAGGATATCCTCTACCCTACCGAGACAAGTTAGACAGACTTCCTAATAACTTCCTGCAATATAAACATTACTCATAGAAGCAACTTCATAGAAGCAACTTCATAGAAGCAACTTCATAAAGCATTTCCATTGCCTGGCTCCCATTAACAAAAGTTAAATGCTTCAAGGATGATTGGTAAAGCATGTCAATGACCATAGGCCTTGCAGGAAAACCAAATGCAGGTAAATCAACTTTTTTCAAAGCTGCTACCCTTGCAGATGTCGAGATAGCGAATTATCCGTTCACCACAATCAATGCGAACAAAGGAGTAACTTATGTAAGGGCAGTCTGCCCATGCACAGAACGGGACAAACGCTGTGGCAACTGTCAGGACGGTATAAGGTACGTACCTATTGAGATCATAGACGTCGCAGGACTTGTACCCGATGCACACATGGGACGCGGCCTTGGTAATACGTTCCTTGACGAGCTTAGACAGGCACAGGCCATAATACACGTAATAGACGCATCCGGAGGCACAGATATCGAAGGAAACCCTGTGGACATAGGAGAGCACGATCCACTGGAGGATGTTAACTTCCTGAACCGCGAGATAGCAATGTGGATGACAGGTATCCTGAAAAAGAACTGGGACAAGCTTTCACGAAAGATAAGGGCCGAAGGCATGAAGATGGAACAGGCCGTTTCAGACCAGCTCCTGGGTGCAGGTGTCAATGAATCCCAAGCACGCCAGGCCCTGCTTGCTTGCAAAATGCCTGAAGAATGCACCCAGTGGACAGATGAAGATATGGCAAAGCTTTGTGAGACCATACGTGCCATCACCAAACCTACGATGATAGCAGCCAACAAGATAGATGTCGCGCCTGAGGAGAACATAAAAGCTCTCGAAGAACTTGACATCATGGTAGTACCCACAAGTGCTGCAGCAGAACTTGCATTGAGATCAGCTGCAAAGAACGGCATAATAAGTTATAACCCAGGAGACATGGATTTCGAGATAATCTCCGACAAGGTCAACGAAGCACAGAAAAAAGGACTTCAAAGCCTGAAAGAGATGATCACCACCCTAGGAACCGGTGGAGCCGGCATACAGGAGTGCATCAACAGAGCCGTTTTTGACCTTCTTGAACTGATAGTGGTATATCCGGTGGAAGATGAAGGAAAATGGGCAGACAAGAACGACAGAATGCTCCCTGACGCTTTCCTCATGAAGAAAGGTTCTACCCCACACGACCTGGCATACCGTGTCCACACTGATATCGGAGACCGGTTCCTCTATGCTGTTGACGGAAAAACAAAGATGAGACTCGGAGAAAAGCATGAGCTGAAAAACGGCGATGTTGTAAAGATAGTCTCAACTGCAAAATAAGTACAAGTTCCATTCAATAATAAGGATAAAGCTGGCGTTACATGATAAGGGCACTCTACGAACGATACTTGTTGAACCAGATCAACGGGATGCAAGGGCAAATACCAGAACATATCACAATGATACTTTCAGAATCCGATCTGCTTGATGATAGCGGAAAAGAGAAACTGGGTGCATTCCTGAAATGGTGTTTTGCCCTTGAGATCAAAATAATAAGTATTTACGTGGATGTCCTTGATGTTAAAGAAGAAGCAAAAACAAAGATAGTATCGCTGCTTTTGGATGAATTGAAAGAGATAATGGCCCCTTTGCCTGAAAATGTTGGATTCGACATATACAATGAAAAAGGAGAGCTTATCGAAAAGAAAGTAGGTGACACCCACCGGGTACATTTCTCTGTCGGATTTGGCGGAAAGAACGAGATAACAAAGGCGATCACTTCCATCCTTCATGATGTGAAAGATGAGAGATTGAGACCTGCGGACATCGATGAAAATACCATCGAATCCCATTTGACAGTACGCGAAGAGCCCGACATTATAATTCGTGCAGGCGGAAAGCACCTTTCGAATTTTCTTCTATGGCAATCCGCTTATTCTGAACTCTATTTTACCGATGTGAACTGGCACGGCCTCAGAAGAATGGACATACTTAGGATCATAAGGGATTACCAAAAAAGACAGCGCCGCTTTGGCAAATGATCAAGTTCTCCTTTCCATAACAATCGCATTATCGTCAGGATAATAGTCAGGAATGGTCGCTACCGCCTCGAACCCATTGGCAAGATAGAAATCCTGTGCAGTTTTGTTCTTCTCCCTCACTTCCAGCCGTACAAGAGGAAAAGAGTTCACCTTTGCAAGCAGCATGCAGCTATCTAAAAGACAAGAACCGATATTTATCCGCCTGTACTCCGTATGTATCGCAATACTTGCCAGATGAGCATCATCCGCTATTACGACAAGGATCGCATACCCGCAGATCGAACCATCTTCCTCGAACACAATAAAACCGGGATGATGAACATAAGACCTGAATGTACGCATGTCCCAGGGCTCAGCAAAGGACAGGTTCTCTATATCTACGACTGCCGGCAGATCCGACCTTGTGGCGGTTCTTATCATATAATGCCAGTATGGGCGTCATGGATTATAAATATCTGGAAATATCCTAAAGGGTTCTATACTTATAGAAGACAGGACAACCAGTCAGTGATGCCAGTTTATTCTGTGATAGCCTGCCCTAAATGTCGCAGGTCTGCACAGCTCATAGAAGATAAAAGTGCAAAGACCACAAAATGTCAACTTTGCGGAACTACCCTACAGATAAGGAAACTACGGGTGTTCCATACGGGTGAAGACATTGAAGAAGCAAGAGCTGTGCGCACAAAGATACAGGCACAGCTTATCGGGGAAAAGCAAAGCACAACGATGAACGACCTCAAATGTCCCACATTTGGAAAGGAACTTAGTTCATTATCGCCACCCAGAGATGATGAATCAAGATCCAAAAATATGGATAAAACATTCAAACCGAACACATTATCCAAGATCAAGACTCCAATCGATAATGTTCGCAGAAAAAAGAATAATGCGGAAAAGGACATGATGTCCATCCTTGAAAGCAGACCAGAAGGAATGAAAGTGTCCGAGTTTTCCTCCATTGCTTTAGAAATGGACGTTGATGAAGCAAAATTCAAGGATACCCTTGAAAAGATGAGAAGTTCAGCACAGATATACTTCCCAAAAAAAGGGCATGTTAAAATTGTCCAATGAATTGAATTTTATACATCTTTTTCATTCAGAACACATAAGATATATCTAAAATAACCACATAATAGTATAGTTCAATGGACTGCCCACAGGGCGAATGCAAAAGTCCTTTCACAATTACAAGGTTAGAATATGTCCGATACGACCACACTTGACATTATAGAACTGCTACTTACAGCAGAGATCTACAACAAATATCCGGAAATGGATGTGAATGATCTTCCGAAGAGCATAAGGAAGAACTACTGGAGCCGCACGCACAAAGGAGTGCCAAAGCCTATCACTGTAACCCGCAAGGACATTGAGGGGCTTTTTGCCATCAAAGAGCTTAAAGGACAGGTTCTGTCATTGCCTTTTATCGACATCGATGAGCTCACATCAAAAATGAAGTTCACTTCCTTTGATGTGGGAGCAGACTGGTTCCATAAACAGGAGTCAGCAGGCGAAAGAATAGATGCGAACCCGGCCCTGGCATATTACTACGAAGAGAAAAAGAGTTCCGAGATTGCCAATTATAAAAAGGCACGGGCTGCAACAAAACCAAAAGAAGTTGACAGGGAATGGATAGAATCCCTCAAAAGCGAGATATCTGAAGAAGAAGGCGGGGAAGATATGCTTAAGCTGGTGCAAATAATCGCCCCGGAGGATATTGCCCAGCCGATGAGATATATGGTCCTTACAGAAGATCAGAAGGAAGAGATCGAAAAGATAGTCAAGGCCATACAATACCGCGAGCATCTTAAAAAGATAGGATTGTATGACATCGGAAAGATCCTGATGGTAGGTCCACCAGGCACTGGAAAGACATCCGTGGCAAAAGCAATGTCCGAACGCCTTTCAATACCTTTTGTCGAGGTGAGGCTGTCCATGATAACCGATCAATACCTTGGCGAGACCGCAAAGAACATCGATAGAGTGTTTGCACTTGCAAAGCGATTGAGCCCATGCATACTTTTCATCGACGAGTTCGATTTCGTTGCAAAGACAAGGGCATCCGATGAACATGCGGCATTGAAGAGAGCTGTCAACACCCTTCTTAAGGCCATAGATAGCATCAGTCTGACCAATGACGGAGTCCTCCTGATGGCAGCGACCAACCACCCCAGAATGCTGGATTCTGCGGCATGGAGAAGATTCGATGAGATAATGAACTTCCCATTACCAAACGAAAATATGAGAAAAGCTATCCTGGATATCGTGACCAAGGACATAGAAGGGGACTTCGACAATGCTGAGATAGCACCACTCACAGAAGGGTACTCCGGTTCTGACCTGAGAATGGTCATTAGGGAAAGTGTACTCAATGCTCTTGTGGGAGAGAGAACGGTCATCTCACAGGATGATCTGTTCAATGCTGTCCTCAAGTTCAACAAACGTGCCAACATCAAGTCCGATGAATACGTGGTAAATGAGGGAGGCGTCTGATATTTCATGAAGATAACACTTCTGGGCACAGGAGATGCTCCCGGAACACCGGTCATCGGTTGTGATTGTCCCGCATGTATCGATGCAATAAAGGGAACCAAGAGCAACCGTCTGCGGTTTTCCATACTCGTGGAATCAGATGAAGGTAAAGTCCTGATCGACACCAGTCCGGACATGCGGGAGCAGATGTTGCGAAAAGGGCTCAAGCATGTCGATGGCGTCATATGGACACATGGCCACTATGACCATTATACCGGATTCGGAGAATTCCATCGTGTCCAGTACAATGTGGATGTATATGGAGTAACAGAAACGCTGGACTATATTCTTGATTATGTCTCATTCCTCAGACCAAAACGGCATGACATACCGCTGAATACGTCCTTTGAACTGATAGGAATGGAGTTCACACTTTTCGAGGTGAACCACCCCCCTGCAAAGAAAGCGGTGGGCGTGATGATATGTGAAGGTGACAAAAAAGTGGTCATCAGCGGGGATACTGATGAGAACATCCCTGAAAAAAGCATTGAGATTATACAGAACCCTGATATTTTCATAGTGGATGCCATTATACCCCATGATGTAGGATTCCATGTAAAGAAACACATGGATGCAAAGGAAGCCATGGGAATGGCTGAAAGGATCAACGCAAAAAAGGTTGTAATGACCCATTTAAGCCATTACTTCAAACCTCACGATGAAGCCGTTAAAACATATCCACTGGGATATGACGGAATGGAACTTATCCTTTGATCATTACTTTTTATTTCCGCCCTTCCCATCCCCTGCATTCTTCTCAATGAAAGCATCTTCAATGGATTTCCTTTCTTTACGGAGTTTCCTTCTTGCGGAGAGGTAATTTCCAAGTACCAGCAACACCCCACCGAATAGGATGCTCGTACCTATCAAAAGCAACCTTGGCGCAGATTCCGAATAGAACTTTATCATCACGGTCCTGTAGGGAAGGTCTTCTTCAGAGATCTCGACCTTAAGATATTCCCTTGCCATATTTGTAAAAGTACCGGACTTTGCATGAAGGTCATACCAGACCAGAACTTCACGACCTTGTTCATCGATGTATCGATCATCTGTGCCGGGAATTACCTTTCCAACGAAGGGATTGCCGGTAGTGTAACCTTCGGGTAGCACAAATCTTACCGTTGAATCATGAGTGGGAACATACATGAAATCCTGCCCTTTTGGATTATTGAGAGCAAAAGCAACGATCCCGGTAATGTTCTCATCGAATTCCATGACAAAGTGTTTCTGTCCCCGAATTACCTCATCCTCAAGAGTATAGTTGAAAACAGGAAGGTCCTTCGGAGAAGATGATGCAAACATCTCAAAGGTCTCGGCTGAAGCAGAAACATTTTCGAACCTGTCCGCAAGGATCACAACGTTGGAAAGAATATCGCCTCCAGTATTGAAAACATCCTCCATTGGAACGATTTCTATCACCGAGGTTTCTGCCACCATATAAACAACGTTCGTACTTCCATTCCTTGAAAGGTAAAAAGTGGTCGTATTCAGATCTTCACTTTTATCGGAAGGACTATGAAAGACCTCCAGTTCATAATCAGAAGCTTCTACCGTTGCATTACTATTATCAGTCACAGGAGCAAGCTCATTGATGCAACCTGATGACATTATTGCAAGAATAAAGACCAATACCAATGTTATTGCTAATCTTTTCATGATACACATCGCAAAAGTTGTTCAAAAAATAATGGACACCATTACTAAAAAAGGTTGTTGAAAAAAAGAGGCACTCCCAGAAAGGGAGTGTGACCTAAATATGCTTAGTCTTCGTTCGGTATGCTCAGGAGAATACCAACATCTTCGAGAGCTTTTGATACTTCTTTGAATGCAATAAAGACCTCTATCTTCTGCATTTCAACAGAATCGACTGGTGGTTCTGATGCGAACCAGATCTCCTTTTCATTCTCACCACGTGTGATAGAAACACAGGCAAGCATGTCAGCTTGGATGAGCCTGTAGACAGAATCAAGTCCGGTAGGAGTTACCCATACAGGATAAGCCTGTTTTAGCTGTCCTACGAACTTGCTCCAGTTCACTGTGGCTGAAGCTTCAAGCCTCAAATGCAGGTGTGCACGTTCCCCGGTGATCTGTTCATCGAGGGTCTTGAGGAAATTCTTATATTCCGAGGATTGATCATCGACCTTCTGTGCATCGTGGCTTGCCAATTCTTCTGCTGCATCCTTAAAGAACGGAGCAAGATTGATGACATTCGATGGCTTTGTCAGAAGGGATACGCCGAAGAAAGCAATTCCACTCAATCCCATTCCTACGATCACACCATGACTCATGAGAATTGGATGTACTGTCTCAAGATATGAGGGTGCCATAGGTGCGGTCATTAAAAGGTCATACACAGTAAATGATATCTGTGCCACAGCACCGATAACAAGCCCTGCTAATGCACCTTCTTTTGTCGCACGCTTCCAGTAAAGTCCACCCATGAGAGGGAAGAAGTAGGATGCACTTGCGATGAAAGTTGCAATGTGAATTGCATCGATGATACTGTTTATGAAGAACGAGGAAACTGTTGCTGCTGCAACGATGAAAAGAACGCTCAGTCTGTTAATAGTGAGCATCTGCTTCATTGTAGCATCCGGTTTGATAAATCTCTGGTAGATATCACGTGAAACACATGATGCACCTGAAGTTGCAAAAGTATCCGCACAGGACATTGATGCTGCTGCAAGACCAATTGCACTAAGCCCGATCACAGCAGGTGAGAATGTTTCGACAATGAATGTCAGAAGTGCAGGTTCGGCCTGTGCCATCCCCATAGGGAAACCCATCGCAGATATCTCAGGATACAGTGAGTTCAGTCCAATAGCAATGAACGCACATGCGGTGAATACTACTGTTACAAGGAAAGAACCAAGTACAAGACCATTCCTTGCAGAGGTCGAGTCTTTAGCTGCCCATACTTTCTGCCATGGGTCCTGTTCTGTTATCCATCCAGGGATGATAGCGAAAACGAAGATCAGCACCATCGGAATGCCTATGATGAACGGATTCCACCAGTCTGTGGGCACAGTTGAGATCAGGTCTGATGCGGAAGAGATATCCGCTGAACCGGAAGTTGCTGTCCCGATCGCCAGGAACGCCATTGCAAGAGCGAAGATGGAAAGGAAAACGAACTGCACAACATCGGTCCATACTACCGCACTGAGACCACCGAGGGTCACATAAGCTGAAACGGCAAGAGCAACGATGAGTGCCGCATATATCGGGTCCAGACCATAGAATATCTGCAACACAAGAGCGAATCCTTTGATATCGGCAACTGCGAAAAGGATCATTACGATAGTGATAATAATACCCACAGGAGCACGTATTGCAGAACTGTACCTCTGTTCAAGAAGTTCTGCCTGTGTGATAGCAGGTAGATTCTTGAACTTCTTGACAAAAATGGCGATTATAAGCAATGCCAGAATGTTAGGAGCTACAAAACCCCAAATGGAGCCCATTCCAAGTAGCATGAAGAAACCAATAACTGCTAATATTCCACCAGCGGTCAGCCATGATGCGGCAGAGGAAAATCCTATTCCTATTGTGCCGATCTTACGTCCTGCCAGCCAGAAATCAGTTACTGTTTTCTGCCTTTTTGTAAAGTACCAACCAATGCCTATGAGTCCACATATGTAAACTGCAAGCATTGCCATAAACAATTGATATCCATCCATAATTGAAACCTCTGATAATTAAATTTAAGCCCGCATGAATGCAGTACCTTGAACCATTAATATATATTTAATACCCCATACAGGATACAAGGAACATACCTTATTTAATATATAAGTCCTTTCTAAAAGAAGAAGAAGAAGAGATTATTTTGTCAAATTTGGCAGATACGGTCACTGAAAGGACATTTACATCCATTCATAGTGACGCATTACCTCGAGGTTCATGTCATACATCATACTGTTCTCAACATAACCGAAGAAGAAACATCCCTCACAATTTTTGGTCACTTCGTGCTGCTGTGAACGTGAACGTTTCCAAACATTTGCAATTCCTTCATTGATATTTCCCAGAGGTTCCCTGTGGACCCGACAATTCTCAATGGAACCATCGAGGGTCACATCAAGAATGAAATTATTGACATGACAATTGAATCCTTTTTTGAGGTCCTTTATCATTGAAAGATAACTTATGGAATTGATTATTGGATAGCCCTGTCTTTTCATCTCGATGACACGATCGATAGTGCGCCGATATTTATCCATGTCACGAATACCCATCGATGACCAGACATCATCATCGATCCCTTTGAACTCATACATCGGCTCAAAGGATATCTTTACCCCAATGTCCTGTGCAAGTTGTACAAGCTCTTCAATATCATCGAGATTCTTCCCGCTTATTACACAGTTCATAAGAAGCGGATTCTTAAGTTTATCCTTCACATTCATTATAGTGTTAAGGAGAACATCAAGATCGACCCCTCTGATCTCTTTGTAACTTTTGGTGCCATCCACGGATACCGAGAGATAATCAAGGTCTTTAAGATCGCCTATCCTTTTCTCGAGAAGTTTGCCGTTAGTAATAAGAGAGGTGATCATTCCAAGTTCTTTGGCAAACCTAAGTATCTGGGGAAGGTCATCACGAAGAAGGGGTTCTACAGTCCATGCATTATAGACACCGATACCAAACGAGCGGGCATCTTCAAGCATTTTGAATATCGAATCAAGGCTCATTTCTTGCCCGGGGTTCTTCCAGTACTCACAGAATTTACAACTCATGTTGCATCTGGAATTGATCGCATGCGAAAGAACAAAAGGTCGTTTGCGAACCCTCATCTGCCAGACAGCACGTGCAGCTATAGTTGGTGAAAACTTGGACATGATAATCAGTGCTCAATTTTGGTGCTCTATATCTTGTAAAGGAGTTGATAAAACTTGGCACATACATATCAACAATTTTGTAAAGAAAATTAGATGGAGAAAGTATTAAGGAGAGATCGCATATTGGGTCAAGCAGCATAATAAAAAGTATTTCACTTGCAAACATGAGCCAGGAACATAGAGCATCCCTCAATACGTCCATCGGCTTTCCTTATATGGTCCAGACTAATGTTTTTAGTGAACTCAATGAAGAACAGGACCGATATACAAGCAATATAACATTAGAAGAAACACTGGTCTTGATAGGGTTTTTTGTTGAGATACATAGCTCAATGACTTGATAGAGTTTGAAGATGAGAAGGGCAATACGTTCATTTTTAGCATTCCGGGAAAATCTTCGTATTAATGATCAGAATATTCGAATTTTAGGACAATGTTTATAAGTAGAAAGATGTATGAGAAGTCTACTTAAAAACGTCAGAATATAGCCCATCATTATCAACATCCCAATAATTTTTTGAAATGGTTTGTGATGGGAAATAGTAAAATAAAGGCATTCAGTCTTTTTTTAAGCGTTAATTAACAGGTAATCATCATGGAATCATTCAAAAAATTAGGTATCGAGGATGCGATCTTAAGATCGATAGAGGACAAGAAATTTGAAGCCCCTACTGAAATTCAGGAAATGGCCATCCCTCTAATCCTTGAAGGAAAAGACATAATAGGTGGAGCTGCTACCGGATCAGGTAAGACGCTCGCTTTTGGATGTGGAATCATCCAGAAGATAGAAAAAGGAAATGGAATCAGAGCACTGGTCCTTACACCAACAAGAGAGTTGGCTGAGCAGGTTCAGAACTCATTGAAGGAATTTTCCAGACATAAACAATTGAGAGTAGCACCAATATACGGCGGTGTAGCTATCAACCCACAGATACGCCAACTGGAAAGAGCGGATGTTGTTGTTGCAACCCCAGGAAGATTATTAGACCATATCGAAAGAGGAACTATCGACCTCGGTGATGTTGAGATGCTTGTCCTTGATGAAGCGGACAGAATGCTTGACATGGGATTCATTGATGATGTTGAAATGATCATCGACGAATGTCCTTCTGACAGGCAGACAATGCTGTTCTCAGCAACTGTTTCCAAAGACATCCAGTATTTATCAAGCAAATACATGAATAACCCTTCAAAGGTATTTGCGAAGGCATACGTGGATTCAGATAAACTGAAACAGGTATATATTGACGTTCCTAAGAAGATGAAGTTCTCACTTCTTGTACATCTCCTGAAGACTGAAAAATCAGGACTTGTGATGGTTTTCTGTAATACGAGAAGCAATGTTGATTTCGTACAGAAGAACCTGAGAAAGAATGACATTGATGCAATAGCCATCCATGGCGGACATACACAGGCAAAGAGAAAGAGCACACTGAGCAAGTTCCATTCCAGCAATGCACATGCACTTGTGTGTACAGATGTCGCTGCCAGAGGACTGGATATTCCTCATGTGTCCCATGTTTATAATTTCGACATTCCAGATGACCCCAGTGAATATGTTCACAGGATAGGAAGAACAGCAAGGGCTGGAAGAGAAGGAAAGGTCATCAATGTGGTCGCAGATGTGGATAAGGGCGGCTTTACAAGGCTCTCTAAAATGCACCGCAATTTCAAGATCGAGCGGGAAGACTTACCGAAATTCGAAAGGGTACTCATAAAAGATGATGGCAAGGGCCCAAGGGACCATCGCGAGACCCGAGGCAGAAGAGAAGACCGCGGAAGAGGTGGCGGTCGTAGCAGTGGCGGCTATGGCGGTGGAGGCCGTAGCAGTGGCAGTGGCGGCGGTGACCGACGTAGCAGCAGCGGCGGCAGCAGTGGTGGCAGCAGTGGTGGCAGAAGTGGTGACCGTGGTAGCGGTGGCAGCAGCGGAGGTCGTAGCAGTAGCGGTAGCAGCGGCGGCAGAAGTGGCGACCGTGGTAGCGGTGGCAGCAGCGGAGACAAAGCACGCACCGGTTTTAAGAAAAGGACAGGCGTTCAAAAGAAGAGAGAATAACCTAACCGGTTATTTTTTATAACACCGTAGAGTATTTATTTGCATGAGCTGGTTTGTAGTAGATGCGGTCGACGTGGCTTTTAAAAGAACACGGGTCGCACTACTTGAGCCATTTGATATATGGAAATGGATAAAACTTGCCATTATTATAGCTCTGGCAAGTGGAGGAGGAGGGCAAGGTTACAACGGACCTTCTTCAAATTCAGATTTCCAAGATACACCCTCATCTCCTTTTTCTGAAATCCCTACATTGAGCTCATTTATAGATCAGATGCCGATGCCAGATCTGTCATGGGTGATCGCAGCATTCATAATAATTTTAGTATTGGTATTGCTCTTTGGATATTTTGCTTCAGTTATGGACCTCGTTCTTGTGGAATCCGTCACAAAGAATGACGTTCGATTCTGGGAATATTCAGCTAAGTTCCTACGCATGGGACTGAACCTATTCATATTAAGGCTGGCACTGAGAAGTATATACCTGGGAATATTTCTGATGACGGCTTTGCCCATCATAATGCAGATCTTACATTATCCTTCAACAAACCTACTACCCCTTTTGATAACTTCCAGCCCCAGCCTCATTGCGGTATTAATAATTCTCTCCATAATAAGCAGTATAATTAATTCGTTCATCGTTCTTTGTATCCCTGTTGCAATGTACAGTTCCACAGGATTTATTGAATCTCTGGAAAGAGTTATCGCAAATTTCAGGCGCGATTGGAAACAAATGTTTGCATACTGGATCGGAAGGATGTTCCTGTGGGCATTCGGTAGTATAGCTGTCATAATTCTTGTTTTTTTATTGATATTGATACCGATCTTGCTATTTCTTATCATCGATGCAGTTATCTATTTCGTTCTTTCGATGATGCTAGGAGAAACAGCATGGATAATTATTGCACCTATCGTTTTTATAGAGATCATACTGTTAATACTGGTCTCGATGATGGGAGCAGTGCCTTTACGGGTCTTTATGAAATACCATGTGCTTACATTCATTGAGAAATGGGACCCCGGAATGAACATCCCATTATTTGATGTTTTGGAAAATAGCGAAGAACGAGCTTAACGAATATAAGTTGAGCTTTCAAATTGTCAGAGATAAATCTCAGACACTTTTTTAGAACCGAATGAAAGGATCACAAAATTGAAATTATATTAAAAAAAGAATTGATACTCGCATAATGCGAGTATCGGTTTGAAAATAGCTTAGCCAAAGAGTGCGCCGAGACCAGCCATGCCGCTCTCTTCTTCTTCAGCTTTTTCTTCTTCTGCAGGTGCTTCCTCAGCTGCTGCTGCTGCTACTGGAGCTGCTGCTGCTGCTGCTGGTGCGAATGCTGCGGTTGCCATTGCTTCCTCGATATCTACATCTTCGAGTGCTGCAACAAGTGCCCTTGCGCGTGATTCGTTAACTTCTGTGCCTGCTGCAGAGAGTACTGCGGAGACGGATTCTTCTGTGATGTCTTTACCTGCGTTGTGCAATAATAGTGCTGCGTATATGTATTCCATTGTAATTCACCTTTTAGTTATTAATATTATATTTGATAGTTAGTTTATCCAAAGAGTGCTCCAAGACCGGACGCCATGTCGCTTTCCTCTTCTTCTTCTTTGACTTCTTCCTGCTCTTCAACAACTTCCTCGACTGCTGTTGCAGCTGCAGCAGAACTTGCTGCACCGAGTGCTTCCTTTAGCTCATCGTCAAGAGCATCATCATTGGAGGATGCTGCTGAAGCGATCGCCATCATCTTGCTGTATGCCTTACCAAGCAGAATATCCATGATTCCTGGCTCGTAAACGGTAGCATTGACTGCAACGTTCCTTGAATCGGATGCCGCCTTAGCAAGCAATGTGTTGATGTTCATAGCAGTTGGATATGCTGCATTGACAGACATATTGAATGCCTGCTGAGCTGCTTGTACGAAGTTGGAGAATACCTGTTCCTCATCGATAGCAAGTACATCAGGAGTGAAGATAGAACCTTCTTCCAGAACTGCCCTAAGATCAAGACCGACTTCAAGTGGATAGATCTCCAACCTTGTCAGCATAGCTGCAAGTTTCTGAGATACAACCTCGCCGGCCTTTGCAACAGCCTTTGTTTCCTTGATGACAACCTTTCCGCCATCAATAGCTGCAGGAATACCTGCACCCTGCATGTCACCAAGTATAGGACCTGGTGGGAAGCTTGTTGGGCCTGCCTCTACAATAATGTCGCTAGTAGCTACCATTCCCGCTTTAATAGGGGAAGGAGTCTTACTTTTCTCAAGCAACTTGTAGAGTTTGAAAGGGTTCTGTTTTGTGAATATGAGTGCGGTCTGCACATCAACATAATCATCCATCTTCTTGACATCATCAGATGACTCGTCAAGTGCCCTTCTTGTTAGAGTGTTTCTGCAAACTTTAAGGACTGCAAAGTCCTTTAGGTCCCTTCTCATTGACTGAAGTTGCTTTGCAGGAATTCCTTCAATACCAATAACACCAAACAATGGATATGATTCAATGAGACTCTTAATTTCCTCGATCTCATCTTTCTTCCATTGAGGAATGTGTTCACTGTGGTGAAGTTCTCCCATTATACCAACCTCACAGAATTACCCATAGTAGTTGTAACATAGACTGATTTAAGGTTGTGTTTACCTTTCTCAAGAGAATGTTCTACTCTACCAAGAACTGTTTCGATGTTCTCTGCAAGTTTCTCGACAGCCATATCCCTGCGACCAACTGACACGTGAAACGTCAATTTATCCTTTGATCGGATACGTATTGAGTTCTTTGTGCTGTTGATAAGATCAGCAACGTTCCTGTCAGGGGTCAATGGTACAGGCATCTTTCCGCGAGGACCAAGAATAGCACCAAGGGCTTTACCGATCTGAGCCATATACTGGACTTCTGCGATAAAGAAATCACACTCGTTTGCGAGACTTCTTGCCTTTGATTTATCCTCGCCGAGCTCCTTGATATCCTCTTCCGTAAGGACATAGTCACAGCCAGCATCCTTTGCGTTGAGTCCAACCTCACCCTTTGCAAAAACAGCGATCTTCATGGTCTTACCAAGGCCGTTAGGAAGGATTATCTCCTCATCTACACGATTCTTAGGCTGACTCATATCGAGATTCTTTAAGTTAATTGCAAGATCCAAGCTCTCGGAAAACTTACGTTCCGGGGAACCTTCAATTAACTGTTTTACTAGATCTAAAGTAGTTTCTTCTACCATTCTATTCCTCCCCGTAGTTATTGAACATATGTTCTGACACAGATAGCATCTGCATCCGGTAGGCATACAATAATTGCATACCCGCCTCTGCGGCCGCTCCGGCCTACTACGGTAAAGTAAGGAGATTCTCATCTCAATTACGAAGCTTCAATATTGAAGCATCTGTTTAAAACTTGTCGGTCAGCCAGAAAGACTGACCAACTTGTTTGAATTTGATATAGATATTAAAAAGATACTAGTATCTCTTTAATTACCATGCTTCTGCTGCGAGAGACTCGTCGAACTTGCCCTCATCAACAGCTTTCTGGCATTCCCTTGGATCAAGGTCTTCAATCGTTACACCCATAGGAACACAGGTCCCCATGACCTCTTTGATTGCAGCCTTAAGCGAATAGGAAAGAATATCGTCTTTCTTCATACGTGCGATCTTTGCGACCTGTGCGATCTCAAGATTGCCAACAACAACGGTACCGGACTCTCCTGAACCCTTTTCGATGTTAAGTTCCTTAAGGATCAATGCGGATGTTGGTGGAGTACCCACTTCGATCTCAACACTCTTATCGTCATTAACGATAACCTTAACAGGAACCTGCATCCCATTGTAATCTTTTGTCTTTTCATTGATCTTTTCGATCACGTCTTTAATATTAACACCAAGAGGTCCTAACGCAGGGCCCAGTGGAGGACCGGGATTTGCTTTACCGCCAGGAACCAATGCTTCTACTACACTTGCCATTCGAGCAACACCTTTTTAAATTTTATAAATTAATTAAATAAGTTTATAGATTAGATCTATGAATAGAATCTATTCACTCAGGAATTTGTTTCCTCTTTCCTAAGTATCCGTACAGTATCACCACGAATAGTTATAGGTATTGGTACGACTGCATCGAACAGTTCCACAGTGATCTCTTCATGGCCTTCATCAACACGCTTCACACGTGCCTTTTCGCCCTTGAAAGGACCAGAGGTCACTTCGACAATAGCACCTTCCGTAATACCTGTAACGGTTGGCTTTGGCGTAAGGAAATGTGCGATCTCCGCTATACTAGACTGACCTTTTACAACAGTCCTCGCATGAGGAACTGTCTGGATCGCCTGTTCCACGGCTCCGGAATCGGAAGATTCCAGAAGTACATAACCTTTGAGCTCATCAGGAGCAATTATTGACCTGATATCAAGATTATCCTTCTTTGCAACCTGAGCCAGCATAGCAGCAACCGAACGTTCCTGATTTGCAGTTGTCTTTACAACAAATATAGCGGCATTTTCACCCATAAAGTTACACCCACTGTGGAACTACGGTCAACAGCACATAAATAAGGAAACCAACAAAGCCTATCGCAAGAATTCCGGCACCAGCGACCTTAGCGATCATGAGGAATTCCTCTCTGGAAGGCTTCTTGGATAATTTCAGTACCCTAAGATATGACTTGAGGACCTGAGCGACATTGCGGTTTATCTTAGCCGATTTTAACATATTCTCTGCCAAACTTTTCACAACCAGTTTTAGTATTATTGATATGTACGAGTTGATACGATACAATTCGTCAACGATCGATTCGACTATAAAATTTAGTGGCGTTTAAATAACGTACTAAATAAAATACCTTTCGATTGAACAGCACCGTATCATACAGAACAAA
Source organism: Methanococcoides seepicolus (assembly GCF_023684405.1). Lineage (GTDB taxonomy): Archaea > Halobacteriota > Methanosarcinia > Methanosarcinales > Methanosarcinaceae > Methanococcoides > Methanococcoides seepicolus. The sequence continues at coordinate 68,072 of NZ_JAGSOI010000003.1, read as the reverse complement.
TTAAAAAGATAAGGAGATAGATCCCCTGATCATTTTACGAAATCGATCCCGTATTTCCGCGTCACGTTCTTGGAATTCCCACTTCCGTAGATCTGGGGGGATCTCACACCAGTAACGACAAGCATAGTACGCACTGAATGTTCAAGATCAGGGTCCACCTGGGCACCCCAGATCAACCTTGCATTCGGATCGATCCTGGTATATACTTCCTGAACAACGCTCTCAGCCTCTGCAATGGTCATATCCGGACCACCGACAACATTCACAAGAGCAGATGTCGCACCGGAGATATCCACATCAAGAAGAGGACTCCTCAATGCTTTCTGAACAGACTCTACAGCCTTGTTCTCACCATCGGCCTCACCAAGACCTATCATTGCAACGCCACCGTTTTGCATAACGGTCCTTACATCAGCAAAATCAAGGTTCACAAGACCCGGTTTTGTAATAAGCTCTGTAATGCCTTTCACAGCCCTCATCAGAACCTCATCGGAAACCTTGAACGCTGCCTGCAATGGCAACCTTGGAACAACCTCAAGAAGTTTATCGTTCGGAACGACAATGACAGTATCAGCGACATCCCGGAGTCTTTCAAGACCTGCTTCTGCGTTCTCACGCCTTACATGCCCCTCTACGGAGAATGGAAGAGTGACCACAGCGATCGTCAAAGCACCAGCATCCCTTGCAGCCTCTGCGACAACTGGAGCGGAACCTGTTCCGGTACCGCCACCAAGGCCTGCAGTAATGAACACCATATCGGAGCCATCCACTATCGAACGCACCTCATCGATGCTCTCAAGTGCAGCATCCTCACCGATCTGAGGCAGACTACCTGCACCAAGACCCCTTGTCTTCTTCTTACCAATAAGGATCTTCCTATCGGTAGTAACATTCAAAAGATGCTGAGCATCCGTGTTCACAGCAACGACTTCAGCACCTTTGATGCCTTCCTGTTGCATACGCTGAGCGCTGTTCGAACCCCCTCCGCCACATCCTACAACCTTGATGTTAGTCTGCAGATCCTTCAGCATCGCCTCAAGTTCCGCATTAATATCATCAGATTGTGAAGCGCCGCCGGAACGGATTTGCGTCTCTTCTACAGATCGAGCTAATGCCTCTTCTACTATGGATTTCATAACATATCCTCCACTATAGCAACATGATCAAATGTATGGAATATTGATATTCGTAATATATAGAGATTAGTATTATATTTATCTACATCGTTCAAAAGATCGCATTCCTTAACACAAGACTCTTCTGTGTTCTCTCATGGACCATTTCTGGTCGGATAGTGTTTCCCTCGATCATAACGGACTGACCTTTTGCCAGTTTCCCAAACATAGGACCGGAAGGAACTCCCCACTTTCGCGCGAGCTCAGGACTGAATCTCTCATCCGAAATATACAACACATTTTCTTCGAAAACGTATTCAGTATCATAACGCCCTTTTAGTATTTTAATGCATTCATCTACAATAAAGGTAAGGAAGTTCTCTGCATCACGATTCCAGAAAGTATAGAAATGATTTGATATTGTTGCATCATCGCGTTCCGAATAGACAACATTCGACATATTAAGCAACCTTTTCACACCACCTATATCAACAGACCTTACCAATTTGAGAAGTTCATTGTCAACTACAACAGTAACAACATTAGACACATCGAACTCAAAAATATCGCAAGCATTCTCACTCAACTTATCTTTCATCCCAGCAGGGACCTTAACCCGCCCGGAAAGACCCTCATCCCGAACCTTATGCCAAAATATCCTGAAAACATCCCAGCAGACCCCGTCCATCTCTTTTATGTCACTTTCCCTCAATACCTCAAGCCCACATTCATCTGCAAGCTCATTAATCCGTATCTTCTCATCAGAGGACATCGCCTTCCTGTCACAATACACAAGATCTGCACCCGACCTCTCAACTGCCTTCCTGAACATATCCCCATCAACAAATTGAAGCTGATAGTTCGGGAAATTATGACCGAACGAAACATCCGAGCCCAGAACGATCCCGGATTGTCTTGCAGCGTAGTGCCCACCCCCAAATCCAAGAGCCACAGGACAACTTCCCTGCCTCACGGAAAGGATAGAACGTGCAACGACCTCCCCCGCATCCCGATCGACCCACTCCACCTCAGAACTACCGATCTCTGCATAGACCGAAGGAACATCAAGATCAGAAGGACCATGATGAGTGGACTCCATCGAAACATCGAACCCAATGCCCTCCGACAACTCGGCCATATTCCTAAGCAAACAACGGAGCGCGAACGGAGCAGCCTTAGAAAGCTCACCGGGATACCCTCCAAAATCAGCAGAACCCGGATTTCCCGTAAAATGTGCAGTCAAAAGCCTCCTACCATCAGCACTTTTATGTTTGGAAGCGAAAATGATGAGCTCGCATGGCAAACCTGCCTCTTTGATCTTCCTGTCGATTCCATCCTGATAAATATGATGTTCAGTAACCTCGACAATATGAAAATTCCCACTCCGATACACCGCCGAAAGATCATCAAAAATACCTTCCTTCACACTCACTTCAACCCAATCTCTGAGCTTTAGCAAATGCTCTTTTATATTCTGACTTGCCGGATCCACAGTAGAACAAACTATAACAATACTCATATCAGCACTCTGAACCTCATTATCTTCCGTCATAAAAATAACTCCAATGAACAATTGAATTTTACTAACTCTTTTTCACTTTATAGGCCTTCACGAACGAACACCCATCCCATTAAGAAATGATAATTAATGGACTCACAAAAAGTACTGGAAAATTATCACTCTTTGACCATGTCGAACGCCCAACGGCTAATACTCGGCGCAATATTTCCACACCTTCGATGTTCAACAACATCAAGACCCATATCAGAATACTGCCCCATCAATTCCTCTATCTGATATTGTTTCTTAAAAGCATAAAAATGAACATTCCCACCTTTTCTCACAAAAGGTAACAACTTCTCAAGAAAATCATCCATACCATACGGAGTGGGAATAATAGCACGATCAAACCTAGCCTTAAGAAAACTGCCGATATCCGATGCATCCGCCAGAATGGGATGAATGTTCCCATCAACATTGTTCAAACGCACATTCTCAAAAAGCCACCTACATGCATGAGGGTTCTTTTCAATTGCAACTACTTTTGCACCCTTTGCAGCAGCAGGTATAGCAAAAGGACCAATACCACAGAACGGAACAATGACATCTTCATCTGCCCTCACTTTTGAAGACACCCTCTGCCTTTCGAACGCAAGCCTTCCGTTAAAGAAAACTTCACGCAGGTCCATCCTGTACCTGAAACCGAACTCCTCATGAATAATGACTGGAATATCCCCTAACAAAACCTCGAATCCGGCAACCCGATGCTCACCTTTAAGCTTGGTAACCTTATTGAGCACTCCGCGAATATTTCCCCTCGTTGAAGCAATATGTTCTGCCACCGGTAATTTGTAGAGCTCCAGCTCAGCAGGAACAGAAACAACCGCAATATCACCGACAATATCGAATCGCTTGGGGACTTGATAAAGGAGTTCTTCAGGAATGTCAGCTATTTTTTGGATCATGCTCATTGAATGAATATCCACCTGCATTTTATTAAAATAACACAGTAGACCTGATGTTCATAAATTCATAGAAGCCAAATCGAGAGAGTTCTCTCCCAATACCGCTTTTTTTAACTCCACCAAACGGCAGGTCGGCTTCCGGTTTGAAAAGACCATTTACACCAACTACCCCTGACTGTACCTGACATGCAAGTAAAGATGCTTTCTCTTTATCACTGCTCCAGATACTTGCACCCAGACCAAACTCTGTGGCATTAGCAACATCCAGAGCTTCGGACTCATTCTCCACTGAAATTATCGGTGCAACCGGACCGAACGTTTCCTCCTTCATGACCTGCATATCAAGAGATGCGTTCGACAGCACTACCGGAGAGAAATAATATCCATTTCCCTCAACCCTACCGCCTTGAAGTTCCACTTTTGCCCCCATTGAAACGGCATTCTTTATCTGCCCTTCGAGTAATGAGACCTGCCCTTCACGTACAAGAGGACCAATATCAGTGTCCTTATCCAGGGGGTCGCCTATTTTGAGCTTACGTGTATTTTCCACAAATGCAGATGTGAACTCAGCAACTATTGAACTTTCAATGATGAAACGTTTGGAAGAGATGCAGGTCTGTCCGCTATTGAGGAACCTTCCGGCAACCCCTGCCTTTGCAGCTTTTTCAATGTCTGCATCCCCCAGCACAATGAAAGGATCGCTACCCCCAAGTTCGAGCACACATTTCTTCATGTTGCGACCCGCGACCTCAGCAACCTTCTGACCGGCAGGCAACCCTCCTGTAAAGGTTACCGCTGCAATTTCCGGCCTCGATATCAACGAAGAAGCAGTAGGGCCATCCACAAGAAGTGTCTGGAAAACACCTTCTGGAAATCCGGCTTTTTCGAAAACAGATTCGATCTTAAGAGCACACATCGGAACATAACCGGAGTGTTTTAGAACCATCGTGTTCCCGCCTGCAAGAATATGTGAAGCAGCACTCAATACCTGCCAGAGGGGGAAATTCCAAGGCTTGATAGCAAGCACGGCCCCCATTGGCTCGTATGAGATAAAGGCGGAAGGACTCTCTTTCACAATATCAGGTTCAAGGAAAGAACAGATGTTAGCAGCAAAGTGGTCGAACATGCCGGCACATTTCTCAACTTCTGCAAGTGCCTGTCTGATAGGCTTCCCCATCTCCATTGTGATGGTCTCTGCCAGTTCACGCTTATCGTTTCGAAGTACCTTTGCAACATTTTCAAGATACACAGCCCTTTCAGCCCCTTCCAGAGATCTCCAGTACTGGAATGCTTCGTTCGATCTTTTAAGGATAAGGTCGATCTTATCAAGAGAATGAAATTCGAATTCACCATTAACAGTCCCATTTGTAGGATTGATAGATGTTATTTTTTTCATGGAGGGTAATTAATTCTGATTTGATTTAAATAAGTGGGATGGAAGCTAACATTTAAATATGAGATTACTGATTAGAGGGCGGAGGTACGTAGTTGATTAATATTCCATATAGGCCACTTTCCGCAACTAGATAGTCATTAATGATCTGGATAATCGGTTTTATCTGGGGGTGTATAGTATTCAGTACACCTGCGCTTTCAGCGATCCCGTCAATAGAATACATCTCAAAAATGCCTGCGATAACTTTACTGTTATTCGTTGTTCTGCCCATTCTTGCAATATATTTCACAAAGGCATATCTCAAGGATACAAAAGACAAAGCTGAAGAAGCAAAATTGCTTGGCATCACATTTCTTATGACGAATCTGGCACTTGACCTTGCGATGTACCTGACGATATACGACAAGGACTACTATTCATATCTCTCGGTATGGATATACTATGCATTGTTACTGGGAATCCCCTACTACATCGGAAAACGTATACAAGCATCGGAAGTTGCATAAAGCGAATACATATAAATGCATTCACTTCAAATATATTGATATGCAGCAATTACTTGATACCGCGGAAAATATCCGAACGATGGAAATAAGGGGAGCCGGAAGGATAGCTGAAGCAGCATCTGCAGCACTTCGTGATTATGTGCTCAACATAAAGGTGACGAACATCAAGGACTTTAATAAAAAAGTCGATGAAGCTGCCAGTATACTTATCCAGACCAGACCCACAGCAGTATCCCTCCCGAATGCAGTCCAGCTTACAAAGCGCCACACTGCAACAGAAGTCTCGGAAGCAAGGGAAGAGATCCTCCGTAACGCTGACAAGTTCCTGGAACAGGCAGGCCAGGCCCTTGAGAAGATGGGGGAGATCGGTGCAAAGAGGATACGCGACGGCGATGTCATAATGACACACTGCAATTCCCATGCTGCCCTTTCGGTCATAACAACCGCTTTTGAACAGGGTAAAGACATATCAGTCATTGCCACCGAATCAAGACCAAGAAGGCAGGGACTCATTACCATAAAGGAACTTAACGATCATGGCATCCCAACCACGCTGATCGTGGATTCCGCAGTAAGATATTGTATGAAGGATGTTGACACCGTAATAGTAGGTGCGGATGCAATAACCATCAACGGCGCACTTGTGAACAAAGTGGGTACATCCCAGCTTGCACTTGCCGCAAATGAAGCAAGGAAGAACCTCTTATGCGCGGCAGAGACTTTCAAGTTCAGCCCGAAGACCATTCATGGAGATCTTATCGATATTGAGGAAAGGTCACCGGAAGAGGTCATCGACACCGAGGTTCTTGCAGGAATGCCAAATGTGAAGGTCAAAAATCCTGCATTCGACATAACCCCTGCAGAGTATATTGACATGATAATAACAGAGGTAGGTGCATTCCCGCCACAGATGGCCTACACCATCATCAAAGAGCACCTCGGATGGGAATTTACAAAAATGGGCTGAAAGGGTCAAAGGTCTCAAAGGAGACCTTTTACATCATTATCAATAACACGTTTTGTTTCATCCAGTTCATCAACAAACTTAAGCCCGGTATCATCAAGCTTTTCTGAAACTGCAGACCAAAGGAGCTCATAGCTCGAGCCTTCTTTTTCCTTATCCACATCAGCATTCACCCTGTTCGCGGTCTCAAATATCTGTTCCTTAAGGTCTTTCCTATATCGTTCCATATCACGTGAGAACTCATCCCTTAGCTTGTCCACCTACTCTCTTTTGAGTAGAACGGATACCTATAGAAGAAAGATAACTTGTCCAGGTGGCACCAATAACAAATGACTCTAGAAAATTGGACACGCCCTCAGAAATGAACATAATATCCACCTGACCGGAAAGAAGGGTTCCAAATACGCCACCCAGAACGATATAAAAGAAGAATCCTAGCCCGCGAGAGAGAAGCTGACCATTCTTTATCTCTTTTTCCAGAACATGCAAACGGGCCCTTTCAGCTTCCACTTCCGTCAGATAACTTTCCAACACACGAGATAGGACCTGTGCATCATCGGATATCGAAGCAGCCTTCAAACGATCCTGCAAAGAATCTAGGTCCGACTCGGTTTTCTCTATATGCTTGCGATGTCTGCGAGCTTCTCTTTGCATATCAGAAATATCATAAAGAGGACGGAATTCAGGAATGGCCACATCCTTGGATATATAAACCAGCAATAGAGCACCAAACGCACCAAAAAGGAACGTTCCGAACTGAGCACCTTCCAACATCCATATCCCCCAGAGATGAACTTACATCATTCGATCAAATATCCCACCGGACTTTCAGTATAATAGCTTGCCAGACGCTCTGCATTCTGAGGAGACATCGTTTCTTCTGAACCGAACAGGATACTTGAAAGAGATGGTTTGTTAATGTAATACACCGAAGGTTCGCCTTCCATACCACCAAGTTCAGCCGCTGCATCAATAGCATCATAGAAATTACCAAGCTCGTCCACAAGCCCGAGCTTCTGTGCTTCCTTACCAATGTAGATACGACCATCTGCAATATCTTTCACTTCACCCTTTGTCATATTACGGTTTTCCGCAACACTGGTAATGAACAGGTCATAGACGTCAAGCACAACATTATCCACATATTCTTTCTCCTCAGGAGTAAGTCCCCTCCAATCGCCACCCACGTCCTTGAATGAACCCGATTTGGAGACATAGAACTCAATACCTTCGTCATCGTAGTACGCAGACCTATTTGTGTAGACACTGATGACACCGATACTTCCAGTGGTCGTGGAAGGATTTGCAACAATGAGATCCGCAGGTGCAGAGATATAATATGCAGCACTCGCCGCCACGTCACCCATGGAGATGACCACAGGGATACCCATATCCTGTACTCTCTTGATCTCAGTGACTATCTCTTCTGCGGCCACAGGAGATCCACCACCGCTATTTACTCTAAGTACAATGGCTTTTACACTATCGTCCTCGGTTGCTTTACGCAGACTGTTACAGACATCTTCAGAAGTAGCATAACCAAAGCCAGAGGGGAGGTTTCCTGTCAGCATGAAACCCTGCACATAGATAACTGCGACCCGCTCATCGGTAGTATAGAGGTCCCCGCCGAATGACAGATAGATAACTGCGAAACTGCCGCCTATAATTAACATCAGTACTGAGATGACCGCAATATATTGCCATTTGCGGTCCTTCTTTTCAGGAGTTGCGTACTGGGGCGGTTCCCTGGATGAAATCGGTTCATTTCCATATGGAACCCTTTTATCCCCCATATCAACGTAAGGGACCTTCTTCACAGTACCAGCATCCGAGGGTTCGGAAGTATCCACAACAACATTATCCACTGAGCCCCCTTGCTCATGAACATTGTCCAGTACCTCCGTATATTCAGGCTCCGGCGAATATTCCAATGCACCAAGATCGGGAGCTCCCAATACGGATTCTTCAAGGAGCTCTTCCATAAGCTCATCGTTATCCTCATTCTCATTTTCTGGATCTGTGTTATAGGTCATCTAACACCCCTAATATATATTGTAAATTGTACCTGACCATTCAAAAAGCTTCTCTTATGGACACATATAAGCGAAATATATTTTATGATTGCACACTATGCAAAAGAAAACTAATGATCATGGAGACCAATAATGTCCAAATTCCCATCAGAGAAACCAGTTCTTGTCACATGCGGACTGCCTTATGCCAATGGAAAGGCGCATGTAGGTCATTTACGCACATATGTTCCCGCAGACATATTCACAAGGTCCTTAAAAAAGACAGGACAGGAAGTCACATTCGTTTGTGGTTCCGATACACACGGAACTCCCATAGTGTTCAATGCAGAGGAACTTAAAACGACGCCTACCGAGATCATAAAGGTATATCACAAACACTTCGATGAGACCTTCAAGAAAATGGGAGTTATGTTCGATGCATTCGGCACCACAGATGACCCCACCAACCATAACCGTACAACCGAAATAGTAAGCAAACTCATAGAGAACGGTTATGTTTACCCAAAGACCATCGAGATAGCATACTGCCCTTCCTGCGACCGTTCCCTTCCGGACAGGTACGTAAAGGGAACATGCCCTCACTGCAAAAAAGAAGCAAGAGGAGACGAATGCGACCAGGGGTGTGGAAAACATCTTGAACCGGGAGAACTTGAACATCCCACCTGTACCACATGCAACGGACCTGCTGAATATAAACAACAAGAGCATTTCTTCTTCAAGCTTTCACAGTTCAAGGATTTCCTTTTGGAACATCTTGAAGGGCTTGGCGGAACCCTCAATGCAAGAAATTATGCCCTCGGCTGGGTAAATCAGGAACTTACAGACTGGTGCATCACAAGGAGTCTCGATTGGGGAATCAAGTTCCCGGGACATGAGGACCTTGTGGTATACGTTTGGGTGGATGCACCTATCGGATACATCGCATTCACAGAAGAATGGGCAGAAGCAAATAATGAGAGCTGGGAGAAGTTCTGGAAAGATGACGGAAGTATAATCCACTTCATAGGAGGGGATATCATCTACCACCACTGCATATTCTGGCCTGCAATGCTCAAAGGTGCCGGATACAATCAGCCGGATGCGGTCGTCGCTTCAGGAATGGTAAAGATCGAGGACAGGACATTCTCCAAGAGCCGCGGATATGTTGTCTGGGTGGACGAGGATTACCTTGACCACGGATTCCACCAGGACCTGCTACGCTACTATCTTGCAAGTTATACCTCACATACAAAGGAGCTCAATTTCTCATGGAAAGTGTTCCAGGATAAGGTCAACACCGAACTCGTAGGTGTTTTCGGAAACTTCCTGTACAGGACATTGCTGTTCACACATAAGAACTTCGGAGAGATACCGGAAGGAGAGGTAAAGCAGGACATCCTTGACGAGATCAACACAACCATTGAAAATGCAAAAGAGGCCATGGAGAACTACGAGTTCAAGAAATATGCGGACACTGTAATGGCACTTGCTTCATATGGAAACACATATTTCCAGTCGAATGAACCATGGAAGCTCATAAAAGAGAACAAGGAAGCATGTGGAGAAGTTGTCAAGAACTGCGCCCAGATCACAAAAGCACTCTGTCTGCTCTTTGAACCCATACTTCCGGAAAAGATGGAAGAGGCATGGAAACAGATAGGCATGGAAACAGACGTCCATGAAACAAATTATATGGAAGCCACTGAACTCGTAAAGAGTGGAACCACACTTGAAAAACCATCCATACTCTTTGAGAAGATAGAAGATGAGAAGACCGAAGAGATGGAAACCATATCTGCTGCAAGGGTAAAGGAAGCAATTGCAAAGGAAAGTGGCACAGAAGAAGTAGAAGAAGTAAAAGAAATAGAGGAGATGAAAGATTTGATCACATTCGACGATTTCTCAAAAATGGATATACGCATTGGAACCATCGTATCCGCTGAAGCTATCAAAAAATCAAAGAAATTACTAAAACTTCAGGTGGACCTTGGGGAAGAGGAAACACGCCAGATAGTTGCAGGCTTAAAAGAATCACATGAGCCTGAACAGCTTATAGGAAAACAGGTCGCTGTCCTCACAAACCTTGCACCTGCAAAACTTTGTGGTGTCGAATCCAACGGAATGGTACTCGCAGGAGTGGATGCTGCTGATAACGCCATCCTTTTACAGCCGGAAAAGGAAACAAATCCAGGAACCTGCATACACTGAAAAAATGAGGGGGACTTCCCCCTTAACAAAATGAACTCAATCCATCAGCATCTCAAGGTAAGATGTCCTGATGGAATCTTCTTTTTTTGACCCGATCATCTCAAGGAAGCCGAAGAGCTTTTCCCTATGGCCTTGGACATCCGAATCCGCAACAAGTTCAACTTCCACGAACTCGCCGAGACCTTCGACATTATCAAAACAGATAGTTATGTCGTCGTATTTGTAGATATCACGCGTCTTTTTCACGACACCTGACTTAAAAAAACCAAGTGCATTGAGGATGCCCCGGGCGGCCACACCATCCACAGGAGTCTCAAATTCCTCCCGCGTCTTGGAAACCTCATCGAGTTTCTTACCCTTATAGGTCATTCGTGTGCCACCATCGACACTACGCAACCTCAATGCTTCGTCCGTTTTGGCAAAATCACGATGAGGTGAATTGTAGTACACATCAACGTGATCTTCCGTACGAACTTTTTGCGCACCGAGCTTTATGACCCTGTCCTTTACAGGAGCGTGTTCGGCACGCACTTTTACTTCAATTTCGATCATTATCCGGCACGTACTTCGTTCCGTAATAGATCATACCTTTGTCACCGCTCTCGCCGAGCTTTCTGAACACAGGCTTGACCCTCAGACCAATGGAAACTTCCACTGGATCACAAACCACCTGACTGGTGAACCTTGGACCTTCATCCAGTTCGATAATGGCAAGCGCATACGGTGCCTGCATTTCAAATCCTTCCGCTGCGGTGTGGATTATAGTATAAGTCACGACCTCGCCCGGACCAGCGAACTTGTAGGACTCGATATCGCCATCACGCCTGCATTTCGGGCAAACGTTGCGTGGCGGATAGTAGTGCGTATCACAGGTCTTGCAGTGTGTTCCCACAATATTATACCGGTTGATCTGCTTTCTCCAAAATCTTGCTACAGACATTCTTAATCACCTCTTCCTCGCTAAGATGTTTACAACTGCTGTCGCGCCGGACCCTCCGACATTATGGGTCATTCCGACCTCTGCGCCATCGACCTGACGAGGACCTGAATCTCCACGAAGTTGCTGAGTGACCTCTACGAGCTGTTTGATACCAGTAGCACCGACCGGATGACCACATGCTTTCAGACCACCTGAGGTGTTCACAGGGATCTTTCCGCCAATAGCAGTCTCACCATCTTCGGTCATCTTACCACCCAGACCTTTCTTTACAAAGCCAAGATCCTCGATGGCACAAATCTCTGCAATTGTGAAACAGTCGTGAACTTCCACAAGATCAATGTCCGCAGGGGTCATCTTCGCCATCTCATAAGCACGCTTTCCTGCTGCTACGGATGCATCCAGTGTTGCGATATCACGGCGGTCATGCAAAGCAATTGTATCGCTTGCCTGTGCTGTCGCTTTCACATAGATGGGAGTGTCAGTGTACTCGTGTGCAATATCCGCAGGAGCAAGTACCAACGCTGATGCACCATCTGTGATAGGTGAACAATCGAATATGTGCAATGGGTCAGCTACCATAATGGAGTTAAGTACATTATCTACAGTGATAAGATTCTTGTACTGTGCTATCGGGTTCATTGATCCATTCTTGTGGTTCTTCACAGCAACTGCCGCGAGCTGTTCGCTTGTGGTACCATACTGATGCATGTGCATCTTTGCTATCATTGCATAAAGACCGGGGAATGTCGCACCCATGATGCCTTCCCATTCGCGGTCTGCTGCTGCCGCCAGTGCTGCTGAAGCTGCCGTTGATGAAACATCGGTCATCTTCTCCACACCCGCTGCCATCACAAGGTCCTCGTGACCGGAAGCTACTGCCATTACAGCCTGCCTGAACGCAAGACCGCCTGAAGCACATGCTGCCTCGACACGTGTGGATGGAATGTGAAGGTCTAAGGAAAGACCGGAATAATCAGCTATAAGAGCCCCAATATGCTCCTGTTCTACAAACTGCCCTCCGCTCATGTTACCAACGTACATGCCGTCCAGTTTCTCACCGGATATACCGGAATCCTCAATAGCTCCGACACCTGCTTCGACAACGATGTCCCTGAAGGATCTATCCCACATCTCACCGAAATTTGTGTTCTTAACACCAATAATTGCTACGTCTCTCATATCAACACCCTCATGCAAGCCTTATCTTACCTTTGTGTTTGGCATACATTGCATAATCCATATAGACAGGATCTTTCAAAAGATCTTCAACCTTTGGCGCAGCATCACGGACCTCATCTATCTTATCGGTCACTCTGAAACTGAACGCATCTCCGCCTGCACCGGAACCGAATGCCGTTGCAAATATCCTGTCACCTGGTTTTGCCTGGTCGAGTGTTGCGGCAATACCCATCATGCATGAACCGGAATATGTATTACCAAGTCTTGGAACAACCAGACCGGGCTTGATCTGTTCTTTAGTGAATCCCAGCATCTTTGCCACTCTTGAAGGGAACTTTCCATTTGGCTGGTGGAAAACAGCATAGTCATAATCAGAAGGTTTTGTACCCATCTTTTCCATCAGACCCTTTGCAGCACCGGTCACATGCTTGAAATAACCGGGCTCGCCTGTGAACCTGCCGCCGTGTTCCGGATATGGCATACCTTCACGTCTCCAGAAATCAGGAGTGTCGGTAGTAAATGAGAATGTGTCTTCGATAACTGCGATCATCTCAGATTCCTTGTTACCGATGATATAGGACACCCCACCTGCAGCTGCAGTATATTCCAGTGCATCCCCCGGAGCACCTTGGGATACATCGGCACCAATGGCCATTCCAAGATCAACCATTTTGCTGCCAACCAATCCCATACATGCCTGCATAGCAGCAGTACCTGCCTTACATGCAAACTCGAAATCTGCAGCGGTCAATACAGGAGTTGCTTCAATAGCTTCAGCAACGATCGTACTGGTGGGTTTTACAGCATACGGATGACTTTCAGAACCCGTATAAACAGCCCCTATACGCTTAGCATCTATATTATGGCGTGAAACCGCAGACCTTGCAGCTTCCACTGCAATGGTCGCAGTATCCTCATCAAGGTCAGGAACTGATTTTTCATATACCATCAGACCTGCACTGAGAATATCCGCATCATCTCCCCATACGCGGGCAATATCTTCTACTTTTATCCTGAATTTGGGGATATAAGCACCGTAAGAAACAATTCCTACACTCATTAATCATTCACCTGTTTATATGTTCAAGTTTTTCAAAATCGATCACAAAGCGATCATTATTCGATCACATGATACTGGCTGTACTTTTTCAGCACTTCGACCAGTTCATCAATGTCCATCGTTGTTGCGAGAAGTGGTATCCTGTCGATCTCTGCCATCTTCTTTGCCATCGGATCGACCTGGTTGCCACGAATCCCATGGATGACAACCGCTCCCGGTTTCAGATTGGTCACGCGAATAGCCACCAGTGGTGATTTTCCTGTGGATACCTTGGTGAATATCAATGCACGTTCGGTACTCCACCCATAGAGTTTCTGGAACTCATGGGAAGAAAGCTCAAGGATGGCCTTCTTACTATCCACAACCGTAAAACCGTAAAGAGGTTTTTCCACACCCTTGTTCACAACATCCGCTTCGATCAGGGTTGCAAGTTTGGCGAGCTGCATAGGATATGTATATTCATAGGTCGCATACACCGCCTTAGCTCCCGGATTGGCATAAAGCATGCCTTCGTAGCTGTGTATTTTCTGTCCGCCCTTTGAAGTATCGATCTCCAAAAGAGCATCGACTATCTTGCTGACAATGAGAGTTCCTGGAGACTTTCGCCGTCCACTTTCATAATCACTGATGACAGAAGGAGATACTTTTAGATAGCCCGAAAGATCAGTCTGGGCAATGTCGAAGTTAAGTCTCCATTTTTTCAGCGCCTCACCGGGTTTCTCGGATAAAGTGATCTCGCCTGCCATTTTTTCAGCTAGACGCTGACGAATATTTTCATTGGCCATATCTTTGGTCATGCTTCAATAAACTGTATGAGTGTCACACATATATATGTACCGAACGCTCTTTCGACAATTGTCGAATAAAACCTATTATATGGTTCAACTATTTATAAAATGCCGATAATCTGTTATAAACCATGTCCCTGGCAGATCTGAAATTGCATGCTAATGTATCGGAACTTCTTCTGTACTTAAAATGTCCCAGACAAGTATATTATACATACAGAGAGCAGGAGCTTATGCCAACCATCAGTTCAGGATATATTGAACATATGATGTTAAAGGAGCTAGCCATGGGTTATGCAGATGTTATCAAAAAAGCAAAGCCCACAAAAGAAAGCATTTTGGAAGAACTTAGTGCGCAATTCGAACGTGTAAAGAGCGAACTTGACTTCATCTACTCCACTGAGCTAAAAAATGTCCCTTTTAATGTGATAGAGACTGCTGAAAAGAACGTATTTGAACTGCTTGATAATATTGCAACAAACCTTTCCGATGCGGTCTTCAAGAGCAACGAAGTTGACATCATACAAAGTATAATGCCTCATCGAACGGAACCTGTACTTCATTCTGACAGATTGAAACTGACAGGTATTCCTTCTGCCATAGTACAATATGGAGAAAGGATGGTACCCCTTTCCATCAGAACCGGAAGATGCCCGGAAAACGGAGTTTGGGGAAACGATAGGATACATATTGCAGCTCTTTCAATGCTGGTAGAGGAAAACGGCGGGAAAATAGTAGAGTTCGGTTTTGTGGAATATGCAAAGGAAGGAAAGATACGAAAAGTGAAGGTCAGACCTGAGGATAGAAGACAGGTGCTTAAGATACGCGACCGTGTCGACAGAATAAAAGACGGAAACCTACCTGAACGTAAAGAAGGGAAGATCTGCGAACATTGTAATTTCACACATTTATGCACAACCAAGTCCACTCTTGCCTCTAAATTCTTCTAAGATATCCGAGCACCCAACACCTATTTATGTATTCTTCCAGTGTCCATCTACAATGTCAAAACCTGTATATCTGGGAAAACTGCTTCTGCACTGGTGTAAAGACTGTAATGTCCCCGTACTCGGGAAAAAATGCAGTTGTGGCAAGGCAACTACGAAAGTGGGTGTTACACCGCCTGGCGACATCAGACCAGCATTTCAGTATGATATAGACAATATAAACACAGTTTCATTGGAACAGTTCAATGCACCCCTGATACCTGAAGGGCACTTAGCGGTACTCAACAAAGCACCCTACGATGACAGAATGGAAGAAGTGATCGTTGATGGTGAAGTCCTTGCAAGTTTCCGTTTTGAAATGGACAGCCTGAAGTGGGTACTCCTGCCAAGACTGGCCGGTGCAAGACGCCTTTTTGAAAGCAAGGACCTGAAAGAGATGAAAGGTTGGGTAGTGCTTGATAGCGGTGCGGTCAGTTTTATCTTGAAAGGGGCAAGCGTACTGGCCCCGGGAATCGTAGATGCCGACCCACAGATACAGGTCTCGGACGAGACCGTTGTACTTACACCCGAAGGCGAGATCGTTGCAGTCGGAAGAGCACGCATGACCGGTGCGGATATGATCGAGCAGAAAAAGGGTGTTGGTGTCAAGAACAGATGGAAAGGCAAACCCGAAAAGATAGATGTGCCTGAAGGCGGACAGACATGGGATGATGCGGTCAAAGCGAATTCCGAAATACTTGAGCTCTTCGAGGATAAAGCACACCAATTCATCAAACAGGTCAATGAAACTGTGAAACGGCCGGTTAGCGTGTCCTATTCAGGAGGAAAGGACAGCCTTGCAGTATTACAGCTTGTCAGTGAGTGCCTTGATGATTACGAACTCCTTTTCGCTGACACCGGGCTTGAATTCCCTGAAACCATAGAGAATGTGAAGGACATAGTGGATCATTATCAGCGCCCGCTTCGAACAAAGAATGCAGGAGAAGCGTTCTGGGAATCTGTCGGGAACTTCGGACCTCCTTCAGTGGAAGCACGCTGGTGTTGCAAGGTCTGTAAACTTGGACCTATCGCACAGATAATCAATGACAATTATGAGAACGGTTGTCTCACTTTTATCGGGCAGAGAAAGTACGAATCCGCTGCAAGGGCAAACAGTGAACGGATCTGGAAGAACCCGTGGGTAGGCAACCAGATCGGAGCGTCACCCATACAGGACTGGACAGCAATGCATGTCTGGCTCTATATCTTCAAGACCGGTGTACCCTATAATGTAATGTACGAGAGGGGATTCGACCGTATAGGATGCTGGTTATGCCCATCGTCCTCATTGTCAGACCTGTACAGGCTGAAAGAAACACATCCTGAGCTGGAAAAACGACTTAATGACCATCTGCTTGAATATGCGGAGAAGATGGGACTGTCGAAAGAGTGGGTAGAGCACGGACTATGGAGATGGCAGACCCTCCCACCCGCTATTGCAAAAGTAGCAGAGGAAAAGGGAATCAATATCATACCAAAGAGTGATGTTAAAGGTGAGCTGAAATTCAGTGTAACCTCAGGATACAGACCATGCCGCGAAGGTGGAATGTCAGCTGAAGGCAGTTTTGGTATTGCACTGGACATGGAACTTCTGGAAACCACCGGATTGCTCCGTGCAGCAGGTAAAGTTGCCTATATCGAGGGTGTTGCTTCTGTGCATCACGAAGATGACCGTGCACAGATATTCGCATCAGGGACAGTAACTGCAAGAGGCAATAACGAAACAGACGCAAGAGAGTTCATGACCCAGATCGAAAGAGCTGTAAGACGGTCTTTGAAATGTATGGGGTGTGGGGTCTGCGTAGGAAAGTGTCCTAAAGACTGTATCAATATAGAAGACGGAAAGGCGATCATAAGCAGTAAATGCACTCATTGTGGTGCTTGTGTTACAATTTGCCCGGTTGTGAAATTTGGGTGAACTTTGGAATTGACGGTCATAATGGCCAACCAGAACATTTATACAACATATATAACAATCTAACTTGGTGATTTTTTGGTAAAAAGGGCACTGCTAAGCGTCTCTGACAAAACTGGAATCGTGGATTTCGCACGGGGACTAGAGCAACTGAACATAGAGATTATATCGACTGGCGGAACTGCGAAGATGCTTCGCGATGCGGGTATTGAGACGATCGACGTCTCAGAAGTTACCGGTTTCCCTGAAATGATGGGAGGACGTGTAAAAACACTCCACCCAAGAATACACGGCGGATTGCTGTGTATGAGAGGAAATCTTGAACACATGGGAGAAGCTGAGAAGGAATCCATCGAGCTTATCGACATGGTAGCTGTCAATCTTTACCCCTTCGAGATAACAGTCTCGAAAGAGGGTGTGAACCTTGACGAAGCTATCGAGAACATCGATATCGGAGGACCAACCTTACTTCGTTCTGCCGCTAAGAACTACAAGTCTGTAACAGTAATATCAGACCCTGAAGACTATGGAGAAGTCCTCAAGGAATTGAGGTCTGCCGGCGTGGTCTCTGACACCACCCGCGAGAAACTTGCGGTCAAAGTATTCAGGCACACTGCAAATTATGACAGCAATATTGATACGTACCTGAGCAAGACCCTCCTCGATGAAGATGTCCTGCGTATGAACTTCACTGAGGGTACAAAGCTCAGATATGGAGAGAACTGGCATCAGGAAGCTACATTCTATAAAGATGAGGCGATCATTGGTCCTGCACTCTCAAATGCAAAACAATTGCATGGAAAGGAACTTTCGTACAACAACTATGTAGATGCGGACAATGCACTCCAGACCATCAAAGAGGTAGGCAACAAAAACCCCGCAGTTGCCATTGTTAAACACAACAACCCATGCGGACTGGCAACCGGTAACACTCTTTGCGAAGCTTTGCAGCATGCGTGGGACGGCGACCCCATATCCGCATTTGGCAGTATAATTTGCACCAATACCGTTTTCGACCTTGAATCCGCAGAGTTCCTCAAGGGTAAGTTCGTGGAGATCATACTCGCACCAGGATTCGAGCATGATGCCCTTGAATATCTGAAAGATAAGAGCTCAAATCTTCGCCTTCTTGAATTGCCACAGTTCAATGATGCATTTGATACCGAGACCACATACAAATATGTGATCGGCGGAATGCTGAAACAGACAAGGAACATCGGGCTTTACGAGAAGTGGGACTGTGTTACTGAAACTGCATACCCTGAAGAGAAACGCGGACTGTCCGAATTCTGTATTTGCGCCTGCAAGAGCACAAAATCCAATTCCGTGACACTTGCATACGAATACAAGGACGGATGCTACGTTATGATAGCAATGGGAGCAGGACAGCCAAACCGTGTTGATTCCATACGCAAACTTGCAGCAACAAAAGCAAAAGAGAACCTTGAGATCATCTATGAAAGGGAAAAGCCGGATATGAGCTTTGAAGAATACTGGCAATCAATACTTTCAGAGTCGGTCATGGCATCTGATGCGTTCTTCCCATTCGATGACAGTATAATCTATTCTGATGAAAGCAAGATAAGATACATAATTTCACCAGGCGGTTCCATAAGGGACGATGAGGTCATAGCTACTGCAAATCGTCTGAACATCTCAATGGTGTTCACTGGAATGAGACACTTCCTACACTAATCAGATCCCGGATGTGTGCTTTTGCACACATTCGCTTCTTTTTTAGGACTTATTCTGCCACAACACATATCAGTATATATTTATAATAAATTTAATATTAATTGGATTTGTATATTTGGCGAGTATGGGAGTAGGAGCCATTAATACGGACCTATAAGTTGTATTTTTATCAAAACTTAGAAAAAAAGGAAGACAGGGTTTTAAAAAATACAAGTATGTGAAAGTAAATATTTAAAAAGTGTCCCACCAATTATATATGCAATCGGTACACCCAACACTATGGAGCTAAGGGAAATGAAATCAAGTGGATTGCTAAGCGTTCTCACATTTTCAGAAAAAAGAAAAGACCTTCTTTTCTTCATAGAAGAAGAACCTCGTACATTATCACAAATAAAGGATTATTTCAAGGTGAGCTCGCCAGAGATATCACCCCGAATAAAAGAGATGGAAGCTTCAAACCTTATATGTAAAGATGAAAAAAAGTACTACATTACACCAATCGGAAGAGTGGCATCCAAGTATCTAAAACCACTGATAAAAACCCTTGATGCCATCGAAAGGAACGAAGATTTCTGGAAAGAACACTTACTTGATGGAATACCACAAAAGCTTCTTGATAGGATCGGTGACCTTGGTGAATGTTCTGTCCACCAGGAAGGTCTGGAAAACATATATGATTCCCATAAGAATTTTCTTGATGACATCAATAACTCAAGCGAGATATATGGGGTTTCCACCATCTTTATCCCAAGATATCCGGAATTCTTTGTCAGTCTCGCCAAAAATGATGTTCCTACAAAGCTCGTTTTGACAAAAAATGTTTTTGAAAAGGTGAAGAACGAATACAGAGATTCACTAGAGACGTATCTGAACTCTGATAATACAAAGCTCTACCTGATCGATGAAGCAAAGGTCGCATTCGTTGTAACCGACCAGTTCTTTTCCATGTCATTGTTCTTCAAGAACGGAACATATGACCCACAAAACGATTTAATAGGACACGACAAAGCTGCCGTCAAATGGGGAAAAGAACTATTTGAGCATTATAAAGAGAAAGCAAAGGAGATCAAATCCCTTTAACATCCCTTCCATACAATCAAACTCCCATAATTGCTCTTAGACCTACTACCATACTCGATTCGCCATCCACAACGAACAGTCGTTTGTACAACCTGTTCTTTGACTCTTTTTCAACCGGTGCTGCAAAGCGATCGATACAGACGATACCAGCAATGAAGCTGTAGACCAGCACCATCGGCTCATAGGCAATAAGACCTGACATTATCAGAATTGACAGAAGTGAATGAGAGAATAAGTGGATACCCAGAAGGATGTCACGTGTCTTTTGTTCGCCAAGACTTACAGGAAGTGTTTTTATTCCTGCCAGTGCATCGCCTTTGAGATCTTTGAAATCATACACTGAAGAGTTTACGAAAAGTTTGCACCCAAAATAAAGGAATACAGCAAACACCGGCAATATGCTTTCTGCATACCAACCTGCAATACCGGCAATGAATGCACCCCATGTTATGCCGACAACCAGATTTTTCACACCGAGACCGCCTTTGAGCTTGAGATGATGTGTTCCGACCTTGATCCCTTTACTGTAAAGGAAACCGGTCACCAGGGGCAAAAAAGCAAGAAGCAATAAACCGTCAAGGAACAGGAAATAAGCACCAATAAGGAATGTCAGCACTGATGCAAAAAGTGCAATATCCCTTCTTGCCCCAGTAAGCTCAGACCTGTTCACCGCATCTTCCTCAGAATCAAGTGCACGATCGAGAGTATAGACAGAATATACCACCAGGCCGCCACCTATACAGGAAAGGATATTGAATTGCAACTGCAGCAAAAGGAAAGCAAGGTATATCCTTAAAGCGCCGGAAATCGACACCAGTGTAGAACTGTTCAAAAGGTGTAGCGTTGGCCACAGACTTGAAATGTCCGGGAAATGGTATGAATTTTGGTTGTTTTTCGGAAATCTGACATTATCTAATGAGAAAGATGTTTTTTCACCCATGGATATAAAATTGCACAACTTCCTGATATTAGTAATTTGGTATACTATTATACCATTGAACTACTTTAGTAGTGCCGACTGGTTAAGTCATAATCCTAAAAGTCACACTAAAAGAGATAAATACGGAACTGATTTATAAGGTGTTTTCATTTCATCCCACAGACTTCTGAGGAAATACCTATGAACGAGAGATCCAGAATGCTTTCAGAAGATAGCATTAAAAAGGTCCTTTTTAAGCTTTCACTGCCTGCGACCGTTGGAATGATAGTCCAGGCCCTCTATAGTCTTGTAGATACTATTTTCGTAGGACGGGCACTTGGAGCGGAAAGTGTACAGGGTATTGCAGGGATAACCATTGCATTCCCGATCCAGATGATAATCATGGGAATAGCACTCACAATAGGCATAGGAAGTGCGTCCATTATCTCCAGAAGCTTAGGTGCAAGGATACACGAACGTGCAGATATCGCACTCGGAAACGCCATAACTGCCATACTTGCACTTAGCATCGTTATGACGATATTAGGTGTCATTTACATTGAACCCCTGCTGAGAATGTTCGGTGCCACAGAAACGATCATGCCTTTTGCATACGATTATACAAAGATAATCCTCTACGGCACGATATTCTTTGCATTTTCCATGACACTAAATAACATTGTTCGTGCGGAAGGAAATGCAAGAGTGGCCATGTTTACAATGGTAATATCAGCAGGGCTTAACATAATCCTTGACCCCATATTCATCTTTGGACTGAATATGGGCATAAAAGGTGCAGCTATTGCAACCGTTATTTCACAGGTGGTAAGTGCCCTCTACATTCTATATTATTTCACAAAGGGAATGAGCAGTTTTCATTTCCACATAAGGTATTTCGTACCCCACCCCGAGATACTGAAAGAGATGGTCACCATCGGAACGTCCTCATTTGCAAGAAGTGCATCGGGCAGCCTTATGGTGATAGTGATAAACAATGTGCTTGCTGTTTACGGAGGAGATATCCCGATAGCAGTATTTGGTGTCGTTAATAGATTGTTCATGTTCACTTTCATGCCAATGATAGGCATTGTGCAGGGTTTACAACCTATAGTGGGGTTCAATTATGGTGCAAAGAACTACGAAAGGGTCATCAGTTCTACAGCATTGGCCATGAAAATAACTACAGTGGTATCAATTGCAGGGTTCTTACTGCTCTTCATATTCCCAAACCAGTTGTTCAGCATATTCACCACTGACCAACAGTTGATAGAGGCAGGAAAAGCAGCAATGAGGATAATGGCACTTGCACTACCCCTGGTCGGATTCCAGATAGTAGGAGCATCCATATATCAGACATTGGGAAAAGCGAAACCAGCATTTTTCCTGTCGATCAGCAGACAGGTGCTTTTCCTGATACCGCTTGTCCTTATACTTCCTCGTTTCTTTGAACTTCAGGGAGTATGGATGGCGTTCCCATTATCTGACGGACTGTCTTTTCTGGTGACCTTCGTCATGCTGGCAAAGGAATACAGTCTTTTCAAAAAGGATATACATCCGGATCTTTCCTGAACCTTTTTCAATCATCAGAAGCGTTGTCCCACCACATCCTGACCCGCGTGGTATCCCCAAAGTGCAGTATAGAACCATCTTCATTGACAGGCAGGATCTCTTTCAGATATTCCCTGAGTATTGAGACCTGTGCATCAGTGTATGCCCTATAATGCGGAACATAGTGTTTGACCGCTTCGTCCATGGAAGAAAAGGTCATACTTCTCTGCATGGGGAATACCTCCATATTGGGGAATATACCCATATTATAAAGGACATTGTACATGATATTGCATTTCGGGGAACTGTGATACTCCTCATTATGCAGAGCAGGCCATATGGCACGGTATTGATCATCCCAGGATGTTTCCCCTGCAAACCAGTAAACATAAACAGAACCACTGGAAACCGCCTGTATCTGTTCGAACGTTTGCCTTATATCGGGCACATTCAGCGAATAAGAAGCAATGATGACATCGAACTTTCCACCAAGTTCATCAATATCGAGATCTTCCCAGCCTTTGTGAATGCACTTGACATTGCTGATCCCCAGCTCCTCGAGATTTTCCTGCAATACTGACATCATCCCGTCCGAGGGTTCAACTGCAACCACTTCCCGAACACGTTTTGAGATCGGGATTGCAAGAGCACCTGGCCCGGAACCAATATCAAGAACGCGCGAATCAGCTTTAAGATCGAGCTCACTCAAAGTCTGTTCAATGCGGTCAGCACCCTTGTTCTGTGACATTTCCCAGTATCTTCTGGCATTTTCCTTACTTTCCCAGATATCAACTTTTTCCAGAGTTCCCTCCACCTCATTATAAATCCTCATCTGTTCTTTCCAGACATCGTTCCAGTCAATTTTATTCAGTTTCATAAGAAATTGAATTGAACTCATATTGCATAAATGTTCTTAAATCGAAAAAATGTAAGTTAGAAGAAAGACATTATTTTATTCACAAAGCTGGTTAAGAAATTAGAATTGGAACTTGAAGCTTTATTTTTATTTCCATTAACTATTGTAGATATCGAGGAAACGTTCTTAATAGGATTCTCTCTTTCGGCCTTCAGAATTGAAGACTTCATATCGCCACTTGCATTATTCATTTGTACACTTTTATTTCTTACATCATTCATTGACACACTTACATTTCTTAAAGCATCAATTCGAGCAACAGACGTTTCTTGGTTGCTCATAAAAATTTGTTTGAGAGATTCTGAAGAGTTTTCCATTAGAGAATTGAACTTATTAAGTGAAGATGCAAATTCGTGCTCATTAGAAGCTTCCTGGATTTCATCCCTGACATTTTCCAGCTCAAATATCATGATCCCAGCTTCTTCAATGAACGATAGATCATCGCTGTTTTCGATCTCGTTCTCAAGGAGCTCTATTTTTGAATCTATAAGGTTTGTAAATCCATTGACTCTGGGGCCAAATCCGGCTTTATCAGACATATTCCCCCTTGCATAAGCACCCCCCGATATTGAACATAACAAAATTAGCAGTATGGAGAAAGTTGCCAGACCTTTTTTCATATTAAACACCATTATAGCAATTCTTTATTGTATCATAGAACAAACATCAAACACACAAAAATAAAGATGGAGCTATTTGCCCCATTTTTGACTGAAAAGTGTTTTTAATTCAATGAACGAAACTCATTCTTCAACTGAAACCATGCCCCTTGAATGCATACCGTTCATAGGTCCACGAAAATGTATTTTGGCATTTGATCTTCTAAGTTTTTCAGGCATATCTTCAAATAGAGGAGACAATGATCCCATTACTTCGTTAATTGCCTCTTTGTCCTCAGCAGAAGATATGAGCTCCTTTGCGTCTTCAAGCTGAACTATGTGCTCATCTATAAGTTCCTCAGTGATCTCTTCGTTACCAATGTCATCGAGGTTCTCTTTTAGAGTCTCCAGCCTTTCGATCTTTTTATCAAAGGAAGTGATCAAACGTTCTTTTTGAAACTCAAATGCATCTTCTTCACTTTCGAACTCCACTGGACATACAGGACGGCCATCAGAAAGGAAAAATCCTCCACCGATCCCATGTCCCATCCTATTATTTTCGCCGAACTTCATCATTGGGAGATCTTTTGTCGTACTGTCTTCTACCGCGAGCGCACCTGTTGGAAACAAACTGAATACCATCAGGATAGCTGCAAAGCAACCAATTGTTTTCAATGTTTTATTGTTCATATTATCATCTCTGTGTCCCGGCAATACCCGAGTATTCACAATGCATCCACTGGCAGTCGAGAATATAAGCATACTTTCAGATAAAAGATATCTAAAGCATTTAATTCTTAAAAATAAGCTTATTAGAGCCCTAAAAAGCTTATTTGGAATTAATAAGCCTTTAAATTTATAATATAATACAAAAAATCGATATTTTTGTGCGTAGAATAATTTGAATAAGATCATATTGATCGATCATCGAAGAAACTTAATAAATACGAATAAAAGAGATATAAATTGAATAAATAAATAATACAGATATAAAAATGAATTTTATACATATTTAAACTCTCTTTTTATCAATGAAGGATAAAAAAAGGATTGTGAAGTTAAAGAGGCTCACAAAATGCATATTTCATTATACGAAAAAACAAAATACATCCCCTTCATAAAGTATGTTTATATCTTCAATAGCAGAACTGGAAGTATTCATTGATCGCATTTATCTGGGAAAGAGGATTATCAAAATGAAAAAGGTATTAGGCATTACCTTAGCTTTACTGACATTCATACTACTGACTTCCAGTTGTGCTGATAGACAGGATAAATTACAACACGAGGTCGTAAAACCCATCTGGTTCACATCGGACATAGGCCATGACAACAGTTACTGGCCATTTGATAGCGAACATAAACCACCATATAAACATAAAACACTATTTTTTGTAGATGAACAGGATATTGTCAATATCATAGACAGGGATATCGAAAGATCCGAAGGTGCACTTTACCATTTCGAGAAAGAAGTGGAGAGGCTGGAAAATGAAGGAGAGGATGTTAACTTACTGACCAATAGAATAGGAGAATTTCACCAGCATCTCGAAAATGCTAAGATGAACAAGACCCTTTCGGATGAACTTTCGCAAAATAATGAAAGCTACACGACCATTAGCGTAGAACAGAAAGAGTATCTTTTCAACGCAATTGAAGAACTCCGAATTGTTCATGAGATAGTGCCACAGATATTCAATGACGAACGAATAATGAAACCTGGACAGGTTAAACTAAAGGATAAAGTATACCTGAATGCAAGTGGAAATGGAACTGCGGTTCTTTCAGGAAACATCGAAATGACCCTTTCGGTCCAAAATGCTGTGGTCACTATCAGGGATGAAAATAATGACAAGATCATTTTCATCGATGGAGAATATAAACCGGAAAGCAATATCGATCCTAAAATCGTGGCTTACCGCAATGTAAACGGCACAATGGACATCACCGGAACATCCACCATAGTGATGGTACGCGGACAGAGTATTAATTTCAAGGCCATAGGAGATGGCTTTGCAGCACTATCCGGAAACGGGACCTACAGTTACGAAGAAGGGAATGGAACAATTCCAATGGAATGGATGAAACATGGATTTGCCAGTAAACGTCAAACCACTTAAATAAAAAATGAAGCCCATCACACTTATATTCTGGATAGCCATCATCCTGGCATCAATGCCATTAGCAGGTGCGGATAGCACTGCCACCATACATGGAGTGGTTTATGAATGGGACACGTTCGAACCGACTGATAATGCATATATAGAGATAAACACCACGCCCATCCAGTCCATAGTTCCACAATACGGCATCTACTCATTAGAATTACCTCCGGGAAATTACCTGATCACAGCTACTTCATACAAAGAGAACAACCTTGAATATTCCACAGAAGTTCCACTGACTATCACTGACAATGGCACCTATGTGATCGATCTTTTGCTTATGCCTGTTTATTCAGACATTGTGGAGAGTGAACAAAATGAGAAACAGCCAGCTACACAGACCAGCAGCATTTCAATAGTCTCCTACCTGTTACTTGCGATCGTACTAATGGTAGCGATTGAGAGAACGACATCAAAAGCTAAAAAAGATAAAAAAAGGCACCACGTTGAACCGGAAATAGAAATAACAGAATATTCAGCACCTGACCATGCTGAAGAAGTTCTATCGGAAGACGAGAATATGACATATCCTGAAGATATGAAGGACCTACCTTCCGACCTGCAGGAAATTGTGAAAATACTCCTATCCAATGATGGCAGTATTACACAAAAGGAGCTTCGAAGCAAGATCGATTATTCAGAAGGAAAGGTTAGTATGATGCTAAACGACCTTGAGAAGAAAGGATGGGTTGAAAAAATAAAGCAGGGAAGGGGAAATATCATATTCCTGAAAGATGAGCATGAACGAGAATAATTAATTGTCCTACATCCGCCTGCTTTTGGACAGATCTGCACTTTTTTACGCCCTTCTATTATCAGCATTTTTTTATGATTTACAGCATACCGCAAACAGCATATTTTTTTGAATTAGATGCACAATAATAGTTATAATCTAATTTTAATGCAATGAAATAGTTTTTTTAAGAATTAAAAGCCTTGAAAAAGCTTCATTATAAATTTAAATCATATTTTTCACTTAGATTATAAAGTATACTTATATTCAAGACCACTAGTGCAGAGTTGTACAAAGTGGCATTGAAACAGTGCCATTAGTACCACACCCACCCCAGGAATGGCATCTGTAACCTATCACCGATCGATCCTACAGGTACCCCCATGAAAACAAAAAAAGAGACGAGACGATTGAAAATATGAATGGAACAGAGCGTGTTGAAATGCAGGAGAACAATACCCCGCTGATAAAGCTCAGTGATGTCTGGAAAACATACCAGATGGGAGAAATTGAATTTGATGCATTGAAAAATGTGGATCTGGACATATACAGTGGAGAATTTGTTGTGATCCTTGGACCCAGCGGAAGCGGGAAAAGTACAATGATGAACCTGATAGGTTGCCTTGATGTTCCAAGTAAAGGTATCATACGGCTTGATGATCAAGACATATCAAAGTTAAAGGAGTCCGATCTTGCACAGATCAGGGGGCAAAGCATAGGATTCATTTTTCAGCAGTTCAACCTGATCCCCACACTCAATTCTTTAGAAAATGTCATACTACCCCTCGAGTTTCAGGAAGTAGACCCCGATATTGCTAAAAAGAGAGGGCAGGAACTTCTGGAGATCGTGGGTCTCGGAGATAAACTTACAAACCTGCCTTCCCAGCTTTCCGGAGGACAACGCCAAAGAGTGGCCATTGCGCGATCACTGGCCATTGATCCACCGATCATTCTTGCCGATGAACCAACCGGCAACCTCGACAGTAAAACCGGAACATACATACTGGAATTCCTGAACGAGATGCACCAGAAAGAGAAGAAAACGATCATTATTGTCACACATGATACCGAACCGGTACAGTATGCAGACAAGATAGTCTACATCAGGGACGGACAGGTCGAGAAAATAGAATACAGAAATAAGATGGAGAATTGATATGAAAAAAATGATACTATTACTACTACTTGTCTGCATGACCGCTGGAAGTGCTTCTGCAGCAGTTTATGTGGATTCCTCAATGATAACGGTTAATATGTTAAATCAAAACCCTGATCCTGCAAGGCCGGGAGAGACTATGGAGATCACCCTTAGCGTGATGAACGATGGAAATTCAGACCTTGAGGACGTTACAGTTACCATTGGACCGGAGTATCCATTCTCAAAAGTGACCGGTGAATCCCTGACCCAGACAATACCATATCTGAACTCACGGCAGGACGAAGATGATGCTGCCATACTCAAATATAAACTATTTATAGATAATGATGCGCCAGAAGACCTGTATGAACTGGATATAGTTGTAACTGACAGTGAGAACGGTGGTACGATCACAACAACCGTCAATATTGACGTCCGTGGAAAGGAATACGCACAGATCGTCACTATTACTAAATCAAACATCGACATAGCAACCGAAGAACCGCTTGAGTTCATTGTGACCAACACTGGAAACTCACCCCTGAAGAACATGGTAATATCATGGGATGAAGAAAGTGGAGTTGTCCTCCCGGTATATTCAGATAACACCAAATATATCGCATACCTCGATGCCGGTGAATCTGCAACTGTAAGCTACACCGTTATGGCTGATGTGAATGCGATTCCCGGGCTTTATCAGCTGGATATCTGCCTGAGTTTTGAGGATTATGACTCAAATATAAATGAGATAACTACGAAAGCCGGGCTTTTTGTAGGAGGAGAAACCGATTTTGATGTTTCGTTCTCCGAGAGTGCAAGTGGGGAAGTCTCACTTTCTGTTGCCAATGTGGGCAACAATGAAGCATATTCTGTGAAAGTATCAATTCCTGAGCAGGATGGATACAAAGTGACAGGAAGTTCCTCGACCATTGTAGGAAACCTGGAAAAAGGAGATTACACGATCACTTCTTTCAACATTGTTCAATCCGCAAATGTTGCAATCGACGAAAATAGTGATGATGAAAAAACTGGTACTGGAGAAAATATACCTGCAGGCCGATCTGCCAGCAGAAGTTCAGGTAATGAACTGACAGCCATTATCGAATATACTGATTCAACGGGTCAGAGGCTTTCAGTTGAGAAAAACGTTGATATTTCATTTACCTCGGGTGCAACTGGAGAAAATGATGTGGCATACGCCAAGAACAGGAATGCAAGTAGTGGGACCAGCACTACTACATACCTTCTGATCCTCGCCGCAATCGTTGTAGGAGCTGCTGCAGTATATAAAAAGAGAAAGGACAAGGAAAGGGAACAATGAGGTACAAAACATCTCTTAAACTTGCGACCAACATCCTTCTGCACAGTAAGATCAGAAGTTGGCTGACTATCATTGGCATCGTCATAGGTGTTGCATCAGTGGTTAGTATAGTTGCTCTTGGAGATGCAATGACGGAAAGTGTTGAGAGCAGCTTTGAGGATATGGACCTTACGATAATCACCGTCACTCCCGGTTATTCCGGTGCTCAGTCCTCAATGGGACCAGGCAGAGGCGGAGGCGGAGGTACTACTGCTACTATTGATGAAGACGAGCTTACAGATAAGGATATAATGGCACTCCGATCGATCGAAGAGATTGAGTATATGTACGGCCAGATCAGTGGGAAAGCCGACGTGGAATTCACGGGAGAGACCGCATCCCTGTCAGTTACCGGCGTGGATACACAAGTATGGAAGTACACATCTAATATGGACTACGATTCGGGCCGTGCCCTTGAGCCATCGGACAAGTATGTAGCGATGATCGGATACAATGTCGCAAATGAATTGTTCGACCAGCCAATTGGAGTGAACCGAGTTATCACCATAGAAGATAGATCTGTAAGAGTGGTAGGAATACTGGAAGACGGCGAGAGCAATAATGCAGTAATAATGCCGATAGATGCTGCAATAAATGTTATCGAAGATGCAGAAAAGGACGTGTACGGATCAATTGTGATAAAGGTTGAAGATGAAGAGGTCGTGGAATCGGCTGTTGAAGAGATAGAGAGTACCCTTCTTATCTCACGTCATGTTGATGAAAAGGATAGGGATTTTTCAGTAACAGATTCAAAATCACAGATGGACGGAGTATCTGATATGGTATCATCAATGACGTTCTTCCTTGGTGCAATTGCAGGAGTGTCTCTTTTAGTAGGCGCAGTGGGAATTGCAAATACAATGTTCACTTCCGTAATGGAAAAGACAAAAGAGATCGGCACAATGAAAGCCATTGGTGCGAAGAACAGGGACATCATGAGGATATTCGTTATGAATTCCGCACTTGTGGGTTTTGTAGGTGGCTTTTTAGGAATCGTTCTTGGAGAGATCGTTTCACGAGTTGTCATACCCATGAGCGGATTGCAGATCGGACGTACTGCCACGAGTTCAGCAACCGGCCTGTCCCCAGAACTAATGATCCTTGGAATAGGACTTGCAATGTTGATAGGAGTTATTTCCGGCGTTATCCCTGCATACAGTGCATCCAAGATGAAGCCGGTAGATGCTTTGAGATATGAATGAACAGACTGTAGACATTACATAGTCCCTGCCAAAAAACTGGCAGGAACACTACTCTTTTATTTGTCACTATTTTCTTACTACCTGCAAATCAGCGTATTTAATAACCATCAGGATAATCTACTTCGCATGAATTTTACCAAAAGACCTTTTCTGTTGACCATACTTGATGGCTGGGGATATTCCCCCGAAGTGGAAGGTAATGCCATCAGTGCAGCCAACACCCCGAACCTTGATGATTTGCTGGAGACATATCCGAATACACTCCTCAGCGCTTCAGGAGAGGATGTGGGACTTCCTGAAGGACAGATGGGGAACTCAGAGGTCGGACACTTGAACATAGGTGCAGGACGTGTTGTCTATCAGGACCTTACACGCATCAACCGGGATATCGGAAACGGGGACTTTTTCAAGAACCCTGTATTGAAGCAAGCAATTGAAAATGCAAAAGCACAGGGTTCTGCACTACACCTTATGGGGTTGTTCTCTTACGGAGGTGTTCACAGCCACATGAAGCATCTTCGTGCACTTATTGAATTTGCAAAGGATGAAGGTATTACCGATATATTCGTCCATGCATTCCTTGACGGCCGGGACGTTCCCCCAAGAGCGGCACTTGAGGATATGAAGGAACATGTGGAATACTGCAACAACCTGGGGGTCGGAAAGATAGCCACGGTTTCAGGGCGTTATTATGCCATGGACCGGGATAACCGCTGGGACCGGACCGAAGATGCATACAATGCGATCACCCTGGGAGAGGGATTATATTATTCAAAGGAGCCCATTGATGCCATTTCTGAAGGTTATGAGAGAGACGAGAATGATGAATTCATCAAACCTACGGTGATCGTCGATGAAAATGGTAGACCCATAGGAACTGTGAATGAAAAAGATACGGTCATTTTCTTCAATTTCCGCCCTGACCGTGCAAGGCAATTGACCTATGCTTTCGTGAATGATGAATTTGACAATTTTGAACGCAAAAGTCATCCAAAAGTGCATTTTTTATGCATGACCGAATACGATGAGAAGCTGGATGTCCCCATAGCATTCCCTTCGGAAGAACTGAAGAACACATTGGGAGAGGTGCTCAGCAAAGAGGGAATTAAGCAGTTGCGTATAGCTGAGACCGAAAAATATGCACATGTGACATTCTTTTTCAATGGCGGTGTTGAAAAGCAGAACGAAGGAGAGGACAGGTGTCTTATCCCATCCCCAAAGGTGGCAACCTATGACCTGAAACCGGAAATGAGTGCCTATGAGGTCACCGAAGAGCTGATAGAGAGGATAGGATCTGGAAAGTATGATGTGATCGTACTCAATCTTGCCAACATGGACATGGTAGGACATAGCGGCATAATGGAAGCGGCCGTGAAAGCGGTCGAGGTCGTTGATGATTGTGTAGGAAAGATAATTACTGCAATAAAGGAAGCAGGTGGCGAAGCCATGATAATGGCAGACCATGGCAATGCCGAAAAGATGGTAGAGTTCTGCAACAATACGGACAGGCAATGCCACACGGCCCATACGCCAAATCCGGTCCGCTGTATCTATGTGACACAGGAAAAGGGAGTTGAACTTCAAAAAGGAAGGCTTTCAGATGTTGCACCCACCATACTGAAGATAATAGGCATTGAAAAGCCACCGGAAATGACCGGTGTTCCTTTAATAAAGAACAGTTAAAACCACTGATCAAGAGTGCTTTGACTGCCACCCATGTTCGCTTCAAGGCGGTCAAGTGCTTTATTGACCCGGTCCTCTGAAAAATCATGTTTTTTGCAGAGAAGATCAATTACCCCGGCACGGTCAGGCTTGATCCATTTCAGTTCATAATCATCTGTTACCGGCGGGTTCATGAAGAAATCCCTTTTAGCGTCAAGGTCTTCGATCTCTTTTCCAAGTTCTTCGAGTACAGCTTTTATATCGCCGTGTTCCTTCACCAGTTTAAGCGCCCTTTTCGGACCGATGTTCTCGAGACCGGTATTATAATCTGTGCCTACACACATAGCAATATCGATCAATTGCTGTCTTGTAATGCCAAGTTCCCCAAGGGAATCCTCAAGGGATAAGATCTCAGGTTTAACATCCACATAGATGTTCTTTTTCGGAAGCTTTCGCTTACCGGTAATAGTGAGATTTCGAACCACTCGTGGTGCGCCGAAAAGAAATGAATCATAGTCCTGTGAACCGATATAATCAGCATCCCCTTTTTGGACCATGTATGAGGCCTGTGCCTCCCCCTCGGATGGTGCTTTCACATAAGGGATACCCATCAATTCCAATAGTCTGACAGAATCATCAATCATCTCACGGGTCACTTTTGAGGAGGCCTGTGCATACTTGTAGGCTTCTTCCTCAAGTCCCTGTGCTTTTGCATCTTCCCATTTAGCAGTTGCACTTTCCCGGACCTCATGGCGTTTTGCCAGAGTATCTGATTTGAAATCAGGAGGTTTACCATCAAAGACAAAAATAGGTTTGACACCTGCTTCGATGAGACTGGTAAGCCTATAAAGGATACCCGAAAGATGAGAAGTGATCTGACCGCTGGAATCCTTTAAAGGGGTTCCGTCACGTTGCCTGATTATACTTAAGAACTGATAAAGAGTATTATACGCATCGATAGCCACTACTTTATTTGAAAGCCCAGCTAACTCGATCGCATCTTTAAGAAGTAGATCCCCAATATCCGTACCCATGTTCAAATGATGTAAATATTATAGATCTCCAGAGAGACCATCGGTAATGGAAAGTCTGATATCGATGACAGAATCATCGTTTGCATTCATTTTCCCAACTTTAAGGACATTACCATCCCTTTCAACTACTTCTGTCTTGGTCACCTCAACCTGGTGTCCATCGCTACTAGTATAGTTCTTATGCACCACTAGGAGCTCCTGACCACCAACAGAGCCTTTTCCCACCATTGAGACCAGATTTTTTATGATCTGCTCAAATTCAGAATATATTAATATTTCTGAATACTTTCCAGCCTTTTTAATTATGCCAATTGGTTCTAAATTGATGCGCATATACGCACTCCCTTGAATCTTAGCAATATTACAAGTTCCACATATACTGGTACACATATATTGGTTTCGGCAGATGTCGACAGGCCGAATTTGATGTAACAGTTCACAATGAATGCGATTCTGCTTATTTCAAAGAAAAAAAGAGAGGGAATTAACGATATGATTTCCTATTAACTACGTCCATTGCCTCATCCACTACAGTGATAACTTCGTTCATCTTCCTGTCCATTGAACTCTCAATGCTCTGTATATTGATACGAAGAGAACGTTCCTTATCATCCAGCGTCTTTTCGATCCTCCGAAGCCTGATATCCAGAGAAAGGATCATCGCAGCTAATGCACCTACCATTACAATAGCAGAAAGTATGATCAAAGAATTAGCGGAGTTGGGTTTGAACCTGCCAAGCCATTCATAGGTCAGCACAAAAGAAGATACAACCATCACGATCGAAAATACAATGTCCCGGGGATCCATCATTTTACCTCATTTATTAAACGTACAGCAATCCTATCGATAACAACATCGATATATTAACTGATAACACCTATTATAACTATTATAACAATTACATACTATTAAATACTGTGCCGATATTTCAAATTTGCACTACATAGATATTTTGGGCACAGGGAGAATTATATTGAGTTCCGAAAAAGACACATTCAAAGATTATTTTCCAATGGTCGCAATGGCCGGGTTGATCCTAATAGTACAGGTTCTCGCATTAGTGCTGGCATCCCCAATGGATGAACTTGGAATGCAAGCCGTAGAGAATCCCGAATCGACTGCCAATTCGTTCTATTACATAGGATTCATCCTCGCATTCACATTCCTGTTACTGCTTGCTATCAAACGTAACATGAAATGGGTAATACAACTAACGATATTGCTTGCAGTAGGTGCCACCATATTCTACGGATTCTATCCGATCTTGTATATGCTTGGAATAAGTGAGACATTGAGCAGTACACTGGCAATTATACTGGCAATTGCACTCAGCATCGTCCTTTACAAGTTCCCTGAATGGTATGTCATAGATACCATCGGCATAATAATCGGAGCTGCTGCCAGTTCAATATTCGGAATATCCTTTGGGATCCTGCCAGCAATCGTCCTGTTATCACTTCTTGCAATATACGATGCCATATCGGTCTATAAGACAAAGCACATGATCGATCTTGCAGAAGGTGTGATGGACCTCAGATTGCCAATACTTTTTATCATCCCGAAAAAGCTGAACTATTCATTCATAAAGGACGGCATGAAAAAGGAAGGCGAAAGAGATGCGTTCTTCATGGGACTTGGGGATGCGGTCATGCCAACCGTCCTGGTGGTATCTGCAAACGTTTTCATTGCCCACACAGGGTTCATATCATACCCCGCCCTTGGAGCAATAATAGGAACACTTACCGGATTCATCGGGCTTACAATATTCGTCATGAAAGGAAAACCACAGGCAGGACTTCCATTCCTGAACAGTGGAGTGATCCTTGGATACCTTGCAGGTGCACTTCTTTAGGGAACCCCGCTTCTGGGATAAGATAGGCTAGATTGAATATAGATGCCAATAAGATAAAATTGTAAAAAACAAATTGAATTAAATATAGATGATGCTTAAAACAGCATCATCATGCTTTTTTTAATCGTGATTCGCGATCTTGCAAACATCACAATCATCGTTGCCATCACATTTCCGACCATTGAACTCTGCATCGAGAGCACGTGTGCCTTCCGCAAGTACGGATGCATTGGAAATAGCACCAGCGATCAGAACAGCATCAAAGATCTCTTCCTTGGTAAGCCCAAGCCTGTTTGCCACACGGATGTGCATATTCATACAATGGTCGCACCGAAGGGCAGATGAAACACCTATACAGATCAGCTCGATCGTTTTCGGATCAAGCCTTTCGAATTCACGCATGATCGAATTGTCATACATTACCTTAGGGAGAAGGAGATCCGGCATATCACGCATGAACTCCAGAATATATGGGATCTCACCGTAACGCTCCTTCACACCCTCCAGTACATCAGAAACTGCCTCATCAGGCTCTTTTTCGATGATCTCTCGGATCTTCTCAATGTCCATAATAATCCTCACTTAAATACAGATATTTTAAATATTTACTACCTCAGACCTGCGTTTTATCTTTACAAGAATGTAATCCTTCATCTTGGAAGGAAGTATGTTCGCCGCATCCGAAAGGAGGAAGCCTTCATCGAATTCGATATTTCCAACAGCTTCATGGTATCTATCATAAGGCAGTTTTATCCTCATGCCGTCAAGCTGAAGCGTGATCGGAGCAGGTGTCAGCACATTAAGAATATCAGGAACCTGTTCCTGAACCTCTTTCATGAGCCTTGCAGGAAGAACTGCAAGCGGGTCCTTTGCGATATTTTCCCTCTTGAGATTCACGATCTCACCCACCTTTTCATTCAGAACGTCCATTGCATCCAGTTCAGAACCTTTCCTCATCCTGTGAGCAATACGCCCGATGCCACCAACATATATGTCAGCTCCGGAAATTTCCTCAGTTCTGATGTTAGGCCCACCGGTCACCACGATAGGTATCTCGATGCCTTCGAAGAGCTTTGGCTTCTTGTTAATGATACAATCCTTGAAAGTGCCGAACGAGAAAACAGCAACATCATGCTCATTAATGAGCCTTCTCTCATAATCAGCAGACAATGCGACCCTTCGCCCCATTCCCCTTGCAAGCCCGATCATATTGGTATTCGCCCCTCCGCGACGGAGATATTCCGCAATATCACATGCTGAATGTGGAAGATGATGGGATGCGAGTGTAGGAGACACTACCGCTACTTCAGTACCAGTAAGCGGTGCCGAGGTCAGCTTACCAAGAAGCTTTTTGCAGAGATCCTCGACAAGATGGACATCCTTTTTCGGAATGAGCATAACAAGAGTGACCTCTGTTGAAGCAGAGGTCTTCTGAACGAGATAACCGCCAAGGTCTTCCAGAAGCTCAAGGATCAGACTGTGTTTGTGAATACCTCCTTCATAGATATAAGGTTCAAGTACTGCTGCCATCAGGAATCATCCCCTTCCAGTTCTTTCAACATAACATTGGCCTCATCGATCCAATCCTGCTGCATCGTATCCTCCGATGCCACGAAAACGAATTTGCCGCTATCAAGGGAATGGTAACGTATCCTGAACCCTTCCGGGGTGGCACGTATGGCCATGTCGGCAAGCCTTTCCCGGATCGTTTTCTCAGGATCATCCACGATAAGTTCAGCGATGAACTTATCCACGGTCTCAAGATCTGAAGCAACCTCGATAATGTTCCGTTCTGGCTGTATAACGTTCTGCCTTCCAAACTGTTCCCAGAGCCTGTCCAGAAACTGAGGAATGGTCTTCTCATCCCTGACAGTGATGACCACCTTTGCGTGTTCCCTGTCGAACTCAGTATCCGAGATCTCACCTGCCTTAATAGGAGGAAGACCTCTGCGAAGGAGTATGACCATCATGAACAGCGAATCCTCCGGCCTTATCCTCACTTTTATCCTGCCTATGGTGCGGGAGAATGCAAGCTCGGAGATGATATCCTTAAGGATGCTCTCATAAGCTGCAGCCTCGGAAGGTTCCGTAGTTTCAACAGTGAATATCTCAAGAGGTTCCATGAGAATCACTCCGACACATAGCCTGATGCGAGGAGGGCTGCACCCACAGCACCAATAAGCTGTGAATGCGGTGGCACTATGACATCTATTTTCAGGAGGTCACCAAGGGCCTTTGGAACCCCTGCAATAAGGGATGAACCTCCAACGAGGATCAGAGGTTCCTTTACCTCGACTTCCTGCAGCTGTTGCTCGAATATCTGCTCGACAACACTATGACAAGCTGCTGCTGCAACATCTTCCGGCGAGGAACCTTTTGCAAGCGAATTGACCAGTGACTGAATACCGAAAACGATACAGTAACTGTTCATTTCAACGTTCTTCTCCATGCCTTTTATAGCAAGATCGCCAAGGTCCGTGATCTCCACACCGAGGCGTTTAGCGGTCATTTCAAGGAAACGACCTGATGCTCCGGCACAGATACCGCCCATGGTGAACATTCCGGGAATACCGTCCTGTACGGAAATAGCTTTATTGTCCATTCCGCCAATATCAATAACAGTGGCACTGCCTTTTTGTTTATCTGCAAGGTAGACAGCTCCTTTTGAGTTCACTGTGATCTCTTCCTGCACCAGGTCCGCCTTGAAATGTTCGCCTATCAGGAAACGACCATACCCGGTAGTACCGATCGCCTGAATGTCCTCTCTTTTGAGACCAGCTTGATCAAGTGCCTGCTGTAATGCAGTCTCTGCACTTTCAATAACTTTTATGGTCGGTACCCAGCCCTCCCCGACGATCTCGTTGTCCTTCATAACGACCGCTTTGGTAGTAGTTGAACCGGAATCGACACCTGCGGTGATACCGGACTGTTTCACTCTCGCAAGCAGGTGTTTCCGTCTAGCAATGGTCGTCAGAGCCTCCAGACGTGTAAGCAGAGTTGCGGCAGTGGTACGCTCAGTGAAAGAATAGCTTATCACAGGCAAACCGGATTTCTCGAAGATGTACCTCCTCAACTCATTCCTCACGATTGCAGCTTCAGCGCAACGGAAACATGATGTCACGAAAACACCGTCCACTTTTGCAACGCCTTCAACGACCGCTTTCGCCCTTGCCATCATAAGTCTGAGGTCAGGACTTGCCACTTCCAACCCGAACTCCATACCGATGGTATCGAGGGTCGCAACATCCATCTCAGGATAAACAAGCTTGGCATTCAACATACTTGCGGCTTTTTCCAGCTCGCTCTGGACACCAGCATACTCACTTCCACAGGAAACAAGGGCTATCAGTACCGGATCTCCTTTATCGCTCATTTTTCATCACTCCCGGATGGCAGGGACTTCAAGAACTCTGCTATCTTGTAAACGAAATCCTGCCCTTCTTCCTCGGTATGAGGATACTGGATCTCAAGTATGGGGATGTCCTTTTCCCTGATAAGGAACTTTGTCAGTTCGTTGGTACGGGCACAGCCCATACATCCAAAACTGATAGATGAATCGCCAACGATTATGCCAGCTTCTGCAAGATCGATCATGGGACCAATAAGGGACATCCTTCCGCGAACTCCTGCAGGCACTTCCACCGCAGCATATTTCAAACCGTGTTTTGGGCCTTCCGGAGTAATGTTCAAAGGAGGGGAATCAACACCAACCGTGTTTATTATCTCCTTGATCTTCTCCATCATAGCAAGAGGTTCATGTCCGAACCTTTCCACCATATCGGAAAGTATCAGGCTGTTCGTAGGATAAATGATAACTTTTGCCAATGTAACACCTCATAATTCTGAATCAATTATCTTCTTCAACTTCGATATATCAAGTTTTTTCGGAGCCTCATGCTCTTCAAGGGGTTCGCCAGCCTCATATTTGTCCAATGCTCTGCCTATCATGGGAAGCATATTCACCTCTTCCCTCAGGAAATGGAAACCTGGTCTTGGACCGCCTCCTCTTCCCGCCCGGCATCGAACCTCTGCGCCTGGCTTAAAGCCCCTTTCCTTTACAAATATATGATTACGGTCCATTGAACGAAGGGTTTCGACCACTTTGAGCACAGCCTCTCTCGGACCATTCACCATCGTACCAAAACAGGTCTCCTTGATGGTGATGGAATCTTCCGATTCGTAAACCTTCATAGCTGCGTCCGTGGGCAGGATGCTGTCCGAACTTATGACAACTATCTTCGTGATGTTATCCTCAGTTTCTTCAGCCATCAATTATCACTCCCCTTACTTCAATAACGTACATAACATCCCCATCCTTAAGCCCTTTAAGTTTCTCAGGTTCAAGGATATGACCAATGATATTTGTGCTCAGGAACTTCTCACCCGTAGGACCGAACATATCATCATCGTCCAGTTTTACACCAACCATACCATGCCTTTTAGCCGCCTGGTTGGTGACACCGATATCACCTGCATTTACCTTGCCTACGGGAACGTTCTCAGGCATGATCTCCTTATATTTTTCCGCAGCCTTTTCCGCCTTGAATATATACGTGTTCTCGTAGGTCATCATGACCGGCAATGCCCCAACGGGTTTGAACTGGAGATCGATAGCATGTCTGAAGAAATCAAGCGTTTTTGGAGCCAGATCATCATAAAGTTCAATGCTAACAAGCTTTGAATCCGGAACACCGATAACTTCCACAGATCCCTGTCGCATAACATCGATGCTGTGCGGGGGATCCTGTTTCACAACAACAGCATCTTCTTCCACGTATCCTTTCTTAACAATCTCGATACCAAGTGCAGAAAGCTTTTCCTCTGCAGCTTTGAAAGACAGACCCAATAACCAGATCGGTTCCGGATCAGTCTTTACCATCAATTTCTGACCGGCTTCCGCCATCTGCACAAGCTCCATGCCATGCGACAAATGTCCTATAACGGAATGCATGACACTTGCCGGACGGTCATCGCGGGCAATGAAGACCTTGCCGGAACCATACCCTACTGTCCTTACCCATACTGAACCTTTATCCCGCGGGTCAAAACCTTCATACTTGCACATCTCACCGTGCAAGGAACTATCCGAAATAAAAGAGCTGGAAACAAAGTCCACCTCGAAGGTCCCATCCCGGATCAAAGCAAAAAAGTGTTCTGCCCCCTCAGGAGTTTCCGGATTAAGCTCCACTTCCACATAAGTGAATATACGGTATCCGTCCTCAAGTACTGTGGAGAGATCGGAAGTACAGATATGCTCCCCTGTCTCTTCCCACTCCAGAACAGGTTCGATGGAAAGGATACTATCCCCGCTTCCAAGTTCTTTCAGGACATTGATACCACTGATCACCTTTCCAAAGGAACCATCTTCAGGTGCACCGTATTCCGAGGAGTGATCATCCAATGCGATGATCAAATGAGTATTACCGGGATCAAGACCACCCGCACCGAAGATCACATCATATTTCTCAAGTGATACTGAGCCTTTACCAGGAACAATATCCGCCTCGAAAGGACCAAAAGCTATTGCATCCCTGGAATCCCAGCGTACACTGACACCTTCATAATCTTTAAAACGGTCTGCCCATATCCCTGAGGATACAGACCCACCATTGAGTTCTATTTTAAATTCACCTTTAGAGGTCTTAACGACATAATCGATAATAGCACCGCTTCTACCGCCCTCATCTTTCTTGAGAAGACCTATGGCAGAACCTTCCCTATAAGGAGTTTCAGATGCTTGTATAGCATCCCCCAATGTAGAATTTGGGGGCATTGCTATGCGATGATCATTGACCTCTACACTAATCTCGCCGCTCAGGCCTATCGCCTCCATTACATAATATAAGAAGCTAAATGTTAAACTTATGCTCCCTGAGCAACAAGCAAACGTTCTTCTTCAGTAAGTTGAGAAAGCACCTCTGCCGGCTCACCGATCGACACGATCTTAGCATCTCTCATCAGTGCAACACGGTCACATACTTCATGCAGGAAGTCCATGTCGTGAGATACGATAACGAACGTATCACCCATTTCTTCACGTGCTTTGAGAATGGACCTTGTGACCTCTATCTTTGTGATAGGGTCCATGGTACCGGTAGGTTCGTCCATGATAATGATGTTAGGTTCCTTCATCAATATCTGAGCAAGAGCAACCCTGTGCCTTTCACCTTCACTGATATCATCTGCCATCTTTGGAAGAATGGATTTTGCCTTATCCTCGCTAAAACCAGTAGTTACAAGCGTCTTAATGGCCTTGCGTACTGCAAGCTCATAAGGCAGGTCGATACCTATTGACTCCGTCAGGTTGTCAATGATCGTCCTGTGAGTGTAAAGCCCATATTCCTGATGCAGAATACCCATATATTTAGTGGCACGTCCCCTGTTATCAGGACCCGGTTTGGTCATGTCCACCCATTCATCGCCCACACGGACCTGAATATCCCCTTTTGTAGGTGCAACGATTCCCATGAGCATCTCGGAGGTAGTTGTCTTTCCTGCACCACTTGTGCCTGCAAGACCAAATATCTCACCTTCCTTCACATCAAAGGAGATATCATTTACCGCATGTATAACGCCCCTTGTTACAGAGATATATTTCTTGACAAGGTTCTTGACATCGATTATCGGAGCACCAAGAGGAACTTTGACATTCTTCTCAATGCTGGACACCATGCCCATGAACTCTTTAGCAACCTTGCAAGGCTCACCTTCACTGATTATCGCACCATCTTCAAGGATGATAGCCTTATCTGCAAGCTTCTCGATGACCTCAGACCAGTGAGATGTGATGACCATGGTCATATTATAATCTTTCACGGCCTTTTCAATAACATCATGGACGATATCGGCAGTCCTTGGATCGAGCGTGCCGGTAGGTTCATCCGCAAGCAAAAACATTGGATTTCTCACAAGTTGCCTTGCAAGAACCACCCTTTGTTTCTCCCCACCACTCAGATCACGCGCAACGTGCATCAACCTGTGAGACAGACAGACATCTTCAAGAAGTTCCATAGCCCTTGACATCGCATCAGGACCTGTATATCCGATCTCTTTCAGAGAGTTCATCACATTTGCAACTACCTGATCATCGCCATAAAGGGCGAATGTACGCTGCAACATAATGGCAATTCTCATGGAAACGCTCCTGCGCTCATGATCATGCTGAGACAGAGCTACAAAATCCGCATCAAATGCCTTCATATCCTCATGATTACAGAGACGGCAAGGCTTGCCTACTTTACTTGGCGGGTCGATATGACCACATTTATCGCATCTCGCAAGATGATAAATGATGGAACCGGAAATGTTCTCGTATTCTTCAGCACCTCGCAGAGCGTGCATCAAAATTGTTTTCCCAGCACCACTGCGCCCCAGAATTCCAATAACCTCACCTTCATTGATGTTAAGATTGATATTCTTCAGAACATTAACACCGTCGTAAGTGATAGTTAGATCTTTGACCTCGATGAACAATGACATTTGCTTTCCTCCGATATGGTTAGCGTAAGTACCCATTTTTATATATTGATATATTGATTTTCAATATTACTTAATGGTTTTGTATATAAATATCAAAACCGAATTAACTTCATTTTGTGCATAACATCACCAAGAATTTATCCTCAGTAGATACACAGAGTTACATAATGCAGTACATAAATATAACGTATTGCCGTATCAGTGTTAACATTAAAAAACAGATACCATCGACCCAAAAGGTGACCAACCGCCAGATGATTAGGATTCAATCCCTGTCAATGAGGTCAACTACTTCTTTAATATAATTGATAATAACGTTTGCAGACTTCATCAACTTTTCCGGGCGTTCATCCCCCTGTTGTATGGTCATCACCCCGACATCAGCTGCCCTGAGAGCAAGAATATCATTCATCCCATCGCCCACCATGAGAACTTTTTCATACTTATCTTTCAGCTCAAGGATGATCCGCTCTTTTTCACGGGTGGTGGCAATATCAAATACCCTATCCATAGGAATAGCAAGACATTTTGCAAGCTGTTCGAGATTGCGCATACTGTCACCCGAAGCAATATAGATATCAGCCCCGCGCTCTTCAAGTTTTTCGATGGTATCTTTTGTATCGTGGAACAAACGTCCCCCCGTACTCAATACATAAGGGACCGAATAATCGTTCCTGTCCACTATGATCCCGGCTGCGACATAGAAGATGTTTGGACACCGTGCTTTTACCCTGTCAACTACCTGAAGTATATCAGAGATCCTCAGTTCGCTTCCTTTAATAATATCATAGGCTTCATCAACAGAGAACGGATCGCTGGCACAACTGATAGCAATAGTTATACCATACTCATCGATAAAATCACTAACACGCATGCTATGGTCGGCACTCAATACCACACTGGGTTCAGTATGAAGAACGATAAGTGCCCGCCCCTTTCGTTGTGCA
Source organism: Methanococcoides seepicolus (assembly GCF_023684405.1). Taxonomy (GTDB): domain Archaea; phylum Halobacteriota; class Methanosarcinia; order Methanosarcinales; family Methanosarcinaceae; genus Methanococcoides; species Methanococcoides seepicolus. Next base: position 24,207 of record NZ_JAGSOI010000003.1, on the reverse strand, counting down.
ACAAGTCCGGTACTATCTATGCCCGTAATGATCTGACCGGTCCCCATATCCTTTGCAACGCGATACATATGCAGTAGAGTTCCAGCACTATCAAAGACCACAGCTACGTTCTTTTGCATAATGATATGATTCAGCTTACCAGATTATTAAACTTGTGTTCTCAAAAAAGAAGAAGAGGAAGAAGGCTAAAGAACAAAAGGACCCCCTTCATTGAATGATAACGATCTGTGAAGGGTCTTCAACGATGATCTCAGGACTTCCTTTGTACTCGATCACCTTTCCGGTCACTAACACGTGTTTTCCCCCATACATGATATCAGGGTCCTGTGAAAAACGATCCCAGTCATCACTCCATATGACCACAGTGAAATATCCCTCATAAGGGTCATGGAAATTAAGGAAGACTATCCCCGAATCATCTTTTTTTGTGGTCCGTACTATCGTGCCTTCAACTGTAACGACCTGGTCGATGTAGCGTCCTGCTTCCAGATATGAGATAGTGACAGCATCCTCCGCCATGGCAGGAACCGACCAGAGCCCGACACCATTCTCTTTTGCCATTATCTCCGCACTGTCAAAAATGTCCTGATAATAAATATCCGGCCTATAGGTCTTTGAGAAAGCAAGTCCTGAAAGGACAAGTTCTTTGTTCACCATTTCACCGTCCACCCAGACATACCTTAAAAGTCTGCCATAATGATCGGTCTCACTAACATCCTTTTCGAGCCCGACTACCTTGCCAAGGACCCTTTGCACCATATATTGCTTCGCTTCGGAATAATAAGGTTCTCCGACCTCAGGAGTATCAACTCCTATAAGCCTTACTCTTTCACCTGAAGAGATCACGATCGTATCACCATCTATAACCTCCGTCACATTCACAAACTCAAGGGTATGAGCCGATGAATCGATGTCCGACCCCACACAACCTGAAGATCCGACAAGGCATAAAATGACCAAAAGAAGAGCCACATATTTATTCATGGAGGGAAGACTATAGAAGAACATTATAACATTTTCTGAATGAATTATATAAATGAATGAAAAGATGGGTCATTTTATATAGAAGAGTATCAAGATGGATGTGATTGACAATATTTGTCTTCAAACAAGTCAATTCTCAAGGAATGGGATCCAAAGTGCAGGAAAATGCTTTACCAAGAATTTTGGTCGTGGATGATGACCAAAAAAATGTAGAACTAATGGAAGCGTACCTCTCTCCCGATTATGAGATGATTCCTGCATACCGGGGAAAAGAAGCACTTGAGATCCTTGAAAAAGAGGAGATAGATCTTGTTCTACTTGATGTGATGATGCCGGATATGAAAGGTTATGAAGTGTGTGTTAAACTCAAAGAAAATGAGAATACTCAATTCATACCCATCATCATTGTTTCAGCCCTTTCCAGAAGAAAGGACCGCATCCAGGGCCTTGAAGCCGGCGCAGATGAATTCCTGACAAAGCCGATCGATCAGATCGAACTGAAAACAAGGGTCAAATCCCTGTTGAGACTCAAAGAGCTTTACGATAAGAACATCGCGGAAAAGGATCTTGCCAAAAAATATCTTGAAACCGCCGATGTCATGCTCACAGTGATAGACCCCGACCATAAGCTCAAGCTGATCAACAAGAAAGGTTGTAAGATCATAGGTTGCGAGGAAGTGGACTTTATAGGAACTGATTTCTTCAAAACGCTTATACCGGAAAGATTTAGGGAAAAGGAGATCTCAGACTTTGACACCTTTATCTCTGGAAAAGTGGACGGCCTTGATAACTTTGAATCCCCACTGCTAAGACCGGATGGAGAAGAAAGGATCATAAATTGGCACAACACCCTGTTAAAAGATAAGGATGGAAAAATAACAGGGATGTTATCTTCCGGGGAAGATATTACTGAGAAAAAGAGAGCAGAAGAAGCACTTGCGAAGGCTGAAGAGACACATGAAAAAGAGATACACCATCGTATAAAGAACAATCTTCAGATAATCGCCAGTCTGCTGGACCTTGAGGCCAGCAATTTCACAGACCCCCGTGTGATAGATGCATTTGAAGAAAGCAGGAACCGCGTCCATTCAATATCCATTGCACATGAAGAACTGTACCGTTCAAGAGATATGACAAACGTTGCTTTCCGGGATTATGTGAATGACGTTACAAATTATCTGTACCAGATGAATGACCTGCAGGGAAAAGATATTGAACTAAGTATGGATGTCGAGGATATTCTTTTGAACGTTGACAAAGCCATCCACCTCGGGCTTATTCTTAATGAACTTATTGTGAACTCTTTCAAATATGCATTCCCAGAAGGAAAAGGGAACATATCCATTGCTTTCCACAAAAAGGAAGAGCAGTTCACTTTCATTGTTGCCGATGATGGGATAGGCATCCCGAAAGGGATAGAGATAGGCAAAACAAATACCTTAGGCATGCAACTGGTGAACGAACTGGTGGACCAGATCGGTGGAAATGTACATCTTAACAGAAGTAATGGAACAGAAATAACTATCACATTCAAAGATAGATAACATTCCCAAGTGAGATGAAATGAAGCTCAAATTTACGATTATCAGCATTCTTCTGATATGCACCCTTGTGACTCCTGCATTCGGAGCTCTTGGAGAAAAGGAATATCCGAGATTCTTTGACGAACCCTGGGACCATTCTCCCATAACAGTGTATATAGATGATGTGAATACCCCCCTCCACTACAGCCATACATATCGGACAGCAATTGTGGATGCAACGAAGTATTGGGAAAACGGAGGGAACGGTAAACTGTATTATAACCCCGATTTCGAGATAGTTGATAACCCTAATGCAGATATTTACGTCATGTGGGTCGAGACCATGGAAGAGGCCACCGGTGCAGAGGATGGTGTTGCAGGATACTGCCGACCGGAAATAGCTGCTGGCAGATTCGTTCGTGTCAGTATAGTTCTGGAAGTCGGCGATAAAAGAGGATTTTCCTGGCAGCAATATGGAGATGCGAACATGGAACAGATCGCCATACATGAGTTCGGACATGCCCTTGGGCTTGACCATAGTAATGACAAGAAGGACATAATGTATCCCTCGTATGAACAGAGGGAGAATGTGAATCCCTTGCTTCTGGAAAAGACGTATCCGATAATAATTGCAATTGTATTGATAGCCATAGGCGTTCTGGGATATTTGGGAACAGGATGGCTGCGCTATCACAAAAAGATAAAGAGCCTTGAGGATAAACACTTTAAAAAGTGAATTGCAGAACATTGGAATATATCCATAGGATATGCATTTAAATAGTTTTGAAACATCCATGCCCATGAATTTCTTTGTTCGTTAGATTGATATATAGAATAAAGATTTATAACCACACATTCATCCATTAATAAAAAACATTACATTTTTGCGATTACAGGAGGATTATAAATGAAACAGCAGGTAGAGGTTAAAGAACTTAAAGAAGGTAAATACGTCCTTGCCGATGATGAGCCATGTGTCATCAAGAGCATACAAAAATCAAAGCCAGGTAAGCACGGATCAGCAAAAGCAAGGATAGAGGCAGTTGGCATATTCGATGGCCAGAAACGTTCCATCATAAGCTCAGTTTCCGCTAAGACCTACGTACCTATCGTCGAGCGTAAGAGTGCACAGGTATTATCCATTTCCGGCAACATCGCACAGCTCATGGACATGGAAACCTACGCTACATTCGAACTTACCATCCCTGAAGACTACAAGGACAGGGTCACTGAAGGTAAAGATATCACATACCTTGAAGCCATGGGTAAGATGAAGATAGACCTTAGATAAACCCTTAGGAATATTATGTTCTATCAGCCCGGCATGATGGATGCACTGGCAGACTACGATTCTGCCAGTTATGTCATATTTGGAGTACCATTTGACCGCACATCATCGTTCAGGGCTGGAAGCAGATGGGCTCCTGATGCCATAAGGAGCGCCACTGCAAATTTTGAAAGTTATAACTCTTTTTTTGATATTGATATATCAGACGTTCCGGCCCATGATGCAGGAAATTTCGAAGCAGGGGCTCTTGTGGACGATGTCCTTGATGAGCTTTATCTCGATATCCTTAACATCGTTGATGACGGAAAGATCCCGATAATGATGGGCGGGGAACACTCACTGACACTGCCATGTGTGAAAGCCTGTGCAAAACATGCAGGAGAGGATCTCGGAATCGTTGTACTGGATGCACATTTTGACCTTCGGGATGAGTTTGAGGGAATGAAGTACAATCATGCATGTGTTTCCCGCCATATTCTCGAAGAGGTCACTGAGAACTATGTCAGCATAGGCATTCGAAGCGGTCCAAAGGAAGAATGGGACTATGCCAAAGAGAACAACGTCCGTTATTATACTCCCGAAGATGTTACAGAGAAGGGGATAAAGGGACTCACTGAGGAGATCAATGAATATCTTGATTGTGAGAATATTTACATCTCCCTTGATATGGATGCACTTGACCCCGCGTTTGCACCTGGACTGGGAACACCTGAACCATTTGGACTTTCATCGGTACAAGTGAGAGACATCATAAGGAAATTAGCACCCATTGCCAGAGGTTTTGATGTGGTGGAGATCTCTCCGGAATATGATAACGGGCAGACTGCAATACTTGGTGCAAAATATATCCGCGAGTTCATCGCTGCACATGCTGCCTCAATTAGATGAAACGTTCATGGTTAAGTTTATACACACATCTAACAATCATATGCTCAGATACCATGAACGAAGAAGTAATAGTCGAGTGTCCTGTATGCTCACCTGAAGAGCCAGTAGAACACGAGATAATGAGAGCGGGACAGAATCCCGTCGTACAATGTCAGGAATGTGGAGCAGTCCACACAACCATAATTGAAGAGAAAAAGCCGATCATTACAAAAATAATTGTTAGCAAGGATGATATTTCATTTACCCTTCACGCACCTATCGACTCAGAGGATATGCTATATATCGATGATGAACTTGTGGTCGATGATGAGCACTCTGACGAAGTATATCCAATAATTGTCACTGCCATTGAATCCGAAGGTCGCCGTGTGGACCGCCAGCAAGTCGAGAAGATCGATGTGGTCTGGGGACGTGCCACAGACGAGGTTACTGCAAAGATATCATTGAAGGTAAGGAACGGCTCAACATCTCTGGAAAAGAAAGTCCCGGGAGAATTTGAGTTCGTTGTCGGTGGAGACTATAACGCCGGCGGAAAGTCGTTCCACATCACCAAGATAAAGATCAGAGATGGCGGATTCCGATCACGAAAGGGAGATAGTGTTGCTGCCAAGTATATCAAACGTATCTATTCGATCGAAAAGCGCAGGACAGGATGGGGAGAAGGGAAAACCTCATGGAGCCAAAGGGACAAGAGATATTAATAAGAGCACTGGAATTGAACGGGACTGGCAAGCGAGTGCTCAATGCCATGAAAAAGGTCCCGCGACACCTTTTTGTTCCGGAGGATATGCAAAGTGTTGCTTATGCAGACACTCCGTTACCCATCGGACATGATCAGACGATCTCCGCACCTCATATGGTTGCCATAATGTGCGATCTTCTGGAAATTACCGAAGGTATGACCATTCTGGAGATTGGAAGCGGATCTGGATATAATGCTGCTGTGATGGCTGAACTTGTAGGTAAGAACGGGAATATCTACACAATAGAGCGAATTCCAGAACTTGCCGAGCTTGCCAGAAGCAATCTTGAAAGAGCAGGATATTCAAACGTCACTGTGATACATGATGACGGTTCCTGCGGCCTACCTGAACACGCCCCATACGAACGCATCACTGTGACTTCCGCAGCCCCCGAAGTACCACAGCCGCTCAGGGAACAGTTAGCAAACAACGGGATAATGGTGGTCCCAGTAGGAACACGGCATCAAAACCTTGTCATCGTAAGGAAAGACAACGAAGGCAACATCAATTATAGAACATGGGGAGAGGTCATATTTGTACCCCTTATTGGAAAATACGGCTTTTGAACTATGGATAATGCATAAATATATTTATATCTCCTGAATAAAACTATATACATGCCCCTTCGTATATAGCACTACATAGAAATGTGCAGAAAGGAGAGATGAACATAGAAACGAGAAAGATACAGCAGACGGGCGGGTCCACATACATCGTATCACTCCCAAAAAAATGGGCTGAAGGGGCTGGAATAAAGACCGGGTCACAGGTGACACTTCTGCCACGATCGGACGGTTCGCTTACGATCGCTCCAATGGACAGTGAGACACCTGCCCAGAAAAAGAATGTGATAGATGTTAGCGGCCACACTGGAGACGAGCTTATACGCACCCTTATTGCTGCATACCTGTCCGGGTCTGACCTTATTGAACTTCGTGCAAACAGGATACAGGCGGAACAGAAGAAGACCATCCGAAATGTTTGTTATAAGCTGATCGGACCGGAGATAATCGAAGAGACCGCAAAAACGGTACTCATTCAGGACCTTTTGAACCCGAACGAAGTATCCATTAAAAAGAGTGTTCGCCGAATATTCCTTATCTCCAATTCCATGCTAAAGGATGCCATACAGGCATTAAAGACACAGGACGATGACCTCGCCATTGATGTAGTAGAGCGTGATGATGAAGTTGACCGTTTATTCCTGTTGATATCAAAGCAGTTCAGATCAGTGCTCCGTGGAAAGCGTGTCCCCGATGCATCCGAGACAACGATCGATGAGTATCACGATCTGAGACTCGCTGCAAGTTCTCTTGAGCGTATTGCTGACCACGCTGCAAAGATAGCAGCGATAGTACCGACATTGGAGATCCAGATCCCTGCGGAAACAATGGACCTTATAGAGGCCTCAACAGAAGCCTCAAGTAAAATGGTAGAGGATGCCATCGAGGCATTGTACACCCAGAACACGGGACTTGCAAATATGGTCATCTCAAGGGCAGATGATACAAAGGTTAAGATCAATGCACTTGATGCATCCCTTTTAACGCTTGAGTCACCTGAATCCATTGTTGCACTTGGCACTGTGGCAGACAGTCTTGACAGGATAGGGGATTATGGGTCCAACATTGCAGAACTCGCAATAAATCTATCAATGGCACTCATTCAAAACAAATGAAATCCAGAATGATTATTTATTATGACGTATTTAATAATCCATAATTAGAATAATGGTACTCAGGCTATTATTTATAAGGCATGAGTAATATCAAAACGTATATATTTGAATGGAATTCCCGTATCACATCGGAGGGAACTTATGGGCGTAATGGGATCATTTAAGAAATTCTTCAAAAGGATGTTTAACAAAAAGAATGCACGAATCGGTATTTATGGTCCGCCCAATGCAGGAAAGACCACACTTGCAAACCGGATACTCAGAGACTGGACAGGCGATGCCATGGGCTCAGTATCCCACATTGCTCACGAAACCCGCCGTGCAAGACGACGAGAAGGAGTTACCATCCAATCAAACGGTGGATCGATAAGTCTTGATATCATTGATACACCCGGACTTGCAACAAAGATCGATTTCCATGAGTTCATGGAACTGGGAATGAACGAAGCAGAATCCAAAAGAAGGGCAAAGGAAGCAACCGAAGGGGTCATTGAAGCAGTAAAGTGGCTGGAGAACCTTGACGGGGTCATACTGGTAATGGATGCAACTGAAGACCCATATACCCAGGTCAATGTTACGGTCATTGGGAATATGGAAGCAAGGAACTTACCGCTACTTATCGTTGCTAACAAGACAGACCTTCCGGAATCCTCAGCTACTTCAATAAGAGAAGCATTCCCACAGCATCCAATGGTAGCCATATCTGCCCTTGAGGGAAAGAACATCGATACTTTCTACGATGAAGTTGCAAAAAGGTTTGGGTGATCGATATGCAGGGAATTCAAATGGACCTGGTCTCAGAGGACAAACTCGCAAAAATGCAACCTGTGGAAAAGATTCGATTTATTATTGATGAAGTTAAGGATGGGAAGATCCTCGTTCTTGAAAAGGGGCTTACCCCTGAAGAAGAAGCAACGCTTATCGAAATGACGATGACACAGATCGAGCCTGATGATTTTGCAGGGATCGAGATGGAAAGTTATCCGAGCCAGACAGATAAATCATTGCTTGGAAAGCTGCTCAAGAAGAACGTAGTTCGAACCCGACTTACTGTGATAGGGCCTGCCAACAAGCTGAAAACCTTGAAGAAAGACCGTGACATGATAAGTGCACTCGTCTCAAGCAAATAATCATAAGTGGGACACCGAATGGATAACGCTGAAAAAAAACAAAAAGCAATAGAAGCCACTCATTCATTGTCTTCTTATGCCATGGGGACAGATGAGGTCAACATTGTCTGCACCTATGGAAAGATATCCATCTGGTACGGACGCCAGACAGCCGCTGTCATTGTAGGGCAAACCCTCATCAGCATCTCAAAGATAGACAAAACAGCGGTCCATGAAACTGAGCTCGTATGTGACTTCGATAAGATCACTGAATATGAAAGTAGTGGCTATATCCTGGTATCCTATGCGAAGACACATAATGGATATCGGGCCATGTTCAACATCCCATTTTACAGTAACAAAGCACTTTACCATCTGGCAGAGTCCATCATCGAAGATTTGAAGAAGGATGATGTGCACCTTGACATTTACTGGAACGGTGACGATTCAGACATCGATCGATTATCTGAGGAATTCAAGAATATCGAGGGATGGAAAGTAAAGGATATTACATATAAAGATGAGGGCAAGCACAGAGATGCCCCTAAACCATGAAAGGAATGAATATTTATGAAAGACGTATCTTCAATAAAATGTGAGCATTTGGTCTCATCCATGCAGCTTATGGCACACCACCTCGAAAGTGTTGCCAGCGACCTTGACAAGGAAAGTATCAGAAATATGATAGCAACCATCCTTGATGCGGACGGCATATTCGTGATGGGTGCGGGAAGATCAGGTCTTGTAGGAAAGGCATTTGCAATGCGTCTGATGCATCTTGGTCTGAAGTCCTACGTGGTCGGAGAATCCACTACACCTGCGGTTCACCCAGGAGACGTAGTTGTCACAATATCCGGATCAGGAGAAACGAAATCGATCTCCAATCTTGGAAAGATCACAAAGGATATCGGATCAAAGCTCATCACCATTACATCCAACAGCGATTCCACACTCGGCAATCTTTCAGATGTCACCATGGAAATCAAGGGGAGGACAAAGGAAGATACTGGCGGATACCTTGAAAGGCATATGCGCGGAGACTATTCAAATCTCACGCCCCTGGGAACTTCTTTTGAGATATCATCCATGGTATTCCTTGATGCCGTTATTGCAGAGCTTATCTCCATTACCGGAGCATCCGAGGACGATCTTAAGTCACGTCATGCTAAACTTGAGTAAGGGGAAGACATCATGAGCGGCAGAGGATTTGCACAACGTGTTCTCGATGTTGATATATCAGGTATCAGAAAGATGTTCGAGGCTGCCGGTTCAGATGCGGTCAATCTGGGACTTGGGCAACCGGATTTTGATACGCCCGACCATATTCGGCAAGCGGCCATCGATGCCATTAACGAAGGATTTACCGGATACACGTACGGTGCCGGGATCATTGAACTAAGGGAAGCGTTAAGCCAGAAGTTCCGGGAAGAGAATGGTTTCGAGGTGAGTACTGACGGTATTATCGTTACCTCAGGTGCATCCGAAGCGCTGGAAATAGCCATCGCAGCACTCGTTGATCCGGGAGATGAGATAATCATCTCCGACCCGGGATTCGTATCCTATAATGCCCTTGCAGGCTTCATGGGCGGAAAGGTAATCGGAGTCCCGCTGGGAGAAGGTCTTACCATGAGACCGGAAGATGTAATGGAGAAGATCACCCCCAGAACAAAGGCGGTCATCGTGAACTCCCCTTGCAATCCCACCGGAGGAGTGCTTTCAAAAAACGACATCAAGGCCTATGCCGAGATAGCAGACGATAATGACATCACGCTGATCTCCGATGAGGTCTACGAGCATTTCCTTTACGAAGGAGAGCACGTCAGCCCTGCAAAGTTCACTGACAATGTCATAACGGTCAATGCGGTCTCAAAGACATATGCAATGACCGGATGGCGTGTCGGATACACTGCTGCGAACCAAGAATATACCGAGCAGATGCTAAAGGTCCATCAATACGTGCAGGCATGCGCGAACTCCATTGCACAAAAAGCAGCTCTTGCCGCCATTACCGGCCCGCAGGACTTTGTTTATACAATGCGCGATGAGTTCAAAAGACGCAGGGATTTCCTTGTTGAAGGCGTCAATGCACTGGGAATGGAATGTGAACCCCCAAAAGGCGCATTCTACATATTCCCAAAAGTGGAGAACAGCACCGAAGTTGCCACTAAGCTGGTAGCTAACGGAGTAGTTGTCGTACCAGGAACAGCTTTTGGTGAGAACGGAGATGGCTACATACGAATGTCTTATGCAACATCAATGGATGAGATAAAAAGAGCTTTACAGATAATGGAAAAAGTACTCTGAACAGTCCTATAAAGGACCTGTTCATTTTTATTAGATCTTGAAGTTCATTTAAGATCGGCTTTATCGAGTTCTTCACCCAATTCTTCGCTTAATTTAGCTGCTTCTTCAGCCATTTCTTCGCTTAGTTCTCTAGCTGCTTCTTCAGCCGCTTCTTTTGCTTCCTTCTCATTTTTGGTCTCTTCGATCATCTCAACTAGCCTGTCGACGATAGAATCGAGATTCTCACCTGTTGCGGTTGACATTTTCACATCAACGAAATCAGGTATTTTGAAGAGATCATGGTCACACTTGTTCGCAACAACATAGACCGGCATTTCAAAGTTTGCCACGACTTCATCAAGAAGACGTTTCTGATCAGCGATCTCGTAACCGCATGTCTCACTTGCATCGAGAATGAAAAGTACAACTGCATCAAGATGTTTTATCGCAGTGATCGCCTGAAGTTCCACCTCGTTCCTTTCAGACATCGGCCTGTCAAGAAGACCAGGAGTATCAATTACCTGATACCTGTCATGGTTCCTTTCGAAATGTCCGATAAGAACACCCTTTGTCGTAAAAGGATAGGAAGCTATTTCCGGCTTTGCACCGGTGACCATTGCAACAAAGCTTGATTTCCCAACGTTAGGATAACCTGCGACTACAATTGTAGGTTCCTCCCGTACATCCGGGAACTTCCTCATGATATTACGGGCTTCGTTCAGGAAAATAAGATGCTTACTAATAGAACCTATCACAGAACTCATACGGCCAAATGCCTCTTTTCGGGTCTTAACCGGGTCCTTGCTTTTTCTTATCTTACCCACATATTCCCTTGAGATCTCATGGATCTTGTTACTTGCCCAGTCAGCAGAACCAAGAGCGATACGAAGGTCATCGATACCTACTACGATATCAGTAAGTTCATAATAAAAATCCGAAAGATCATCAAAGTTTGGAAAACGCCTGACAGTATTTGCAAGATTATCAGATAGGATATTCCCAGAGGTCATTATCATAGACTCATGTGCTTTCATTGCACCGTCCCTATCCCTTACCGTCTTTCCTGCCTTTGCACGCGCTGCTCTCCGAAATGCTTTATCAATAAGCTCGTCCGAAGTCGGAACCGTGTGAATCTTCTCAAATATCATGATCTTTTACCTATAATTAGCTATAATCAGCTTCAAACTCGCATAAGCTATATATTAGTGTTCCTCGAAGTATAGCCCTCTAAATAAAAAGATTATTAATTATCATTCATTGCAATTCTTACAACATGTATATATAGTCCTATTCAGATAAATCCACTAGGAGATAACGGTGAGCTTATGGAATTAACCCCCATTCAAAAAGAGATAATCATTGAATTGATCAACCTTCAGCGTCAGAAGGCATCAGCAGTTAAAGGTGAGGAGATCGCCGAGTTAATAGACAGGAATCCGGGGACTGTCAGGAATCAGATGCAATCACTAAAAATGCTGGGACTTGTAGAGGGAGTTCCGGGTCCAAAAGGTGGATACAGAGCAACCGGTGATGCATACGAAGCCCTGAACGTCACTGCAATGGACAAGGAAGCAGAAGTTCCCATCTACAAAAATGAAACGATAGTAAAAGGTGCCACTGTTGCAGAGATCAGTTTTACAACAGTGAGGCATCCTGACCTGTGCAATGGCAGGATAAAAGTGCTTGGGAACATCAAGGCATTCAACAGTGGAGATCGAGTCCAAGTAGGACCAACCCCTGTGAACCGACTTATAGTAAGGGGAGATGTAGTTGGCCGGGACGATACTGAGAACTTACTTCTTTTTGAAATAACGGAAATGGTATCCCTACCAAAGAAATCCATCAAACATTATATTAAAAAAGACACCATTTCGGTAGAACCGAATTCCACTATACAAGAAGCTGCCCGGATCTTTATAACGAACAAGATACACGGCGCCCCAGTGGAAGATAATGGAAAGATAGTTGGAATAGTAACTTTCATGGACATAGGAGAAACCCTTGCAAGCGGGAAGATGACCCTGAAAATAAAGGACATAATGACAAAGAATGTCATTACAATAGATGGCGAATCATCCCTTAGTGATGCAGCTCATATGTTCGATGAACACAACATTGGAAGGCTTATCGTAACCATTGATGGAGTTCCAAGAGGAATGATATCAAGAACAGATGTATTGCATGAACTGGTCATATACTGATATGACCTTAATGCCTTCTTTTTTTCATTTCTTCAGCAATATCCTCAAGAGTAATGTCAGTAGCTGCAAGCATTACCAGCAGATGGAACAACAGATCAGAGGTTTCATAGATTATCTCAGCCCGGTCATTATCCTTGACAGCAAGGATCGTTTCAGCAGTTTCCTCACCTACTTTTTCGAGCACTTTGTTTATACCTTTCCTGTGATCAAGAAGAGAACAAACATAAGAACCCTCCACAGGATTGTTCTTGCGGTCCATTATCACATCGAATACTTCGTTCAGAACAGACATATCTGCATCAGTCATTGGAAAACCTCTATATTGAACATAAATTTTAGGATCGTAGTACCCAGTCTATTTAGCTAATAGGATTACATCATTAAAAAGGATTTCAATGATATTTACGCATATCATCCCCCTCCCACATATAATATTCCCCAATATGCCATTGAAGACATCATGCAACTATCCGATGTTTATTTATAGCTAAACTCTCAAAATAAATATTGTAGTATTTTTGAAGCCACCCGTATTGGCAGACAAATCGTTTTTAGACACAAGGGAGGAAGATATCTTGATAGCAGAAAGTATACAGGTTAAGGACGTAATGACAAGGGGAGTAGTGACGGTACCTTTTGAGTCGAATGCGGTAGAGATAGCAAAGGTGATGGCTGACCAGAACGTATCCACAGTTGTGGCCATAGAGGACGGCGGTGAGACCTTTGGGATCATATCTGATATTGACATCTTAGGACGGATGAAGGATAAGAACTGGGAACTATCATCTGTGGAAGACCTGATGTCAGATTCGGTTGAAACCGTCAGTCCAAATGCAACCGTTCACGATGTTGCTGACATGATGGTCGATAAAAGAGTACACCGCCTGATAGTCATGTCAGAAGAGACTGTTGGAGCATCCTACAGACCAATAGGCATCATCAGCTCCAGCGATATCATAAAAGAGCTGTTCTGGAAATAAAAGAAACAGCTCGCTAAAATAATGAAGAAATAAAATAAGGTGTATTGACGTTGGTGTGTAATCCGAACACAATATGACGGAATTGTTGTTGGTTTATACCAACGTCGAACCCCCAATTATCAATATTCTAATATATCTTTTTTGGTCAACTTATAAAAAAGAACTGAGAGATATCTCAGATATTTCTTGGGTCAGTTATCACACCGGTCAGTGCAGATGCTGCAGCTGTTGCAGGTGAACTAAGATATACGAATGATTCAGGGCTGCCTTCCCTTCCTCTGAAGTTACGGTTGGATGTTGCAAGTCCCACTTCACCGTCACCAAGCAGACCAAAGGAACCGCCCATACATGGTCCACAGCATGGTGATTCCACAATTGCACCGGCTTCCATGAACTGCTCCACGTATCCTGCACGCAGCACTTTCATATACTCGGTCCTTGATGCAGGGATGATCAAAAGACGTACATCCTTTGCAACAGGCTCGTCACCCATCATCTCAGCCACGATCTTGATGTCCTCAAAGCGACCGTTGGTACATGAACCTACGAATACCTGATCGACCTTTGTACCTTCCACTTCAGAGACCGGTTTTACATTGTCCACGTTGTGAGGACATGCCACCTGTGGCTCAAGATCGGAAACATCATAATCATGGAACTCAGCATATTCGGCATCCTCATCGGACTTCCAGTATGGATCGAACTCATAGTCAGGAATGCGCTCCTTAAGATATGCCTCTGTGGTCTTGTCAGCTTCAATGATACCTGCTTTACCGCCCATTTCAATTGCCATATTGGAAATGGTCATACGCTCGGACATCGTAAGGCCTTCAATGGTGGAACCCGCATACTCAGCAGCCATATATCTTGCACCTTCTGCACCGACATCACCTATCATGTGCAGTATAAGGTCCTTTGAATAGACGTGTTTTGGAAGCTTTCCATTGGCTTCGAACCTGATGGTCTCAGGGACCCTGAACCAGAGCTTACCTGATGCAAACACCGCTGCCATATCAGTAGAACCGACACCTGTAGAGAATGCACCAAGAGACCCGTATGCACAAGTATGGGAATCAGACCCCACAATAAGGTCACCAGGCCTTACATGACCCATTTCAGGCATGACCTGATGGCATACGCCCTCATAGACATCATAGTTCAGAATTCCCTGTTCCTTTGCAAACTTCCTGAGCATGATATGGTTTGCAGAAGCATTGAGAGAATCAGCAGGAACCTGATGGTCAAAGACTATCACGATCTTGCTTGGGTCCCACACCTTTTTCTCTTCCTTGTCACGCATGATGTCATAAAAACCATCTACTGCAAGGGGACCAGTGATATCGTGAGTCATTGCACGGTCGATGTTCGCAAGTACGAAATCCCCGGCTTTAACCGTTTTTCCTGAAGCTTTTGAAAAGATCTTCTCAGAGATCGTCATTGGATGATCATTAGTATTGGACATGGTAATCACTGCATTTAATGAGTACCTTATAAATAAAACAATCGATTAGCAGCTTCACTTATTCAATTTAATTGCAAACTCCGAGTTCCCATTATGATCGTGCACAATAAAAAGGACCTCATCGACATCTGAAGAACCCTTAGAGATGGCGATAGTATGAGAAGAGGCATCATTGGCCTCGAATTTCTCATAAAGGAGAACAGTATCTTTCAGCTCAGTAACATACCTGTCCAGCAGGCCCTTTGCGAGCAAAACAGCATCCTCATCGGAAATAGGCTTTCCCAACCCCTCACATTCAGAGGTCAGCAACTTGCCACACTCGACATAGAAAGGATAGGTCCCACAAAGCATCGGCCTGCTACCATAGATGCCACACCTGTTGCTACCATCCTCACCAATAAAAGAACAATTGCCATTCGCCTTCCTTTTCAGCATCCATCCAAACGTATGATACCGGCCCTGAGAGTCCACTTCTAACTCATGTGAATACTCATTCACAGCATCTGCAAAAGAAACATCAGACATATCAGGCAACATTGGGAAGACCGCATCGTCAAGGGAGCAGTCCTGCAATGAACGAATGTCAGAAGATGTCAAAAAAACGCGATTGTCCCCACAGGAACGCCTACAGCATTTACCACACATGGAACAGGTAAAACCGATACTACGTATCTGCGATGCCAGATCTTCACAAGAAATATTTTCGGCAGCTTCAAGCTCTTCTTTGAGTTCATTGACAAGACGCTGCCTATAATCCGAGAACATGATCAGCCTACAAATTATTCAAGCTCATTCCGTATTCTCATCAACACCGACCGCGTTAAGGAATTTCTTAACAACCGCCTCATTGACAAGTCTGAGAAGTGTCTGCCTATCCTTTATATCACTGAACACACCAAGCGGGATCTGGGCCCCTGCTGCATTGGAGTGACCTCCAGCAGCCTTTTCTCCGAACGCACGCCTAAGGACCTCCCCGAGATTTATCCTGATGTCATTGCTTCGACCTGAGATGAAGATACGGTCATCGGACACACCGAAAACAATAGACGTGGAGATGCCTTCAAGGCTGAGAAGGTAATCCGATGCCTGCGGAAGGGCATCGCGGTCCCTTATGACACCAACGTTCGACAACAGATAGCTACCAATGACCTGCTTGTTAAGAATAGCCTTTCCCAGAATATCAAGCGTCTCGATCGACATTGAAGGGCGTTCGAGCTGGTCAAGTATTTCATGGTCCGCCAATGGGTAAAGGTAAGCAGCTGCAGAAAGATCTGCTGAATCGGTATTCCTCTTGAAATCCAAGGTATCGGTCCTGATACCGTAAAGCAAAGCAGTTGCAAGAACCTGTTCGATCTCGATGTTCAATTCCTGCAGATATTTGGTAAGGATCGTTGCAGATGCTCCCACATTAGGACGAATATCCACAAAATCAGCATCGATATCCGAGTCCCCCAGTGGATGATGGTCCAGAACGATACCGAGATGCATTCCAGGAGATAACATATTATTAGCTCCCGGAACCGCACAATCCACCATTGCGATATCAGAAAAATCAGAAAGGCTATGCTCTTCCATTCTGTTAAGGTCGATACCCAGTAGATTCACGAATGCCTTGTTCTCCTGATGTCCGATCTCACCATGATACAATATAGAGGACTTAACATCAAATGAATCCGCGATCTTTTGCAGTGCAAG
Source organism: Methanococcoides seepicolus (assembly GCF_023684405.1). Lineage (GTDB taxonomy): Archaea > Halobacteriota > Methanosarcinia > Methanosarcinales > Methanosarcinaceae > Methanococcoides > Methanococcoides seepicolus. Next base: position 7,373 of record NZ_JAGSOI010000003.1, on the reverse strand, counting down.
TGCACTGGAAATAGCATCCGGATCGGGATTGTCATGAACTACGATAGCAAGTGCATTGCCGGACATATCCTTGAACCATTGGGACAGCTTGTTCCCACGGTGAACAACCTCTGCACGTCCAAGCGATCTTGCAAGCGATTTTGCAACCAATCGGGATGGCATCAACACAAGGTCTGCACCGAGAGCTTCCATCTCCTGCAGATTGATGGCATCAGATGCCCTTGCCACACAATAAGCATCATTTATACCCAAAGTGGGTATTATCTCAAGTGCCTTTTTGTTGGCCTCATTGTCAGAACTAAGAACAAGAACGCCTGTAAGCTCTTTGAGGTTCAATTGTTTGTAGACCTCAGGGTCAGAAATATCCCCTGCAATGGCCTCATACGCATCTTCGCGTAACGTTTCAACTTTTTGCGAATCCTTATCAACGATTATAAGGTCTTTATCGAGCTCACGGAGCTCCTTTGCGACAGCAAAACCGATACTGCCACTTCCCAAGATCAGATAAGTGGGATTTTGCCACTTCTTGTCCGGGACATCTATTTCTTTCAAAGTGGGTATATTGATACCTCCTCGTAAGCTATAATTAATTGTTCGCTATTAAGCGTCTTTCGGAAAACGTATATATACATGAACGCTTCCACCGGAAATGAAGACATACCCAATCCGTACTCATTGAAGTCAAAATAACCAGATTGATAGAACTAAATACGATGCAAACAGAAGAATATATGAAGAACATGAAGGGGATCACAACTTCAAGAATGAAAACGATCGATGAGAATTGCGAGCACTTGGGATTAAAAGGACTCCAGCTTATGGAAAATGCCGGAGCTGCCATTGCCCATGAAGTGAAGGAACGCATTCAAAAAGGAAATGTGCTCATCGTTGCAGGAAGGGGGAATAACGGAGGCGATGCTTTTGTTGCTGCCAGACATCTGGTATACGACCCTGCAATTACAGTCAATATTGCACTCATTGGATCGGCTTCGGGAATAAGGACCCAGGATTCAATGCACAATTTCGCTCTTCTTGAACATTGTAGAATTGAGGGGTTCATTGAGATAACAGATCCCCAACAGCTTAAAGCAACTAGATGGCTTGACGACGCAGACCTGATAGTGGATGCATTACTGGGAACAGGCATCACCGGAAAGTTAAGGGAAACTGAAGCAACAGTGATAGACCTTATCAACGATTCAAAGGTCCCGGTAGTTGCTGTTGATGTACCTTCAGGATTCGATCCCGAGGGAGGGAAATTCGATAGATCGGTACGTGCGGATATTACTCTCACTTTTCACAGGATGAAAAAGGGACTGGCATCAGACCATGCTAAAGAATACACATCCGAGGTCAAGGTCATCAACATAGGAGTTTGTGAGGATGCTGAGACATACGTTGGAAAAGGGGATATCGCTGCATTCCGAACAAGATCCAGGGATAGCCACAAAGGGCAACATGGAAGGATGCTCATTATCGGAGGCGGGCCTTACTCCGGTGCTCCTGCACTCACTGCCATGGCAGCATTGCGTACCGGTGCAGACATAGTGACAGTGGCAGCCCCTGCAAATGTTGCAGACATCATAGCTTCCTTCTCACCGAACATCATTGTGAAAGCTCTTTCTTCCAATATCCTGTGTGAGAAGGATATTGACACCGTTGCCAAACTCATAGAAGGCCATGACGTAGTGGTCATGGGAATGGGACTCGGAAGGGACGAGCGGACGAAAGATACTGTCTCGAAGATCGTTCCCCTTTGCAAAAAAGTGGTTGTCGATGCAGACGGACTTTACGGGATAGCCCTTCCTGTGCCAGAAGACATTGAGATGATCATCACGCCACATGCAGGAGAATTTACTGCACTGGGCGGAAATGGTAAAGAGGACGCACTTGAGTTCTCAAAGAAGAACAATGTAACTGTCCTGCTTAAGGGTAAAGAGGACCACATAAGCAACGGAGAGCGGGTCGCCATCAATCATACCGGAAATCCGGGAATGACGGTCGGCGGCACAGGAGATGTTCTTGCCGGAATAACAGGGGCTCTTTTTGCAATTGCGCCTGCGATGGATGCGGCATGTGGTGCAGCTTATATCAATGGAGTAGCCGGAGACCTTGCTTTTGAAAGGTGGGGGCACGGGTTGCTTGCAACAGATATTATTGATATGATAACAGAAGTAATGAAATAAAGGGAGTGGGAATATGGATACAGAAAGAAAAATAATAGTCGATATCGAAAGGAACCGGCTTCGTGTAGTAGTAAGTCATGGAGAGGACGAGGAAATTGTCAAGCTCTCGATCCCTGAAGCACGGGAACTCATGTCAAAAATGCAGGATGCAATTCTTGATTATGACCAGAGGAAACAGGTGCGTATCGATTAAATATTGGAGAAATGTTAATGCAGGAATTCAGTCACATTAAAGATGACCGTGCTTACATGGTCGACATAAGTAACAAAGACACGGTTGTCAGGTATGCGACAGCTTCCGGAAAAATAAAACTTCATGGAGAAACTGCCGAGAAGATACGCAGTGGAAGTGTGGAAAAAGGAAACGTCCTTGCCACAGCGAGGACCGCTGCCATACTTGCAGTAAAGAGAACGCCGGACCTGATTCCGATGTGCCACCAGATACCGATAACTTCCGTAGATGTGGAATTTGAGATCGGCGAAGGTGATGTTACTGCCAATGTTGAAGTAAGGTCCGTGGGCAGAACAGGTGTTGAAATGGAAGCACTTACAGGGGTTTCAGTTGCACTTCTCACGGTATGGGACATGGTAAAGTCTGCTGAAAAGGACAATACCGGCAATTACCCATCAACTGCAATTGAGAACATCCATGTTGTAAGGAAAGTGAAAGAGATCATTACAAACCAATGACTTTTAATGGTTCAATGTAGATAGGAAAGTTCATTGGCTGATAATTCGATTACTACAAAACGAGACAAGAGAGGTACATCATTTGAAGATCATAGCAGGACCTGCATCACAGTTACTTGCATCACGTGTGGCAAGAGAACTAAATATGGAACCAACCCTTTGCGAATTCAACCGTTTCCCCGACGGAGAGGTCTATACAAGGATACTCGAAGATATTGTCGATGATGTGACCATTATACAGAGCACACCCACAGACGCAGACCTTGTATCTCTGTTACAGCTTATCGATGCCTGTGAGGATGCACCCACGATCACAGTGGTTATACCTTACATGGGTTATGCAAGACAGGATAAGGCGTTCAGGTCTGGAGAAGCTATCAGTGCACGTGCTATTGCACGGACTATCCATGCTGACAGGGTCATCACGGTCAATATTCATGAGAAGAGCGTACTAGAACATTTCAATGCGGATTCCTTTGACCTTGACGCATCCCATTTGATAGGGAATTACATCAGATCACTGGGTCTGGAAGATCCGCTTATCATCGCACCTGACAAAGGAGCTATTGCCCTTGCAGAAAGTGCCGCAGCGGATGTAGGGATCGAGTACGATTACCTTGAAAAGACCAGACATTCCGGGGACACTGTAACTATCAAGACGAAGAACATCGATGTCACAGGGAAAGAGATCATTCTCATAGACGATATGATTGCCACAGGAGGCACTATGGCAGAGTCCATAAAACTGCTTCGTAGCCAGGGCGCCAAAGATGTTTACATCGCATGCGTGCATCCTGTGCTTACCAAGAACGGTGTCTTAAGGCTTTACAATGCTGGCGTCCATGAGATCATCGCATCGGACACTCTTGAAAAAGCACAAAGCAGCATCAGTGTTGCTCCGCTTATCGCTGATTTCCTGAAGAACATCTGAGAAATATAATCATACCGAAGTGGTTTACCATGGCGTTACCCGATATATGCCCACAGGACAACGAGCACCGATGTAAGAAAGAGCAATGCTACCTCTACCACATAGACTGGCGTACAGGCGAGGAGAACTGTTCCATCGGATACCGCGGGACTCACAAACAAAGCGATCAGATAGGAACTACTCGCGACACCTATGCGGAAGAGACTCGCAGACGACTTGGGAGTATCTCTGAAGCAACGATCGACAGGCATACGCCAGAACTTTTCACTATAGAAAAAGAGACCATTGAAGAGAAGAAAGAGATGGCCCCTCATATTAGTGAGATAAGAGAAACCATTGTGATGGAATCAGAGAATACCACAGTGATCGAATCACATGTTTCTGACCCAAAAACCGAAATGGTCAGGGAGATCACACCTTCGAAAGAAGATGCCGACAAAAAGGATAAGCTAAGCAAGATGATGGACTTGGGAGATATTTCCGAAGATTATGAGAAGGATTTTTGGAAATAAACATCTACCACCTTAATTTTTTCTTCATTATTAACTTCATCTCACAGGGATATTTCCTCCATTATGCCTTTATTGAAGAGAGCTTTAATGATTATATAATAGGAGAACATCTATAAAATGAGATGAAAAACGAACATGTCAGTGATATCTACGAGGCACTCCTCGAAAAGATAGGACATCTTCAATGGTGGCCTGCTGACACTCCTTTTGAAGTTGTGATCGGCACAATACTGACACAACAGACAAAATGGACCAATGTCGAGAAGGCCATAGAAGGTCTGAAGAAATATGATCTGATAGAACCTGAAAAACTTGCGAGAGCTGAACTGGAACTTATTGAAGAACTTGTCAGATGTTGCGGTTTTTACCGACAGAAAGCAAAACGTCTGAAAGGTATTGCAGGCTTCTTTGCCAGGGAAGGAATAGATAATGTATTTTCCTTGCCGACAACCCAGTTGCGCAACCTCATGCTTTCCCTCAATGGTGTGGGAAATGAGACTGCTGATAGTATTGTTCTTTACGCTGCTGATAAACCGAAGTTCGTGATCGATGCTTACACGACACGCATCATGAAATGTATCGGTATTGAAGGCAATTATATGCAACTTCAGGAGATGTTTGAAAAGAACCTTCCTGAAGATGTGTCGCTATATAAGGAATACCACGCATTGATAGTGGAGTATGCTAAGAGCTACTGCGGAAAGAAACAGTGTGACGACTGTGTACTGACCAAAGGATCAAAAGGAGAGGACTGAAAATGGAAAAAGAGACCTACCTCCAGATATATCAGCGGGCGAACACCCTTGAAGATGTAGATATATTAGCTATTGAATTTGAAGAAAGCACAGGGGTCATTGCAGCGATCCTCAATCAGAAAACGGTCTCAAAGGTCAAAAGGAAGATGGGGCAGCTTCAGAATAAAGCAAAGAACTTCCGATACCTCTGGGAAAAGGGCATGACCATCAATACGCTGGCACAGAATAATGATGTCCCAGCTACTTTAATGGCAAGTGTGATCATCAAGGAACTGGGTTACTCTAAAAAGCATGTCCTCAAGAATCTGTCCACACTGGACAACAGAAGACTTGCGATCGAAATAGAAGATGCGACCAACTCTGACCATTTCTTCTCCCCCAAAGCCCATGCACTTCAGGTTGTAAAAGGGAAGATGGGAGAGGACATTATAGGCAAATGGCTTGACCACTACAAGTTAGGTTACAGCACTGAAGAAGACCTGAGAGAACTAGGAATGCAGAAGACACCTGATTTTTTTCTTGACAAGACCCTCTATGTTGATGGCACTGAGATCGAGTGGATAGAAAGTAAGGCAATGTTCGGGGATGAAAAGGAGCACACCTACTATTTTAAAAAGCAGTTCCAGCATTATGAAAGGGACTATGGCACAGGAATGGTGATCTACTGGTACGGCCACCTTGATACCATAGAATTTGAAGGCAACCTTATACGTGACCACACTTTTTACATGGACCTGGATGCAAAAATTGATGCAGAAATAGACGAACTTCTGAGTTCGACCCTTTGAACAAAATAACTCACTTTCTTTTTACGTCCATGATGCTCAGTGTATGAACGTGGGCAACCTCTTCTTCCTCATATGACACGGCACCATCCATTATTGAGGCATGCGTACCCATCATCTCAAGCATGTCAGATACTTCGTCGAACCCCGGCGCACGCAGGTTGCTCATCTCGAAAATGTCCATCAGCGCGGATATTGCTGGCTTTTCAGTAGTGGCTGTGATACGGGTCATATAGATAAGTTTGTTTTGTACTATTAAAACCTACCGAGATGTAAATATTATAGATACATGCAAAATGTAAGCCTTAAAAGTTCATTCCGATCATGTTTATCAATGCACCGATGACCAGTGCGAGTGTAATGGTGAAAAGAGATATCACAGTTGTGTCTTTCCATCCAAGCTCGTGCTTTAGTATTGCAATGGTTGCAATGCATGGGATATAGATGGTGCTAATGACCGCGAAAGAGTACATTTGCAATGGCGTGAGTACCATGGCAAAATTTGCAGTTCCGGCAAGCACCGCCAGTATCTGCAACGCCATTTCTTTCCTGAGGATACCGAAGATAAGCGCAGTTGCTGCAAATGCCGGTAATCCAAAGATCCCTACTGAGATCGGCTCCACTGCATTCTGGAACACATCCAGAACACCAAGGGAATCGATCAGACCAAGTAATGCACTTCCAGCTACGAGCAACGGAAACGCAATATACATGAACTCACGGACACGCAACCAGGTCTTCTGGAAAGTAGCCCTTGGGTCTGGCTTGCGTAATGGGGCCATTTCCATTATAAGACCGGTCTTTTCTCCCGAAAGCCCTTTGCCGAGCACCCAGCCGGTAGCAAAGATGATCACAAGCTCAAGCACGTAGATGGAAATAGCTGCCCAATATCCCACAAAGGTGCCCACAAGTCCAATTATGATCACGGTCCTTGCAGAACATGGGGTCAGTGCTATCAGCACAGATGCTATCCTTTTCTCACGGATCGTATTCAGGGTGCGTGTAGACATTATTGCCGGGACATTACAACCCATACCAAGTACCAGAGGAATGATGGCCCTGCCGTGAAGCCCTACCTTGTGCGTCCAGTTATCAAGCAGGAAAGCTGCCCTTGTCAAATAACCGGAATCCTCGAACAGTGACAGTATCACGTAGAACACCGCAATGTAGGGAATAGCGATAGCGAACCCTGCCTCGACCCCCAGAAGAGAATAGATGATAACGTTACTGAGAACAGGGTGTGAACCTGCAAGCAGATTTTCTGCAGGAGAGATAAGAAATATCTCGAACAGAGAAACGATGCCCTCTTCGAGAAAACCGCCCACAGTAAAAACTACAAAGAACGTCAATAGAAGTGCAGCAACAAGTCCGGTAATACCCACATATTCTGAAGTGAGTACTGAATCGATCCTTTCTTTAAATGTGACCTTATGTTCGACCTGAGTGGTCAGCCTGTCAACGATATAACCTGCTTCACCGTAAAGGTCACGCACGATGGTATCCGAAATGGACAT
>NZ_JAGSOI010000029.1 GCF_023684405.1 Methanococcoides seepicolus | reverse complement strand
TCACCTCGTGCCTGGTAAAACCAGGTTGAATTTCAGGGAGTGACTAAAATAGAGGCATAGTATATTGTTTTTTGGTAAAATCAATATCAAGCACTGATGGAATTGTGTTGAGTATTCTAAGTTTATATCAAAAACGTGAGGATGGCTGAATAGTTACAAGTAAAGTAAAGTAAAGTAAAAAAGGAAGTCTGAATACAAAATATTGAATGAATGCCAGCAGCCCCTTTGAGCTAGAAATATCAAAAAGAGTGGACCATGCTGGTCTCACTCTTCTTTCACATTGTTAATAACTCGTTTCCCGCGTTCCATTGGAACGATAGTGAGTTCCGCATTTCCGAATTCACGTTTGAGCGGCTCTTCCTGTGCTATCCTGTCCATTGTGAGGGCGACAGCGGCAACTTCGGAATGTGGCTGATTCCCAATGGCAACATTCCAGTCGGCCAGGTTATATATCTCCGTGGGTACCTTTTCAGCACCGACCACTATCATGAGCTTATCGCACAACTTGATCTCTCCGGCAGCATCAGGAAGATTTATCCCGTACATGGAAAGGTGGCATACTTTACCGCCTTCCTCTTTCCATTTTTCGATCTCGCTCTTCCAGTTGACATCATTTTCAACATAGAAATCGCCACCCCAGCGCTCGGCTACATCTTCGATGGCATTCTTTATTCCTTTATCATTGGATGCCAAGAGCATGCCTTCAGCACCGAGGGCCCGGGCTGTAAGGCCTACATGGGTGGTTATCCTTTTATCCCTCTCTGGACGATGTCCGAGTCGGAGGATCACAATCTTTTGCATTGTAATTAGATCTCCTTGAAACTCTGGATGCGCTCCAGCATCATTCCCTCTACGATGAAAGGTGTTCGTTCCTTAGCGCTCTTAACCGCGTTTTCAAGTTTTGATTTCTTCTCTGCATAAATGGTCATCATAGTTTCTCCTTCTTTCAAAGGTTCTCCATGTTTCTTATGCAAAAGCAATCCTGCACCTTTATCGTTAGGTGCTCCTGCAAGCCTTGCGATCTGAACAAGGCGTTTGTTATCCATCTCAAGTATATATCCGTTATTAGGGGCAATGATATCTTCAGTGAACTCTCCCACGGAAATGTCCTTGTGGGTCACATCAGGATTTCCACCCTGTATCTTGATGATCTCTTTGAACTTCGCCAGTGCCTTTCCGTTCTTGAGGGTCTCAATGGCAAGGTCATATCCCTGGTCTTTGCCAGCCACATTTCCCATCTCAAGAAGCATTCCTGCAAGTGATGCACTCTTCTCTATCAGACTGTTCGGTCCCTCAAAGCTCTCAAGGACCTTCAATGCCTCGATTACTTCAAGTGCAGGTCCGATAGTGCGTCCCACGGGGGAGGCACCATAGGTCAGGGCACAATCCACATCCATGCCGAGCCTGTCACCAAGATTGATCAGGTCTCTTGCGAGCTTTCTTCCTTCCTGTACGTTCTTTATCTTCGTACCGGGTCCTGTGGGTATGTCCATTACGACATGGTCTGCACCAATGGCACCTTTCTTTGCCATGATGGATGCGAGCATCTGGCAATGCGGGTCAATTGAAAGCGGGTACTCGACCTTTATGAGCTTATCATCCGCAGGTGCAATATTGGTAGCACCGCCCCAGACAAGTACGCCACCAACCTCTTCGGTCATCCTCTTAATTTCAGCAGCATCGAACTCAACAGGTGCAAGTATCTCCATCAGATCTGCGGTCCCTCCTGCACCAGTGATGGCCCTTGAACTGGTCTTTGGTATAAGTAATCCGTTTGCAGCTACTATGGGAACGATTAGCAATGAGATCTTATTTCCGGGAACTCCTCCGATGGAGTGTTTATCCATTATTGGATGGGTCTCGAAATCCAGTGTGTCTCCAGAATCTATCATGGCACGGGTAAGCCATTCGGTTTCATCATCGGTCATGTCGTTTATATATGTGGCAGTGAGGAATGCAGCAATTTCTATCTCGGCAAGGTTCTCTTCGACAATATCCTTCACAAGTATGTCTATCTCTTCCTTTGAGAGCTTCTGTCCATCCATTGTCTTTCTAATAATGTATGTGGACTTTGGTTTTTCAGCAGGGAATATCTCGACCGTCTCGGTCCATTCCTTATTCAGTGCCTCTTTCACTTCATGGTATAACCCTATCATGCCGGGTGAGATCATATCTTCTGTGAAATCCACGATGGCTGTTAGGGTCTCGTGGTCCCTTATACGTACCCTATCTCCTTCATTGACACCTATCTCCTTAGCATCAATTGTGTTCAGGATCACTTTATATTTGCCTACTTTGATATCAATGGGTTGTACTTTTAATTGCATTGTCTCACCTTGATCTCTTTAGTAATTTCATTTTTCTGGATATATAGGTTTACATTGGCTGACCTTTCTGGGTTGTGTTGATGCTAGTTTTACCTATTGTATAACCAATAATCTTTTATAAAACGGTACTATAATAATTATAATGATTAATGCTGTGCAACTTGCAGTAAGCGAATGTACTCAATCTGCACAATAATGAAGACATATCATGGGGGCAGTCCCTCTATTTTGGTCCATAAAGAATATCGATCACAAAAGGTTTGGTAGAATGATAGAAAGTTCTGATAATGGGTTCGATGCAAAAAAGACGAAAATATGTCTGCGGAGAATATTACAATGAATACAATAGATGTGGTAGAGGATGACTTGTCATCAAGTTCATCTTTAGGGGAAGTGGGTACGAGTAAATCCTCGGAAGATCAATTGTCAAATATTGTAGAGATTGTTGAAGATGATTCTCAGGCCGAGCTTCTTTCTAAAGAAGAGTTGGAGAGCGATATTGAGGAATTGCTTGAATTTGCCGATGAAAATGTTGACGACAGCTCTGAATTGCCGGATGCGGTTAGTTTGGTATGGGAAAAGACCCTGAAAGAACTTGGTTCAGAGAAAAGCATTCCAGAGGTTATCCCACTTGAGATAAAACCGGATTCGTTTTTCAAGAAGTTCTTGAATATGATTAGCGCAAAAGCTTTTGAACTGGAAGATTATGATCTCGCAAAACACGGTCCTCTTGTAGAAATAACCCTTCCAGCAGATTCTGCTTATAAAGAAATGGAATTCTATAATGTGAATCCACCATATTCTTACATTAGAGTAGCTTATAATCCTGAAATTCATGAATACCTATACCAGGTACTTGAACCTGAACTTTCCAAAGAGGAAACAAGGCTTTTCAAGATGGTAAAAGAACGTCTTGGCGAAGTTATGGATGCTCATCTGAAAAGTATGAACAGACTTGATTCCGAAGAGTATCTGAGGTCAAATGTTAATTCTTTCCTGATCGATTACAGGATCAGACTCACCACCATAACTCGTGAGAAGATCAATTATTACATTATTCGTGATTATCTTGGCTATGGTGAAGTAGATGCCATTATGCGTGATCTGGAGATCGAGGATATTTCAGGTGATGGTCCGAACACTCCTGTCTATGTTTATCATAAAAAGTATGAATCCATACCTTCCAATATAATTTTCGATGATGAAGATGGATTAAATGCTTTGATCATAAGGCTAGCTCAAATTTGTGGCAAACATATTTCCATTGCGAATCCAATCTTGGATGCAACATTGCCTGATGGTTCCCGTATACAGATGACTCTTGGAAGGGAGATCACCACAAGGGGAAGTACTTTTACTATTCGTAGATTCAATGAGAATCCAATTATGCCTGCTGATCTTGTGGGATATCATACATTTTCTACTGCAATGCTGGCATATCTCTGGCTTGCTGTTGATTCAAGTAGGAGTCTTATTTTCGCAGGCGGCACTGCTTCAGGCAAGACCACTGCGATGAATGCTGTTTCCACTTTTATTCAGCCTGAAATGAAAATTGTTTCAATTGAAGATACAAGAGAATTGAACCTTGCTCACCCTAATTGGATACCTGGTGTTACGCGTGATGCTTTTGGAGGTGAAAATAAAGGTTCCATTGAGATGTATGAACTTTTGAAGGCTGCACTTCGTCAGCGTCCGGAATTTATCCTCGTGGGTGAAGTTAGGGGTGCCGAAGCATATGTGCTTTTCCAGGCAATGTCCACAGGGCACACAACATTTTCCACTATGCATGCAGATTCCGTATCATCGATCGTACACAGGCTTGAGAATCCCCCCATCAATGTGCCCAGGATCATGATCCAAGCCCTTGATATTGTAGCAATTCAGGCACAGGTGAAAATTGGGGATGAGAGGGTAAGGAGATGTAAATCACTTACCGAGGTCATAGGGGTTGATCCAAGGTCTGGTGAACTTCTGACTAACGAGGTATTTGTATGGAATGCAGCAAAAGACTTGTTCCAATATTCCGGTCGTTCCTACATCCTTGATGATCTAATGGAATCAAGAGGCTGGGATGATGCTAGGGTCAAGGAAGAATTACAGCAGCGGCAAGACGTTATCGAATGGACACGCTTGAAGAATATCACACACTTCAGGGATTTCTCCAAGATAGTGGTTGCGCACAGGCGTGAGCCTGAAACATTAATGAAAGTTGTAAGGCAGGATCTGAATGGATAAATATCTCAATATAGCTTTTGCACTTTTTGGTAAATACTATGTGGACAAACGTTCAAAGTATTTTACCTTAAGACAAAATCTTCTCAGGTCAAGGATGAATCTGGGGTATGATAGATATCTTTCTGGTGTCCTCCTGATATCTATTCTCGCTACATTAGGTATACTTCTCCTATTTTTTTCGGTTATAGCACTTGTTGGTGTGCCAGTGATAGAGGCAAATAGGTTTGGTTTTCCAGCATGGACTGCTGCTTATCGTCCTTACCAGCCTATACTGGTAGCGGTCTTTGGGGGTCTTACTTTTGCAGCTTTATGTTTTGGCAGTGTTTATTCATTCCTGAAATATTATCCCGCTATGATCGCAGGTGATAGAAAACGTAAGATCGAACATATGTTGCCTTATGCTATCAACTATATGTCTGCAATGTCTGGTGCAGGAGTTCTTCCGGTCGATCTTTTCCGTGCTCTTTCAAACAATGAGATCTATGGTGAGATGTGTGTTGAATCAAAATATCTCGTACGTGATCTGGAAGTTCTTGGCAGTAACCTTGTGTCTGCAATGAAGAACCTTGCATCTGCAACACCATCTCCGATGTTACAGGAATTCCTTCAGGGTGCTATCACCGTTGTAACTTCTGGTGGTGAGCTTGAGCCATATTTCAAGATAAAGGCTGAACAGTATATCATTGATAACAGGCAGAGACAGAAAGAGTTTCTGGAAACTCTCGGTCTTCTTGGTGAGACATATGTTACTGCATTTGTGGCTGGTCCTTTGTTCCTTATTATCACAATAGCTATCGTATCACTCATGGGTGGTGCAGATGATATGTTCCTATACATTCTTGTTTATGGCCTGATCCCAGTTGGAAGTGCGATGTTTCTCGTGATAATAAGTTTAATAACTCCGGAGGAATGATCATGAAGTTCAATAAAAAGACCGGAAAAAATATTGTTGAAATTGATGAACTTGATGAGGATCAGCTCAGTGCCTATGAAGAACAGGTCATCCTAATGAAGCTTGATGATGTCAAGAAAGATGATCGTTTAAGAGATTTCATGAGGAATCCCAAAGGTTCCTTTTCAACATATCCTTATTATGCCATGATCTTCAGTGGACCGGCAGCAATTATATTCATGATCGCTGGTTTGTACTTGACCTGGGGTACACCTGGCATTGATAATGTTCTAATTATTTCAAGCTGGATATTTATGCTCCCTCCTGCATTGACATACTATCGTAAAGCAAGTTACATCAACAAGGTAGAGGAATATCTTCCAAATTTTCTTCGTGATATTGCAGAGATGAGCAGAGCAGGTCTCACCCTTCCGTCTGCTGTAGGAACTGTTGCAAAAGGTGAATACGGTGAAATGACCGCGGAGATCCGTAAGATGGATGCTTCTCTTTCATGGGGTATCTCTTTTGAGGATACGCTTGATAATTTCGGAAAAAGGATGAACACTAGCCTTATTACTCGGTCAGTAGCACTTATCACTCAGGCAAATCGTGCAGGAGGTCGTGTTTCTTTTGTCCTCGAGGCTGCTGCAAGGGATGCAAGTGAGATCAAGACCCTTGAACGGGAGCGCCGTGGTAACATGGCTGTTTATGTTGTGATCAGTTACATGTCATTCTTTGTATTCATTTTTGTGATATTGATGCTGGCTACAAAGTTCGTTCCTACTATGCACATGGCAAGTGTAGCTTCAACTTCTGCACCTGCCGGTGGTTCTTTCATAGGTAGTTTCGATGCTGATAATTTTATACGCATACTTTTCCATGCCACTATCATCCAGGGTTACATGAGTGGTCTTGTTGCAGGACAGATGGGGGAAGGAAAGCTGAGTGCCGGGTTGAAACACTCTTTCGCCCTGACTTTAATTGCATGGCTTTCATTCATAGTACTTTAAACTATGACTGGACTATGAATGTTGGCCTATCGAATAGTTGAGCTATCGGTTGAACGAATGAATAAATGAATGAATGGCCAGTCAAATAAATGAATTAAAAAAAATATCAGAAGCTCAAAGTTTTAAAAATGAGCTTCTTGCCTTTTCTTTTATCGATGTGAAAAGGTCTTCTCCTTTTGTGTCTATTCCTACTATAAGAGGTCCGAATTCATTAACTTCAAGTTCCCACACGGCTTCCGGCATTCCAAGGTCGAGCCAGTGTACTGCAGGTACGTTCTTTATGGATCCTGATGCAAGGGCAGCACATCCACCGGTATAGGCAAGATATACGCATTTTTCTTTCATGGCATCAGCCACATTGCTCATTCCGCCTTTTCCAATAAGGACGCGAACATTGAAGTTCTCAAGAAGGGCAGGTGTCATCTTTGACATTCTGTCACTTGTCGTAGGGCCTGCTGCAACGACTCTCCATGTTCCATCTGTCTGTTGCATAAGTGGACCACAATGGTAAATGGCTGCGCCTTCAAGGCTGAATGGAAGTTCTTTACCTTCTTCTTTTAGTTCGAGGATCCTTGCATGCGCTTCATCACGGGCCGTCAGTACTGTTCCGGAGATATAGACAATGTCGCCGGCGTTGAGCCCTTCGATATCTTCTTTTTTCAGGGGTGTGCTAAGGTGATATTCCATTATTCGTCACCTCCGAGAACAACGGATGCGTGTCTGTTTGCCCAGCACTGGATATTAATGGCTACCGGAAGCGAGGCAGTGTGGCAGTAGGATGTGGCAAGATGGACAGCAAGGGCTGTGGTATCTCCTCCAAGTCCCATGGGTCCGATGCCAAGGGAATTTATGTCTTTGAGGATGCCCTTTTCCTCATCGTTCATGTCCGTTACCTTGCGCAAGAGGGCAGCTTTTGCAAGACGGGCGGCTTTATCAAAGGATCCGCCGATACCAACTCCTACGATTATTGGGGGGCAGGGTCTTCCGCCAGCATTGAGAACGGTCTCAAGGATGAATTTTCTTATATCTTTCAGTTCTGTGGGATTCATCATCTTAAGGGCACTCATGTTCTCCGAGCCTGCACCTTTTGGTGCGACCGTTATCTTTAGCTGATCGCCTTCGACAAAGTCATATTTAATATCAGGGAGGCCGTCTCCTGTGTTATCGTTACTATTGCTTCTTGTTATGGGGTGTACTGCATTTGGCCTGAGGGGAACTTCCTGTGTGGCTATTCTGGAGGCTTCAAGGATAGCTCCTTTAAGGTCAATATCAAGCTTCAGTTCCCTTCCGATTTCTACATAAAAGATAAGAATGCCTGTGTCCTGGCAAAGAGGTATATTGTTGTTGCTTGCGATTTCAATGTTCTTCAGTATCGCATCGATCTGTGATATTGCAACGTCACTTGACTCATTTTGTCTTGCGCTTTTAAGTGCGTCTATAACATCATCAGGGAGTTGTGTCTCTGCCTCTCTGATTATATCTACAGTGGCCTCAACTACATTTTTGTATGTCACCATGTCTGTCACCATGCTTGTTATTATGCCTGTCAAAAAAGATTATCTTAATAATTAAAATGGTGCGGGAGAAGGGATTCGAACCCCCGAACGTCTACACGAGCAGATCTTGAGTCTGCCACCGTTGGCCACTTGGTTACTCCCGCATTTGAGAAATACAGTACCAGTAATAGTAGTATTTGTTATAAACCTATCTATTGTGATTATTTTAATTTGTAATTATTAGATGCGTTCATTGAGGTTTTTTGATGTGCTTATGGTATGTTCTAATTATGAATTTATTAATATTTATTGAATGCTGATCTTATCATTACAAACATTCTGCTATTTTTGGAATTATATTTATTAGTGAGTAAGTAATTATATTATCCTGATGACAACCGTTCGATCTGATAGTAATCTATCTTCTGGTCCATGCATTGACAATGAGGTCAACAAAGAGCTTGTTCTGAGTGTAGCCAGTCGCGGCTGGCATCCGGAAATGCTGACCAAGAAGTGCAGCCATGATTATCAGATGCATTTCGGGGATTCTACCCTTGACCTTGAAGGATTGATCGAGTTCATGGGGGCTATCCATTATGCCCTTCCAAATCTTGTGTTCGAGATATATGATGTCATTGCAGAAGGCGACAAGGTAGTGACACGTTGGAGTGCAAGTGGTACCCATCTTGGTAAGTTTCAGGGAGTTGTACCTACAAAAAAACCTGTGCATTATACAGGAATAACGATCAGTCGCATAGAAAATGGAAAAATAGTTGAAGACTGGGAAGAGGTCGATCAGCTTAATTTTGCACAGCAGTTTGGTTCCTTCTCTGATATGTTCTGATACTGTTCCTTCTGTATCCTTATGAAATATCTTTTATAGAAACAGATGACTGTACAGATGATAATAATACATAAATTAAAAACTTGATTTTATCCAGTACCACTAACAAAGGAGAGTTCATTTGGTCAGCACTACCACCTTGTTTGCCCTTTTCCTTGTATATTGGGCAATTATATCGATACTTGACAAGAAAGGAATACTCGAGCGATACAACATATCTACCTATGGTCCTGTCCTTATGATCAGGACGGTAAGAGGTCAAGCCTTGTTGGATATTCTTGCACGCCCGAAGAGAAGTTGGAGAACCTTTGCAAACATTGGCATTGTCCTTATGTTCGTTGGCATGTTCGCCATGTTCTTCATAATCATACTTTCAGATATTGCAATGCTGGCCTCTATAGGCGAAAACACATTGCCGGAACCTGGGAAGTTCAATGAGGCAAGGAATATTTTTCTGATACCTGGTGTCAATGAGTTCATACCCTTGACTTGGGGTGTTATAGCCTTGCTTGTTACGCTCGTAGTCCATGAGTTCTCGCATGCTATCCTCTGTAGGGTCGAGGGTATCAGGGTCAAATCCATGGGTATTCTCCTTGCTATCGTTCCCATAGGCGGTTTTGCCGAACCCGATGAAGAGGAGCTCTTCGGGGTTAAAAAGGAACCTGCAGAAGGCTTAGGTGCTGATACTACTGATGGCCCTATTGAAAGGCGTATTCTGGGTACCGAGAAAGAAGTGGTGCCTAAAAAAATTGCTTCAAGGGAGCAGAGGGCAAGGATTCTTGCTGCCGGTGTAATGTCAAATTTCGTTGTTGCTGCTATTGCATTCTTCCTTTTCTTCGGTCCTGTCCTTGGTGCCATCGCACCGATGAGCGATACTATGATCATCAATGTGACCTCAGGTTCGTCAGCTGATATTGCAGGGCTTGAGGACGGGATGGTCATAACACAGATCGATGATACTTCTATACAGAAGGCCAATGACATCATTCTTTATATGAACAATATAGAAGCAGGAACAGTTGTTCAGGTACATGCTTCAAAAGATCAGAACTTGTTGGTCTATGATGTTGAGGTAGTAAATGATACGGATGATGGTATAAAGGGCATATATGTCAATAATATCGTTGCAGACTCTCCGGCTGAAACAATGGGTCTTGAAAGTGGCATGCTGATAACAAAGATCGATGACACTCCAATTGGTTCCTCGGAAGATTTTGTTACTTTTATGAACTCCACTAAGTTCGGTCAGGTCATCTCTGTGGAAACAGTGAGGGCGGATATGGCTACAGAAGAGAACATCTCTTCTGAAATTTTTGAGGTCGAACTGGCTTCCCATCCAGACGGTGGTTCCGAAAAAGGTTTCCTTGGTATCTATTATGGATCCAATGGAATTGAAATTGTGCCTCTTGGTATGTCCATAGGCGAATTCCCTGCAAATGACTACCTTGCGGCTCTGAAAGCTATACCTTCGATGCTTGGCGGATTCACTGGCTGGATAATTATTCTGGGCCTTCCTATATTTGGATTTGCAGGGGAGGGCTTCCCCGGATTTAGTGGTCAGCTTGCACAGTTTTATTCTCCTATAGGATGGGGTGAGCCATTAGGAATAGGTGTATTCTGGATCGCGAACACATTGTTGTGGGTAGGTTGGCTCAACTTTTATGTTGGCCTGTTCAATTGTCTGCCGGCAGTACCACTCGATGGTGGTCATGTATTCAGGGACTATCTGCACGCTTTAATCAGCAGGTTCATTTCCGATGAAACCAAAGCAAAAGAGGTATCTTCCGCCATTGCAGCATCCTTTACAATGCTGATACTGGCCTCGTTCCTCTTTATGATATTCGGTCCTTATATTGTACATGGATTCTAAGTGTACAATACATTTACATAGGTCTGATATTAAGAATAAAATATAGATATAAGAGGTAAATTTGATGAAGTACCCAAATTTCTTACGTACGCATATGGCAGGATATATTGGTATCTCCATAGCCGTCGTTGTTATCTATATTTTTATTTTTATTAAGATCATGCAGTTTGAGCAGCAGTTCGAGCACATCAACTTTCACGATGCCTTCTACTGGGTGGTCTCAACTATCACAACGGTTGGTTATGGTGATATCGTATTCAAGTCGGTTATCGGAAAGTTATTTTCCATAATTGTGCAGGTATCTGGTATTTCCATGTTCTTTGGTATCCTGATAACCCTTGTTGTAACTCCCTGGTTCGAGAAGACCATGAAACTTCCTTTACCTGCAAGGGTTCCTAAGAACATGTCCGACCATATCATAATCTGTGGTTATAACCAGCTCGTAGAGACATTGATAGAAGAGTTTCAGGAGCAGGAGCTGGACTTTGTCATTCTTTCGGATGATGAGGAAGTCCTTCGTTCCATAAATAAAAAACATATTCCTTGTTTGTATAGTATAGCCAGTGAAGAGTCCTCCCTTGAGAATGCGAATATCCATTCTGCAAGGTTTCTCATTGCCAATATGTCGGACAGGGAGAATGCGAATATCACTCTGACCGCACGCAAGCTCAGTGATGTTCGGATAATCGCGGTGGCTGAGGATGCTTCTAATGTGAAGTACCTGAAATATGCAGGTGCTGACAGGGTAATTTCGCCAAAGCTCGTGCTTGGCAGGTTCATTGCAAAAAAGGCGGTAGATCCTATCCTTGGAATGGTTTCCGGTGCAACCGAGTTCTTTGATGGTTATCGAATTGTAGAACTTCCGATATATTCTAAAAGTACGCTTGTTGGAAAGACACTTCTTCAGGCATCTATAGAAAATAGGACTGGTGCTAAGGTCATAGCTCTGCGTAAAGGCGGTCAGTTAACATTCGATATTGATCGCAATGACATAATTAAAAATAATACTGTCATCCTTGCAGCCGGTACAGTGGAACAACTTGCAAAACTTGAAAATTTAGCTGGGTGAAGGCATTGCTATGATAACGAATGAACATTTGATAGTACTTGGTTATGGTGATGTGGGTAAACGCATTGTTGAGGTGCTTCAAGACCATCAGCTCAGTTTTATGGTCGTTGACATAAATGAGCAGAATTTATCAAATGCTGATTTCCCTTATGTTGTGGGTAATGGTACGGATGAAGATGTCCTTAAGAAAGCAGGTATCGATAAAGCATCAACTTTGATAATCACTTTGAGCGATGACAATGATGTCATTTTTGCAACTCTCATTGCACGCGGCATGAAACCGGATTCCCTCATATTCTCACGTGCTAATTCTGTAAGGTCTATCGATAAGATATACAAGGCAGGTGCTGATTATGTGGGTTCTCTTTCTATTGTTGCGGGACAGATGCTTGCCAAGATAACTTCTACATGTACAAAATACGAATGTGACCATCTTTTCGAAGATATTGTTCTCTATGAGGGAATAGGGATTGAGAAGTTCCAGTTACATGAAAGTTCTTCGATGGTCAATGTTGCGATAGCTGACCTGAACCTTATCAAAAAGTTCGGTTGCAGAGTACTGGGCGTTGAACGTAATAAGGAAGTTACTATCGATCCGCATGATATGTTTGTTCTTGAACTTGGGGATGTGGTTGCAGTGGTAGGTAGCAGGGAACAGATGGAAATGTTCCGCAATGCATACGTGACAAAGAATTGAGATATTCCCGGAAAAACGATATTATGGACCCTTTGACTTTAATTGTATTGGTGCTAATGCTTTCGATCCTCTTCTCATTTCTCGGAATGGGCGGTGCTGTTATCTATGTACCGCTGTTCTATTGGCTCGGTATCGATCTGATAACTGCCATTGCAATGGCTCTCATGCTCAATGTGGTCACAACTGCTTCTGCATCCGTTACTTACCTGAGGAAAAAGACTGTTGACCTCCCAACAGCAGCACCGTTCATCTTATCCTCTGCAATAGCTGCACCTTTGGGTGCATATGTTTCCACGTCTGTTCCGGAAGAGTTCGTCCTTCATACTTTCAGTGTGGTCGTAGCTGCTGCCGGTGTACTTATGATCCTCTCGAAAGATATAGGGGAGAATGATACTGCTTCTAACCTGGGTGTAAAGGAACGTTTAGCTATCGGAATAATCTCAGGTATGTTCATAGGTGGCATTGCAGGATTGCTGGGGATAGGTGGCGGTATTTTCCTTGTGCCGATACTCGTGTTCCTGGGATTTGGTGTCAGACGTGCCCCTGCAACATCTGCTTTGGTGGTGTTGTTCTCTTCCCTTTCCGGTTTCCTTTCCCACATAAGCAATGCTCAAATAGAACTTCGTACACTGGCGATCCTTGGGATCGTGGCTTTTATCGGAGGTCAGCTAGGTTCTCATCTCATGTACCTTAGAGTTTCATCTCTTCGTGGTTTTTTTGAGACCTACTTTAATAAAATATTTGGTTTGCTGTTGATACTGATATCCATGATGCTACAGTTATCCCTTCTTTAATGATGGCATAATGTGTTCTATGATTCTGATTTGATGATGGAAAGCTTTAATAAGATTTGTCTAAATCATCAGATGAAATGAAGTATATCAAGTTCAAAATCGATTATTATGAATTTAATTTCTCTTTTTCATTCTATCTATAAATTCCAATAAAATACATCAGAAATAATACTTCGAACAAAGGGTTACAAAAGGTTGTAGTAACCTTTTCATTTCGTCAACATTTTTATTTCATCACACATTGCTTTTTCAAGCCTAATCATAGCATCAATCATATTAGTCTGCAATGTATCCCAGTTATCTTTATCTTTTAATCCATATTTATTTAATTCAAGTTTAATTCTACAAGATTTTCGACCTTCAACACAATCCCAAATCAACGCTTCACCAAATGAATTTTCGATGACATCTTTATGCTGATATAGTTCGTTGAACCGTTGTTTGTTAAGTTCTTCTGCATCTTTGCCACCATCAATTGAAAACTCTACGGATGCTGAATTCATTGTAATACTGTATGTATAAGATAATCCAGATTTACCAGCACCTGCACTTATCCAATTGTCTCTACTAGGGGAGATATTACCATGCAACTGTGTTTGTACTTTACTTTTTGCTAGCAGTAGTTCCCAAAATTCCAATCTAAGTTTATGCCTTTTAGAATCTTCTTCTTTTTCTCTTCCAATATCTTTTGCAATTTCGCTTGGTGCACATACAACCGAAAAATAAGGTGCAGGTATTGATTCTCCTATCTTTAGTCCTTCCAACCTTACGAGATAAAATTGAATTCCATCATAGGTATTTTCATTTAGCCATTCTATCACTTGTATATGCTCTTGTCTAGCTTCACTGCATACCCATATTGCAGTTTTCGCTTCAAGTCCTGTAAGGTAAGTAAGCAATTTTCCAAGATGGTCATGGTCTGATTTTTCTAATTGATTTTCGATAATAACTTTATTACCAGAATTGTCCTCAGCAAGTATATCAAGTGAAAAAGAACCATTTTTCTTTTCTCTTTCGATAAATGAAAGGTTCATTCCAATTGCATCACCGAGAATATCAATGTTATCTGCAAGCCATGGTGTGAAATTATGTGCCTCATTTTCCCACATATTTCGAAGTGGTACTTTTTCAATTTTGCCAATTGTCATATCAATACCTTCTTTTCAAAACTCAACGATTATTCTTGTGAGTAAAGTTAATTATTTCTTTTATATCACCTTTGGTAGCATAACCCTCATCAACCAAAATAGGACCAACATATGATGCAATTGCGGTTTTAGTGATATTTTCCTGTAGCTATTCCCCTACACTATCTTTAGGTGTATTGTCTCTTGAAGTTCCAATTTTTACAGATTCACCTTTAAAGTGATGAAGCAACTGAGAAAATTGTCCAGAAGATACTTTGATGATTCCAGGTTTCTTACCATAATAAATAATAGTCCCCTCTGCAACTGAACCTTCATATTTAAAATTACTTATTCCACTCCAAGTTTGTAATGATTTCATATAATCCCCCACTGCACAGTTAAAATTTACAATTGAATTTATCAATGACTTTTCCTTCCTTGCGGATAGAACTACGTGTAACCATCATCGTAGTACGTGAAGCTACTTCACTGCTCCGTGATGGTTTCATATGTTCTTTATACCAATCGACAGAGACTCTATAGATGGTTTAGTAATGAAGATTATCTGTTGGTTTACTTTATCCTCAAATGTTGCAATGATTCCTTGAACATTCTCAGTATGAACACATTTGTGATAAAATAAGTAGCCACAAGTGGAAGTTGTGTCGCAACCTTTAATAATAACAATTACAATGATAGCATCGTAATTTTGAAAGAGGGCCCGTAGGGTAGCCAGGACATCCTCATGGGCTTCGATGTGGTAAAATACCGCGAAGACACCCATTGACCCGCGTTCGAATCGCGGCGGGCCCGTATCTCTTTTATCAGAATTTAAAGTTTTTGCACTATCAATTAAAAAAGAATTTTTCCCGGATATTTCCGGGAATTTACAAATGTTCATTCTGTAAGGTCGATCTCAAATCCAACGATGGGTTGTCCAAGACCGAAGTTAATGATCACTTCAGGATAGAGCTCTCCCATCATTCCGACCTTTTCGCCGTTGACAAGAATATCTGCGCGCCTGCCTTCGATAAATGCGGGGTCATCTGATACAATTACCTCGTATTCGATATCTCGTTCCCTCATGACTGCATCAAGGACCTCCCTTATCTCTGTGAAGTTAGCCTGGGCATGTATCGAGGCTGCTGCGAGGTGCAGGCGGTTCTTTGAATTAACGACTACCTCGCCTACTTCAAAGAGGCGCTGTGGCAGTTCATGGTGCTGGTTAAGGGAAAATATCTCGATAAGGTTCGGCAATATGGTGGTGCGCACCATTGTCTGGTCTTCGCTTATGGGATGAAGTACGAAGGTCACATCATCTGTTTCTTCCCTGTTCATCCATTCAAAATGTACCTTCTGGCTTGTGAGGGTGAAAGGCATGACCTCGGAGTAACCAAGGCTCACCATTATCTCACGCATGATACCTCTTGTAATTGAGATC
The DNA here is from genome assembly GCF_023684405.1 of Methanococcoides seepicolus. GTDB lineage: Archaea > Halobacteriota > Methanosarcinia > Methanosarcinales > Methanosarcinaceae > Methanococcoides > Methanococcoides seepicolus. The sequence continues at coordinate 15,831 of NZ_JAGSOI010000029.1, read as the reverse complement.
GGGTGTGCACATCCAATGGTCGCACTTTTTGGGAATTCACTTTTGATCTTATCAAAGCCGTATCCAATGGCAATATCCTCGACGATGTCATAATTATGAAGGATATCAGCTCTGTAGGTTGGAACACTTATCTCGAACATCTCTCCATCCTCAAGGACGTTTGCATCGAACCTCATTCTCTTCAGTTCATTTACGATCTCATCATCTGTAAGTTCTATACCGATCAGTGAATCGATATCTGAGCGAGGTACTTTGAGAGTTCTTGGTGTCATGTCCGGTGTGACCTTCTCGGTCCCGTCAGGATAGACTACCTTTACTGACTCTATCTTTCCGCCCCTCTCGGCAAGCGCGCTCACAACGATACTAAGTGCGGTATATACTGCATCTCCAAGACCTGTGACATCAACGAAAAGGTCTGTAGTGCTTTCCTCGACCCTTGTAAGAGTTCCGTTGATGATCGGTGGGAATGAAAGGACGTTCCCTTCAGAATCAGTTATCAAAGGATATTTCTCCATTCCTTCGAGGATGTTTGCAAAGCGAACACCTTTTGGATGCTTTTCGAGTATCTCATCCATTGTCATTGGCTCAGTAAAATCAAGAGGCACGAACTCGAAGTCCGGGCTGACCGCCTGATATTTGAAAGGTGGTTTGAGATTTGTCATATCGTGAACCCCGATAGACACTTTCTTCCTGTTCCTTCCAAGACCCCAGTGCAGGTCTTCCTGCAGGTCCATCAATGACTTGATGGAGCTGGATGTGAAATTAATACCCCTTACAATAGCGCATCCTATGACAGGTCTTACATCCTTTATTCCTTCTTCGAGCTCTATATGGACACCAGATGGCGTTACTTCATATTGGCAAAGGCCGGTCTCGATGTTCATAAAACCTCTCATTGCTCTTGCTACTCCCTCGACACTGTAAAGATCAGGTCGGTCAGGGAAGAACTCGATGTCGATGGCTTCCTTTTCAATACGCTCGATATCCGCGCCTATCATTGGCACGCGGTCTATGATCGTATCCTTGTCTGCTTTAGTGAGTGATTCCAGATCCTCGTATTGTAAGGTAATTATTGGCATGGGGGATATCTCCATGGTCATCTATTAATGACCAGATTGCAATTCGAACCGATAATAGAACGAACATGTATAGCTTTAGATTTAATATTTTTCATTACTTTTCATTATAATAAGTAAATCAGCATCAATAAGTATAATAATAAGTACTCATGATTATAATAATATGATTATTGGTTGCCATATCTCTAGTATTGGCTCCATATGAACCATTGGGGGGTAATGATGGTCAAAAAGGCAGAAGTAAGAACAGAAGAAACTAGATCGGACGAAATAATGGATGCCGGTCTGAAGCCTGATGTTAAGAAGGATCCTGATGCTTTAAATGGTGCGGAAGAGAGTTTTTCAGAAATTTACAGTTTGAATGTAAAGGAAGTAGCTCACGAAAATCGGAATGAGACTTTTCCACACCCCTCCTCCAACCATGAAGAGCCAAAAATATTCAAACCTATATCAGGTATGGATATTGAAAAAGAATACCTTGATGCTGTTATACTGAGACCACGCGGTAGAAAGAACTCGTATCCGTTGGATATCCCGGAAACTTCCGATGATAAAGAAATAGAAGATGAATTCGGAATACTTCTGCCAAGGTCCGATAAATTTGCTAATCCTAATCTTTCTGCCCATGATCCTACAGAAGAATGGGTGCCTGATGTGGTTGAATATGATAATATTGACCCGAACGCATCACTTCCAGATGAGAAAATTTCACTCACATCGGTGAATTCGGAGGCAAATGTTTCTGATGTCAAAGATGAGAGCTTTTATATGGATGCAAACTCGAATAAAGCTCCTGAAATTAAGGATAATGTACCGGGTAGTTCCTCCAAGATCATTCCATCGAACACTTTGATCGATGAAAACGCTGAAAAGCAGTCCAACGAAATGCATGATGAACAACTTGCTGAAGGGACTGACGAAGCACTTGTTGAACAGTCTGTAGATACCAAATCAGAACGTGTTTCTGCTGATAATATCGGATTTATTCAGAAGATCAAAAATCTTTTCTCTCGTGAATATGAAGTGATCGAGGCATATGACCCCGAAATACATGGGATGCTTTCCTATTTTGATGGCATTGAGAACTATGAAGAAGTTAATCGTTACTGGGTCAATGAACCTTATGTTTTCATTGTTATCCTTTACAACGAAGATAGTAATAACCATATCTATTATGCTGTTGAGCCTTCAATGTCTGATTTTGAGACCGTGTTCCTGGCCGAGGTGCAGGATAGGCTGCGGAATATACTTCTTGTAGAAAAGATCGATGAGGATGATGACAAAGAAGAGGTCATTGAGAGAGAGATAAGGGATATAATCAAGGATTATGCTATAGGTATAACTCCTGCTATGCTCGAAAAGATCTTCTATTACACCAGACGTGATTTCATAAATTTTGGTAAGATCGATCCTTTGATGAACGATGATTCACTTGAGGATATTTCGGGTAATGGTCACGACAAACCTATATTCCTGTATCATAAAAATTACCAGAACATTGCTACAAACATTGTTTTTGATGAAGAGGAATTGAACTCTTTTATAATACAGCTTGCACAGAGGAGCGGCAAACACATCTCTGTTGCTGACCCGATGGTGGATGCTACCATGCCGGACGGCTCAAGGATACAAATGACGCTGGGTAAGAGTGTTACTACCCACGGCAGCACTTTCACTATACGAAAGTTCAATGAAGTTCCAATAACCCCTGTGGACCTTCTTAAATGGGGAACTTTCTCAACGGAATCTATGGCATATCTCTGGCTATGTATAGAGAACAATAAGAGTCTTATATATGCAGGTGGTACGGCATCAGGAAAGACGTCATCACTGAATGCGGTCTCTCTTTTCATTCCTGAAAAAGCGAAGATAATCTCCCTTGAAGATACTAGGGAATTGAAGTTACCACATCCGAACTGGATACCGGGTGTAACAAGGGATTCGTTCACATCGGATGAGAGAGGGGCAGTGGACATGTACGATCTTCTGAAGGCTGCACTCCGTCAGCGGCCAGAATATCTTCTTGTGGGTGAAGTTCGAGGTAAGGAAGCACTTACTCTTTTCCAGGCCATGTCCACAGGCCATACTACATTTTCTACAATGCATGCGGATTCAGTTCCATCTGCAATTCACAGGCTGGAAAATCCGCCTATCAGTGTTCCGCGTAACATGATACAGGCCCTTGATATCATGTGCATTCAGGCACAGACCTACTCTAAGGGCAAACGTGTCAGAAGAAATCTGAAACTTGTGGAGATAGTAGATATCGATCCTAACACGCATAATATCAGGACGAATGATGTGTTTGTATGGGATTCGAACACCGATAGTTTCCACAGGACAGGTGAATCAAAAGCCCTCATGGATATACGTATTCACAGGGGTTGGAATGCTACGGATGTCAATAAGGAACTAAAGAACCGCCAGCGTATTCTTGAATATATGATGGATAAAGATATCAATAATTTCAAACAGATATCGAACATAATCAATACATATCAATCCAATCCGGGAAAAATTATGAAGGAATTGGACCTGCTCTGATCCTTAGGGGTGTTAAAGTGACAGAAAACAACTCTTTGGAAAAAAAGGATGAGCATGTTGAAGCCCTGGTTTCTTCCACTGTTGAGAAGACATCGTTACTTGTAAAGCTAAAAAGCAAGTTCTCTGACAGTACTGACAATACGAGCTATTCCAAAGAGAAGGCCACTACATATTTTAATATCCTCAAAAAAATGCCTTTTGCATTGCTTGGTGATTATGTCCAGGAGAGGAAAGATAAGTATGAGAACCTTCAGTTACAGCTTTTCCAGGCCCGAATCCCCCTCTCTTATGATGTTTATGTCTCGAATGCAATATTCTATTCGTTACTAAGTTGCGTGTTCGGCCTGATAATAGGTATTTTGATTGCGTATATCTCTATCTATGTGGTCGGATTGCCGGAATCCATGACAAAACTGGAGTTCTCTTATTCAAATGCATGGATATTGCAATTCAGGGGCATATTCGTAGGTTTTCTGATGACGGTCTTCTTTGCTGCTTCTCTTGGCGGTGGGGTATATGGGATGTTCATGCTTTATCCCAGGTTTCAGGCTGGTGAAAGGAAGGGTAATATTGACAGACAGCTTCCGTACGCAGTCACTTTCATGTATGCACTTAGCAAAGGTGGCATGAACATAATAGAGGTTTTCAGGTTGCTTTCCCGCTCAGGCAGTACTTATGGGGAAGTTTCGAACGAGGTCAATGCCATTATCCGCGAAATGGATTATTTTGGACATGATATGAAGACCGCGATCTCGAACATAAGTGAGAGATCCCCTTCTGATAGATTCAATGAATTAATGGACAATCTTATTACAATTATCGATAGTGGTGGCAGCATTCCTCGCTATTTTCAGGATAAAGCCGAACAGTATCTTCTAAAAACATCTATCGACGAGAAAGGCTTTTTGGAGACCCTTGGATTGCTTGCGGAGTCGTATGTGACCGCATTCGTTGCTGGTCCTTTATTTATTATAATCATGGGCGTCATGATGGCGGTCATGGGTTCCGGTTCAGAGGTCATGGTCTATGCTATCATATATGCCGTTTTACCTATAGGCTCTCTTATGTTCGTGGTCATGATCAGTATCATAACTCCGAGCGAAATGGGTGAACCTGAACTATTGCCTACCCGAACCATACTTGACCACGGGATTCCTGATCTTCCTTCATATCTGGAACCGATCTATGATGAAGCAGGAGAACTTGTAAATGAAACTGAAGAAAATACACGGGATCGGGCATATTATCTGAACTTTGCGAAAGCCAAAAAATCACTTTCTGTCAGGAAATTCGTGAAAAATCCTTTCGATATGGTAATGAGCAATCCGTTATATTCTCTTGTTGTTACAATTCCTGTGGCAATTCTTGTTCTTGTCATACCCTATTGGTCCAATCTTGATAGTCTCGGGACAACAGCACAAAAGGTTGGATTCATTGATGACTATATCGTGCTCACACTGTTCATTGTTATGATACCAATGGCCCTTTTCCATGAGATAAGGTCCCGTAAGAAAAAGCATCTTGAAAGGAATTTCCCCGATTTTTTGAAGAAGCTCGCAAGTACCAATGAAACCGGCATGACACTTCGGGATTCTATCAAGCTGATGGCAAATTCAAAATCCGGGCATCTTGGAAATGAGATCAGGATGATCTGGGCAGATATCTCATGGGGGATGAATGTCAATGATTCTCTTATAAGATTTGCCAACAGGCTTCGGACACAGGTAATTGCACGGTCATTAACGCTTATCACAAAAGCCAATGAATCAAGTGGTGATGTTGGCGAAGTGCTTCTGGTAGCGGCTCACGATGCGGCTTCCGAACAGTCAATGAAACGTGAACGTGCCATGAGCATGATGATCTATATTGTGATCATCTATATTTCCTTCATGGTGTTCGTAGGTGTTATCTATATTATTTCTACGACATTTCTGGCGGAGATGGCAGCTGCTGGGGAAAAGATGGCAGAATCCGGTGGTGCTGGAGGTTTTCTGGGCAATTTCGACCTTGATGCATATATACGTCTTTTCATGCATGCTTCTCTTATTCAGGGTCTAAGCTCAGGACTTATGGCAGGTACTATGGGAGAAGGTAGTGTAATGTCCGGGCTTAAACATTCAATTATCATGATGGGAATCGGCTACCTTATATTTACTGTGTTCGTATGAGTGGTATACTCTAATATAATGGTAATCATATCAGGGAAGATCTCAATGAAGATACTGGGAATTGATGAAGCAGGAAAAGGTCCGGTCATCGGGCCGATGTGCATAGGCGGTGTGAGGATCGATGAGGACAGAAGCAATGCTCTGAAGAATCTGGGAGTTGCAGATTCCAAGAAGCTTTCCCCGAAAAGAAGGGTGCAGCTTGCCGCCCAGATAAAGAAATATGCGGATGGGTGGTTCGTTTATGAGGTATCTCCGAATCAGATCGATGAGCTTCGAAAACTGATGAGCATGAACGATATCATGGTACTTGCTTTTGGTTCGGTCATCGAGGAGCTTCCTTCTGACAAGATATATGCAGATGCAGCAGATGTGAAGGAGGAACGTTTTGGAAAGCGTCTTCTTGACAATTATATGGAAAAGCATCCGGACATATCAGCTCCGGAAGTTATCTCAAAACATGGGGCAGACGATCTATATCCAGTTGTTTCGGCGGCATCTATATTGGCAAAGGTCAGGCGTGATGAACTTATCGAGCAGATAAAGGTGGATCTGGGTGTGGATATAGGCAGTGGTTACCCATCAGATCCCAAGACCAAGAAGTTCCTTGAGGAATGGTATCGTGAGAATGGCTCTTTTCCCGACATTGTCAGGCATTCGTGGAAAACGGCACAGAAGTTCATTCAATAATGAATTGAAGATGGCTAGTGTCTAATTAAATTAATAAAAAAAGAGCTCTGTAGAAATCCTCTGAACGAACTTGAATTATACCTAGAGGTTTACTTAAAATCCATTATTAAGGATTTATGCAGAGTTGTTGATTTTTAAATTTAATAATTAATTCTTAATCGATTTGCTCGATAACTCTTAACTTTGTTTCATAACACACATATATCAAAAGAAATAATTATAAATTATATTTGAATTTTTATTAGTTGTTGATGTTGAGAACGGGGAAGTGGAATGAAAACTAAAAATATTGTGGAGAGTATGGGATGAAAAAGATAGCCACAATAATAGGAATTGCAGTTTTATGTGCAAGTATAATATTTGTATTGAATTTCCCTTCAGAAGACACATTAAAGCCAGAAGAGAAGCGATGAGAAATATTCCACCCTTGTTGAAAAAGGAAATGATGGTATTATCATTGCTCAGGAATATCTGCTCAAATTCGTAAATCCAAAGTTTGCCGATATAATAGGCTATACTAATGACGAATTAATGGAAAACCGTTCTTTGATTATGTTTCTGATGAGTACAGGGATCTGGTAAAAGGGAGGTGTGAAACACGCCTATCAAATGATCCAGATGTGCCTTCGAGGTATGAACTTGATCTTCTTGCAAAGGATGGTCGTAAGGTTTCAGTGGAAGTGAACGCATCGGTCATTGATTATGAAGGAAAACCTGCAATAATGTCGATATTCAGAGACATCACTGAAAGAAAGAAAGCTGAATATGTCCTTCAGGAAAAGATCAAGGCAGAGACCATGAACCTTGAGAAGAGTAAGTTCCTTGCCAATATGAGCCATGAGTTAAGAACGCCTCTTAACGCTGTCATTGGATTTTCTGAAATGTTAATGCTGGGAACTTTCGGAACACTCAATGAGAAACAAACAAAATATGTGGACAATATTACTTCAAGCGGAAAACACTTGCTGGATGTGATCAACGATATTCTTGACCTTTCAAAGATCGAAGCTGGAAGGATGGAACTACAGCCCAAAGAATTCGACGTACCCTCTACGATAGAGGAAGTGAACATGCTGCTCGCATCAATGACCGTAAAAAAGAGGATCGATATATCTACAGATCTTGCAGACAATACCATTGTTATTGAGGCTGACAAGACCAAATTCAAGCAGGTACTATACAATCTGCTGAGCAATTCACTAAAGTTCACGCCTAATAACGGAACTGTTGTCGTGTCTGCGAATGTAAAGGACGAAATGCTCTATGTTAGTGTAAAGGATTCGGGAATGGGAATTGCCAAAGAAGATATTGGAGCTATTTTTAGTCCGTTCAGGCAACTCGAAGAAATGAGTTCAAAGGTACAGCAGGGAACAGGGCTTGGTCTCACACTTGTGAAACGTTTTGTGGAAATGCATGGCGGCGAGATCTGGGTCGATAGTGAAATTGGAAAAGGAAGTACTTTTACGTTCACAATGCCTTTGAAAAGCGACATTGAATGATTATTTAATATTTTTATATTGTTAACGGGTCAAATTCCTTAAATACTATAATTACCATCAGTAATATTATGCAACTTCCAACACCTGAGAGGCTACGACAGAAAAGGCTTGATCTGACCCTTACCCAAAGCGAACTTGCAAAGCGTGCCGGTGTCAGTCAACCTTTGATAGCCCGTATTGAAGCAGGTGATGTCGATCCGAGGTTATCGACACTCAGGAAGATATTTACTGCCTTTGAGGAAGTGGAGAAGGAAAAAGTGCTGGCAAGAGATATCATGCACACGCTTGTTATTTTTGTTTCTTCTGATGATTCTGTCGAATCGGCTGTGCATCTGATGGAAGAGAATGGATTTTCACAGGTTCCGGTAATCGATCAGGGTGTTCCATTGGGCAGTATTTCCGAGGACACTATTATTAAGGTCATGACAGAGAGAAAGGCATCGGATATTTCCCAGATGAGAATAAGGGATATCATGGGTGATGCCTTCCCGATTGTTTCGCCTACTACTGAGCTCAATGAGATATCACATATGCTTGAAAGAAATCCGGCGGTCCTTGTGGTCGAGAAGGGTGTTACCACAGGATTCGTTACAAAACATGATGTCATCAAGCTGTTGCATGGCTAAAATAGGCTTGCAGGCATTTGTTTGCCGAACCCATGCTATTATTCTTTTTTGCTGACTACAATTATATAGTAGATTTGCATATGGTAGCTCAATTATTTATTATTTATAGCGACTATTCATAGAAATAGATACTAATAGAATCACTTATTTATTGACTTAACAGGAGATATTACATGGACCTTGAAGACACACTACTTATGATGCCTGGCCCTGTTCCTGTTGCACCTCGCGTGCTCAGGGCAATGTCAAGACCTATGATCAATCATAGGGGCAAGGAATTTTCCGCAATGTTCGATGACTGTACCACCATGCTGAAAGAGATCTTCCAGACAGAGAACGATCTTTTCACCATCAGCGGCTCAGGAACAGCTTCCATGGAAGCAGCTCTTGGATGCACTATCGATAAAGATGACAAGGTCGTCACTATCGAGAATGGTAAGTTCGGAGAGAGATTCAAGGACATCGCAGCCCGATATGGACAGGTCGTTCCTGTCGAGTGCGAATGGGGAACCTCCGTTGACCTCGATGTTGTAGAGGAGAAGCTTTCCGAGGGTGCCAAGGCTGTTACAATGGTACACAACGAGACCTCAGCAGGTATACGCAATCCAGCTCCTGAAGTTGGTAAGCTTGCAAAGAAGTACGATGCTTTGTTCATCATGGACGGCGTGACCTCCATCGGTGGAGATGACGTTAAAGTGGATGACTGGGGCGTTGATATCGCTGTTGTCGGTTCACAGAAGTGCATCGCTGCACCACCGGGACTTTCCATGCTTTCAGTAAGCGAACGTGCTTTTGAGGCTATGAACAAGGAAAATCTGCCATACTATCTTGACCTTAAGGCATACCAGAAGAGTGCAGCCAAGTCACAGACACCATATACACCTGCTGTGCCTCTGTTCTTCGGTCTTCAGGAAGCTTTGAAGATCGTCATGGAAGAAGGCATGGATGCAAGGATCAAGAGGCAGGCAACCGGCGCTGCTGCTGTACGTGCTGCCATGGATGCAATGGGCATCGAGATGTTCCCACAGCTTAACGCGACCAGTGCTTATTCCAGCACAGTTTCCGCAATGAAGGCACCAGAGGGTGTTGACAGCAACGATATCAAGAAGGGAATGATGGACAAGGGCATCATTATCGCAGGCGGTCAGAACAGACTCAGCGGTAAGATCTTCAGGATAGGCAGTATGGGCAATGTTGCTCCAAAGGACCTCATGATGACCATCCAGCACCTTGAACTCGTTTTCAAGAAACTCAATGTCGTTAATGAGATCGGTGCAGGTACCGAGGCTGCTGCCAAAGTATTTGACACACTATAAGCCATAGTATGATATATGAAAACTATAGGCATTGTCGATACGACCTTTGCACGTTTCAATATGGGACGTGCAGCCGTCGATGAGATCCAGCAGAACGTATCCGCTAAGATCAAGCGGATAACCGTTCCCGGTGTCAAGGACCTGCCAGTAGCATCCAAGAAGCTCATCGAAGAAGAAGGATGCGACATAGTAATAGCTCTGGGAATGCCAGGAGCCAAGGAACAGGACAAGATCTGTGCCCACGAAGCTTCCACCGGTATCATCCAGGCCCAACTCATGACGAACACCCACATCATCGAAGTGTTCGTACATGAGGACGAGGGAAAGGACGAAAAGGAACTCGCATTCCTTATGGAAATGCGCTCCCGCGAGCACGCCTTAAATGTCGTTAACATGTTGTTCCACCCTGAAAAACTTGTCAAGCAGGCCGGTACAGGTCAGAGACAAGGGTTTGAGGATGTTGGGACTTTGAGACATTAAGGTCGTTTTTTTATTCTTTTTTTTGAGATAGCTATGAGGAGTATCCTTGTGGAACTCAACATTGTACCTCCACAAAACAGTTCTCATATAATACAGTTATGAATTTTTAGTAACAGTGTGAACGGGTGGAATAGATTAATGGTTCAATTCTTCCCATCCTTAAATTTATCAGTGGAGTGCCGGCCGTCACATAATGGTTTATTTCGAGATGCACCGCATCTGCAGAGAGCATAATGGTCTTGGGTTTCGGGTACTGAACCATCAGAGTTATCAAGCCTGACTCCTGCAACATTGTAAGGTCCATCCTTCAGAACAAAAATTTCCGGCCCATATGAATAATCCTTATACAATTTTCCATTAACAGTATAACTCAATGCACCAGAAGGACAGGTCCTGATGAGTTTTGCTATCTCTTCTGGGTCTGTAGCATCCGGGTCTGCCCAGGGTTCTTTACCCTTTTTGAAAACAGAAGGTAGATTACGAATACAATGTCCTACATGAGAACACACATCTCTGTTACGATGAATGCTAATATGTTTTCCGACGTAAGTATCAACTCTGTCGGAAACACGATCGTTTTCTTTTTCCCCGGAAAAATCGTTCCCTACATGTGTTCCATCACAAAATGGCATCTTTGTCGATCCCCCACATCTGCAAAGTGACATAACAGGTTTTGTCTCGATGAAAACACCCTTTGAATTCCTGAGTGTTTTAAGGTCTTTCACAATATATGGTCCATTTTTTGATACTTTTATTGAAGGCCTGACTTCTTTCTCCACTGAAACACCTCTATAAAAAGAAATCTGTGTGCATCGGATTTCTAGTTTTTGTAAGGAACGGCTTTTGTAACAAAATCAGTGAAAGAAGCTGAAAAGGTATTCGGTCAAATTTCTCTTTACCCGATCTCCGTTTTATGGCTTTTGTGGTAATGTTTTGGGCAAGGTGGAAGAAGAGTTCTGCCTTAAAAGATGATTGTATCGGAGCCAAGGAACAGGACAAGATCTGTGCCCACGAAGCCTCCACCGGCATCATCCAGGCCCAACTCATGACGAACACCCACATCATCGAAGTGTTCGTACATGAGGACGAGGGAAAGGACGAAAAGGAACTCGCATTCCTCATGGAAACCCGCTCCCGCGAACACGCCTTAAATGCCGTCAACATGTTGTTCCACCCTGAAAAACTTGTCAAGCAGGCCGGTACCGGTCAAAGGCAAGGGTTTGAGGATGTTGGGACTTTGAGACATTAAGGTAGTTTTTTTATTCTTTTTTTTGGTTTATTGGAGAAGAGAGGAATCTTCATAGGTGCAGACTTTATTTTCTCGTTGATTATAACAAAATAGAATGCTATCCATCAGAACAATACATATCAAATTCAACCTTAAGCCGTTGGATGAGATCACAGCAATACTTTGCAACAACTTTGATGTAAATGACGAGTAAAATAATTAAAATACCATTTAATCACATCCATATACATCAGGAAATAAGAACACATTTAAGTCACATTGAATATTTAGTAGCTTGCTCAAAAACAATTGTCTAATTAAGTGTAAAGGGGGAGAGATTATTAGTTCCAATATTCCGCAAAGTTCTAGAGTTTTTATCAGCTATAGCCATGATTCTCCCCAACATGAAAAAAAGGTTCTAGATCTTTCAAACAAATTATGTCACGACGGAATTGACTGTTATATTGATCGATATGAAAGATCTCCATCGATGGGGTGGCCACTGTGGATGCATAATCAAATCGATGGTGCCGATTTTGTTCTTGTAGTCTGCACGGAGACTTATAAGCGAAGATATTTGAGAAAAGAAGAGCCTTCGAAAGGTAAAGGAGTAAAGTGGGAAGGAGCAATTATAACTCAGGAACTCTATGAAAGTGGGGGAGAAAATGAAAAATATATCCCGATAGTGCTTTCTTCAGATAACTCTGAGTTTATTCCAACAATTTTGAAAGGTGCGACTTATTATGATCTTGATGAAAAAAATGAATATAATGAATTATACTCTCATCTCACAAATCAAAATCATATAGTTAAACCAAAAATTGGAGAAGTAAGACTAATTCTCCCAATAAAGGATGAAACTGAAGATGAACTTGAGCAAGAATATGAGATGTCTTCTCTTGAAAGTGATATGAAACCGGATATTGGACCTTTGCGCACTATGCAAATTAGTACACAAGATCATCCAGCTCCAAACACTAAATCAAATGTTCCATACCCTCGAAACCAATTTTTCACTGGTCGAGAAGAAATGCTGGAACAAATTCACAAAGACTTAATGTCAGATAAAGCGGTGCTGTTATCACAATCCGTGGCAATATGTGGACTTGGTGGAATTGGAAAAACACAAACAGCGATTGAATACACATATCGTTTTAATGAAGAATATGACTTTATACTTTGGGTAACAGCTGATTCTGAAGATTCAATCATTTTAAATTATGTATCTATTGCTCGATTATTAAATTTATCCGTAAAGGATGATTCTGATCAAAAGCTTGTTGTTTCTAGCGTAATGAATTGGTTAAGAACCAATGAAGATTGGTTATTAGTTTTTGATAATGCAGATAACCCCGATATTATAGGCAATTATTTGCCAATTGAATATAGAGGACATATTCTTTTAACGTCCAGATCTCAAGTTTTTGATAAATTTGGAATTACAACTCCAATTGAAGTCAAAAAAATGCAACTTGAAGAAGCTAGGGAATTTTTTATCAGGCGTACCGGACATGTAGACTTAACCTCATCTGATGCTGCTGCACTCGATGAACTTCTACAAGAACTCGATTATCTTCCGCTAGCTATTGAACAAGCAGGAGCTTATATTCATAAACTGAAATGCAGTTTTGATGAGTATCTTTCAAGTTATCGTAAACGTGGTTTAGATTTGTTGGAATTATCGCCAGATACAACTGGTAATTATCCAAAATCAGTTGCAACCACTTGGCTGTTAAATTTTGAACAAGTAGAACAAATGTCAAAAGCATCAGCAGATGTCTTATTTGCAAGTGCTTTTCTTGACTGCACTAAAATACCATTTATGGTATTTGTAAATGGTGGAAAAGAGTTGGGAGATAATATCTCTTCAGTATTTTGTGGTTCCAATGATGATCCTCTTATTATTCGCGAAGTTTTAAAGCCGCTTATACAATTTTCACTTATCAGTACTACTTCTGAAAAACAAGATTTTGATGTTCATCGACTGGTACAATCCGTAATTAAAGCAAATATGGATAAAAGTTCTCAATGTCTTTGGGTTGAACGTATAGTTAAAGCTATAAATTTAGTATATCCTGAAGTTGAATTTGCAAATTGGAGTATTTGTGATCAATTACTTTCTCATTCACTAGCCTGTTCGGAACTTATTAGAACATGGGACATGAAATTCAGTGAAGCTTCTGAGCTATTAAATTCTACTGGCTTATATTTACAAGAACGTGGACGTTTTGGAGAGTGTGAATCACTTTTTAAAGATGGATTAAAGATTAGTGAGATTGTTTTTGGGTTAAAACATTCAAGTATAGCTGAAAGTCTCAATAATTTAGGAACCCTTTATCAGGCTCAAGGGAAATACTCTGAAGCAGAACTTCTTCTAAATAGGGCATTGAAAATTAGAGAAGATATTTTAGACCCCGAGCATCTGGATGTGGCGGAAAGTCTCAATAATTTAGGACTCCTTTATCAGGCTCAAGGGAAATACTCTGAAGCAGAACTTCTTCTAAATAGGGCGTTGAAAATTAGAGACTATATTTTAGACCCCGAGCATCTGGATGTGGCTAAAAGTCTCAGTGATTTAGGAAACCTCTATCGAAATCAAGGGAGATACTTTGAAGCAGAACTTCTTCTAAATAGGGCGTTGAAAATTAGAGAGAAAATATTAGATCATCAAGATCCAAATCTAGCTGTTTCTTTTAACGATTTAGCTGTAGTATATCATGACCAAGAAAAGTATACTGAAGTAGAATCACTATATAATAAGGCATTGGAAATCAGGGAGAGCACTTTAGGAGTTGATCACCCAGACACGGCTACTTTTTTAAATAATCTAGGGAGTATGTATCGTGTTCAAGGAAAATACTCTGAAGCAGAAGCACTTTTTAATAGGGCATTGAAAATCAATGAGAATATTTTTGGCCCAGAATATCCCGGTGCAGCTTATTCTTTCAATAATTTAGGACGACTTTATAACGATCAAGAGAAATACTCTGAAGCAGAACAATTTTGCATGAAGGCATTGGAACTCAGGGAGAATATTTTAGGACCAGAACATCCCGAAGTTGGACATTCTCTCAATAATTTAGCAGGCATATATCATAATCAAGAGAAATACTCTGAAGCAGAAACTCTTTACAATAGGGCATTGAAGATTTTGGAGAATACTGTTGGTCCAGATCATCCTGATATTGCCAATGCTCTCAACAATTTAGGAATTCTCTATGAAAGGCAAAGAAATGTTTTAAAAGCACAAAATTTATACTCTCAATCAATAGATATGATGGAGAGAACAAAGAATGATGACAATCCTAAATTTTTAAAGTACTTAGAAAACTATGCGCGTGTTCTAGCGAAAGTAAAAAATCGCAAAGCTTCAATAATAGCTAAACGTGTCAAACTGATACGCGAAAAAAAAGATAAGGGTCAGAAATAAAAGACAATTACTTATTAAAGCTACCGCGATGACCTTTTTAGATTATTTCATTGATACTGTCATTATTATCACGTTCACATTTGATTTCAAGCTTTTACAAAATACAAATGCTATCAATCAGGGCAATACATCTCCTTCGTTTAATTTGAGTAGTTCGATACTGATCAACAATAAGCGTGTTTTGTTGAAAATGTTTGAGGATGAATTTGAACAGGATAAGTTATACTGATTCGATCATCATCCATCGGCCTTCACTATTATCTTTTTTAAAATTAAACATGACTTTCAAAGAAACGGTCATGTAAAAAATTAGTATATTCAATATTTTTAGAATCAACTAATTTGTTGCCTATTAATCCAACAAGTTGACAAGGAAATTCAACTGAATCATCCTGTTGAGCAATGCGATACATCGATTCCACTGCCCAAGTATCTAGCTTGAAAATATCTTTTGGATTTTGTTCTGAGTAAACATCCAATGCAATTTGTTGGACTAATTTTGTATTGGATCCGGCGAAATAGAAACCTCCAGGTAATAATACCAAAGGCTTGTCGAAATTCTTTCTACTACTCAAGCTACAAATAAAACCTTCATTATTACTCTTTCTTTGGCCTGCAATGATTACATTTATAGTCAAACACCCAACATTTTGGACTTCTGTTTTTCACTAAGAAACTTTTCAATCCATCTCTTTGCAAAGCTAATTTTTGATGAGCACTCCATAAATTTCTCATGTATTAAATCCCGCATATGATCAATATCGATAATGAACT
>NZ_JAGSOI010000028.1 GCF_023684405.1 Methanococcoides seepicolus | reverse complement strand
TCTTCAGAAAAAGCATTTTACGAAAGTAAAACAAGGGCCACAGACCATTGATGAGGATAAGTTCAGGTTCGATAGATTTGTTCTCTTAATAGAGGATTGGCTTAGGAGAAAATTGAGGATTCAGTTGGTGGTGGAGTGTTTGAGATAAGTTAATGGGAGTAAGAACAAAAAGGAGGAATAATTAGAGAAGTACTGAAATTGCTACTTCTAAAGGTTATGGGGTCAACATACATGTTGATGGTGCTAAACTATATATTAAGGATGGCAGATTCACAGTTTCCAGTACGGGGAGTTTGTCATATTTTACCCATACCTCCTTAAGGCTGATCACTTCTGCCATTCCATCCCTCATTCTTTTGTAATGCCCTGTGAAAATGCTTCGGTGATAGTGTCAAGATTGTGTATGTAATCTTTTGCGAGCGGGTCCACAGTTACCACTTCACCACCAATTGCAGATGCAATCGCTTCAGCGCTCTGTGTACTGAACTGTGCCTGTACGAAGATCACGTTGATATTTTTCTCTTCAGCTTCATCGATAAGCCTTTGCATATCCTTTGGGCTTGGTTCCTTTCCTTCCTCCTCGATAGTTATCATATCGAGTCCGTATTCAGTTGCAAAATAGCTCCAGGAAGGATGGTATGTCATGAAACTGCCGCCTTCTTCGCCAAGAATGCCCCGAATTCTGGCATCAGCTTCGTCCAGTTCTTTCAGGTAAGCCTCTTTGTTCTGTAAGTAGAGTTCGCTGTTATCAGGATCGATCTCGATAAGGCCAAGGTATGTGTTCTCGACCATGATCTTAGCATTTAGTGGAGATGTCCAGATGTGAGGATCGACTCCTCCATGATCATGTCCCCCTTCTTCTCCGTCTTCTTCAGCTTCATGCTCTTCTTCATGCATTTCCATTATCGTAATTCCTTCTGAGCAATCCACGATCAGCATGTCTTCGTTTACAGCCTCTATCTTCTCAAGCCAGACGTTCTCAAAAGGTAATCCAGATCCTACTGTAAAATATGCTTTTGCATCTGCCACATCCCTCAGTTGACCGGAGGTTGGTTCATGGGTAGCAGGACTTGCTCCGGGTGGTATCAGGACAACGATACTAACTCTGTCACCAGCTATCTTTTCTACAAATTCCTGTTGTGGCAGTATGCTTATCGCAACAACGATACTTTCGTCCTGATGGCTGGTATTCTCCTCCGTCTGATCAATGCAACCGGATATGAAAACTGCTATCAATAAAGTGAAGAGGGTCAATGTGAATTTAATATTTTTATTCATGCTAATTCTTCTTTAACATTTTTTAGTTTCTGCTTTCTTTCCTTTTGTATCTATTTTTGGTATCGTACCAAAAAAAATCAATTTTCTCTTTATACTGTATTAGTTAATACATATGAGTTATATAATCCACCTCCAAAACCAATTGTTTATATGTTTTATTTAATAATTTTGCTACACCCCAAATTTGGTATTTATAGCTGTTTTTGATATTGTAAGTAGTTTTTCTTAGAAACGTACGTTATTTTTGAGATGCGGTTTTCATAGTTTCACGCTTATTTTCCTGACATTAAAGATCCAAATGGAGCAGGACAATCTGATTAATTATTTATGAAAATATTAATTATGTTAAAATGAAAGAGGTAGAAAAATGAAAAAAGGATTTCAATATTTGTTTGTTCATTGAACGTGCTGAAGAAAAATGCGTTATTTTACGGGTTGGCAGGTTCAATAATCTACCTATGAATCTGGACGCTGTGAATTTTTTAATCAGTCAGTCTGACTACGATGATTCAGATATCGATTGATACGTAGATTTTTTTCTGGAGGCGTTGGTATGAATAGTAATGTAAGCGAGGCCACCCGCCAGCAAGCCTGCGCCATCTACCAGCAACATAAAGACCTGATAGATTCCGACGCTGTGCATGGTTCTGAATGGGATATGCGAGTTGCCCGTACCACCATGAGTCTCGAGGGTGTTTCTCCTGAGTCTTTTGGGATAAAGGATGAGGGGGCTGAATATGTCCCTGTCTGAACTTCGAGAAGTGAACAAACTTGCCTAGTATGCAGAGCAGGATATCAGGCTTGCACTCAAACGGGCAAGGAGCTGGGTTCGCAAACTCAAGAAGGCAGCCGACGACTTCATGTCAGAATCCATCGTGTACGCTGACCTTGTGCATCCCGCTGACCTGCCGGATGTTGAGACCGAGCTCGAAGAGACCGGTAAGAAAGGGGGCAGGGAATTTGTCAAAGAGTACAGGATACTGACAGAACCAGGGGATGTGCGGTGGGTCGAAGAAAAGACCTTTATCCAGCGCGAGGAGGGTGTGATCACCCATTATCAGGGCATCATTGTTGATATTACAGAACGCAAACAGGGTATGAGCTAAAAACTTTTGAACATTAATGGACGAGATGGCAACGCCATCCCGTTCATTCGCTGGTCTTCTTTTTCCCATGCACAGGACAGCCATCCTGTGTTGCAGGAGTGCATTCAACGTATTCCCCGGTATTATAGAAATACCTGAAATGCTCTAACCACAGCGGCAATTCCTCTTTCTTATTGATGAACTCAACGAACTTCGTGAACACGTCCAGAGTCTCGTGGGTGAGACCGTGCTCTATCCTGCATGCGTCCTCATCGGCTGTTTTGGCTTCCACTCCCAGTATCTGGAGGAATTCCTGCAGGACATCGTATTTTTCCTCAGTTGCCCTGGCGATCTCCTCTCCGTTTGGGGTCAGGGTGACGGCACCGTATTTTTCGTAATTGATGTAACCTTCCCTGTTCAGTTTCTTGAACATCCCTGTGACACTGGAGGGGTTCAGCCCCATGATCTCAGAAACGTCCTTCACCCTCGCATACCCTTTCTTCTTTATAATTGAATCCAGCATTTTCAAATAATCTTCAGTTCTTTCTGTCGCCATACCTTATCAACCTGTTTTGGTTTACCAAA
Source organism: Methanococcoides seepicolus (assembly GCF_023684405.1). Classification (GTDB taxonomy): domain Archaea; phylum Halobacteriota; class Methanosarcinia; order Methanosarcinales; family Methanosarcinaceae; genus Methanococcoides; species Methanococcoides seepicolus. The sequence continues at coordinate 28,882 of NZ_JAGSOI010000028.1, read as the reverse complement.
ATATATTTGGAAAAATGGTGGTGGTCGTATATAAACATGGCGTTGGTCTGCTTCTGGAATACAAAAATACATATCTGTGGCCGATCTGCACAGATCTCTACCAGATGTTTAGGTTCCACGAAACTTTTATATATGACCATTCCTTTTTGGTATACAAACATTGTATTGTATTAACAAAAAAAGGAGTTTGATCTAAATGACCGAAACTACGCTTAACCTGCTCGAACCGGGCAGCAAAGCAAAAGTAATACAGATAACTGGCAGAGGCTCTGCCAGAAGAAGGATCCTTGACATGGGAATGGTGCCGGGAGCCGAGATCGAGGTGATAAGGAAAGCCCCTATGGGAGATCCTCTGGAGTTCCTTGTCAAAGGCTACAACCTGTCCCTGAGAAAAGCAGAAGCTGAACTTATCGTGGTCCAGCCCCTGGGAGCGTGAACTGCCATGCCCCATGTTCTACCTCTGACCATGATGCCTGAAGGAAAAGAGGGAAAAGTTGTTTCTATCAACGCGGGTCAGGGCCTGAAACGACGTCTGGTCGAGATGGGGTTTTGCGAGGGCAGTCTTATCACGGTCCACAGGTCTGAGCGGGGTGCCCTGGTTGTCGTTGTGAACGGCACCAAATACGCCATGGGCAAAGGTATGGCTACAAAGATAATGGTATCAGATTGTTAAATGAAGTTGGAAATCAGGATTGAATAGATATGGAAAAGAAAAAAATAACCATCGCCCTGGCAGGTAATCCCAATGTTGGAAAGACCACCTTGTTCAATGCCATCACAGGTGCAAGACAGCATGTGGGGAACTGGCCAGGGGTGACGGTGGAGAAAAAGACCGGAAAGAGGACGTACAAGGATACGGAGATAGAGGTCGTGGACCTTCCCGGGACGTACAGTCTCACGGCATACTCCATTGACGAGGTCGTGGCACGGGACTATGTGGTGGAAGAGAAACCGGATGTGGTGGTACAGATAGTGGATGCCACGAACCTTGAGAGGAACCTGTACCTCACCACACAGTTGATGGAACTTGGTTCCAGGGTGGTCATAGCCCTCAATATGTGGGACCTTGCAGAGTCCAGGGGAGATGAAATAGACACAAGAAAGATGGAAGATTTCCTGGAGATCCCTGTTGTAAAGACAGTTGCTAACAGGGCAGAAGGGATCGACGCTTTACTGGAAGAGGTCGTCAGGGAAGCCGACAAGGGTGAACACCACGAACACGAGGTAAGCTACGGTGATGATATCGAGAAAAAGATCATCGAGCTGGAAAAAATTGTTGGTAAAGACAGCGCACTGTCAGGCAAGTATCCGGTGCGATGGTTGAGCGTGAAGCTGCTGGACGGCGATGAGAACATCCTGGAAAAGATTGAGGGAAGTTCAGTGGCTACCCAGGTCAACAGTGTGCTCAGCACGATCAAAAAGGAAGATTATGAAGCAGCCATGGCAGAGAAACGATACGAGACCATCAATACGGTGCTTCCACAGGTCTGCGTCAAGTGTATCAAAGGGGTGACATTCTCAGATATGATCGACAGGGCGGTCACCAACAAGTATCTTGGAATACCTATATTCTTAGCCATGATGTGGGCAGCGTTCGAGGTGACATTCACGGTCGCAACCCCGCTCATGGAATTCGTTGATATGTTCTTTGGCTGGCTGGCTGGAGTGGTTGCAGGGAGCATCACAAATCCCGTGCTTGGTTCCCTGCTGGGCGATGGTATCGTCGCCGGTGTGGGCGCCGTTATGATATTCCTTCCTAATATCCTGTTACTGTTCCTCATGATCTCGTTGCTGGAAGATTCTGGATATATGGCACGAGCCGCGTTCGTCATGGATAAGCTCATGTACAAGATCGGTCTGAATGGACGATCGTTCATTCCACTGTTGATGGGGTTCGGCTGTAATGTGCCTGCGATCATGGCCACCCGGACCATCGAGGACGAAAAGGACAGACTGGTGACAATTCTTGTGAATCCATTCATTTCCTGCGGTGCACGATTGCCGGTATATCTCATGCTGGCAGGTGCGTTCTTTGGAAGGCAGGCAGGCTCAGTGATCTTTGGTATATACATACTTGGTATCATTGTTGCCATACTCTCTGCAAAATTGATACGTGGCACAGTGCTAAAAGGCAAACCATCTCCCTTTATCATGGAACTGCCGCCATACAGGCTCCCTACACTCAAAGCAAGCGCGATACACATGTGGGAAAAAGGTTCCATATACCTGAAAAAGGCAGGTACTATCATCCTGGCTGGTGTTGTCTTTGTGTGGTTGCTGTCAGCCATCCCGGCTCCGGGAGTGGATGCAGCGTTCGCGTCCGAGGAGATCCTTGGAACAGAAGACTCCCTTATAGGTGTATTGGGACACATAATTGAGCCTCTTGTCGCACCTCTCGGGTTTGACTGGAAAGTGGCAGTAGCCTTGGTCTTTGGATTCATTGCCAAGGAGATCGTGATAGGCTCCATGGGGGTGCTATACGGCACCGGGGAGGACGAAGATGCCCTTGCTGAAATATTAACAGCAGGAGCTATGAACCCGCTGACAGCCCTTGGACTGATGGTATTCACACTCCTGTACGTGCCATGCATTGCATGTGTTGGTGTGGTAAAGAAGGAAACCGGTAGTTGGAAATGGACGCTCTTTATGGTGGCCTATGGAACAACACTGGCATGGATAGCTGCGTTCCTGATCTACCGCATAGGTACAGCCATAGGATGGGGATTATGAACTTGAATTGAGGTGATATTAATGGCAAATACAAATAAAATGATCTTTGCAATGGTGGTAGGAATACTCTATGTAGTATTCGGTATCCTGAAGATGCTGGAAGGATTCGGGATCGAGACCGGTCTGGCTGAATCGTTGCTGATCCCAGGGGATTTCTTCGGAGGTTTCTGCTTTGTCGTGATCGGGGCTGTGTTCCTGTACGCGGTCAAAGAGCTGAGTGCAGGGGTGCACATGGGCGTATCCTATGTCTATGTCGGCATCCTGATGTCACTGGTGTTCATGGCAGTCTACCTCCTGGTCATGGGGGCAGACCTCCTTATGTTCTACGCGGTAAAGAGCGAGGACTACGAAGGATGGCGCATTATTGACAGCATGAGACCTGGCATCTATCTCGGGCTCCTGTCCCTTATCGGGTACTTCTACTGGAAGGACAGGTTCACCACAGAGATGACAAAAGTTTGAGGTGAGCAGATGATGATAGGCTACCGATACATGCTAAAGGAGGTCGCAACGACTCTGTCTCAGGACAACATAACCTTCGGGGAACTTTCCCGAAGGCTTAACCTGGGTCCGAAAGAGTTGAAGGAGCTTCTTGAGACCATGGAACGTGAAGGTGATATGGAGATCTCCTGCATGAGCCCGCCTCCTGACACAACCAGTTGCGCAGGTTGTGGCATGGGGCACGCCTGTCCGGGAACGAATCTTGGAATAGGAAGAACATATCGCCTTACCGAGAAAGGAAGAAAGCTATGCTGTGAGTAGCACAGTTTCGAAAATGAAGATCGAAAAGGAGTTCGTCCATGATAATCGGATTCCCAACCATCTCAAGGAAGATACTGGACCTCGTATCACAGGGGAACACGACCTTTGACCGGATAGCCTGTAAACTGGGAATAACCCATAGGGAGCTGGTATTTTTACTGCAGTTGATGGAACACAGAGGTTATATCAGATCCGTTTGTGATCCCCAAAACAGCTCCTGCTGTCCGATGGTAAGCAAACCATTGGACAGTAATTCGGTCTATTCGTGCGGGGTGACATACCTCCTTACAGAGAAGGGAGTGGGAGCTTGTCGTAACATAACGGAACACCATGTGCAAAGAGTGAAACAGGGTATCGATCATGCTGTCGCGGAAAGCTGAAGATTATCTCGAAGCTATCCTCAATATCGAGATTATCAAATTCAGCAGTTCGCTAATTTCAGTTTAAACTCATATAAACGACATCATACGATACATTTATATGTGGTAAAGTTCCCTCCGCATGTATTTCCAATTGCAAAAGAAAGCCTCTACAATTCGATATTTCTATGCTTTGTTTTCATTTCTTCTTAAAAACGTGTGGGTTACACTTCAAAGAAAACATATTACAATTGATAAAAGAGGTCCTCATACTATCGAAAGTGAGTTGTTCAGATTTGATATATTCATCCATTTTGTTGCGGAATGGGTGAGACGGAAGCTAAAACAGATGTTAACAGTTGAATGTTGTAGATAAATGTGGATTATTATAGAAGGGTTTAAATATTAGTGAACTGCTGAAATTTGCTTTTCGATTTAAAAGCGAAACTCTTTTTTCGGCTCTGTGGAAATCCTAATTCATAGTTAGAATATAGTTGCATTTCCGGGATTTCCACAGAGCCAAAAATACAAGACAAAACAGACGAAGAGAAGGAAAAATGATTAAATTAATTATTCTATGGATAATCGTAACGTTAGGTGCTACTAGTTTCGTCTGTTATCTTGATGAAAAATATGGCGTAGGCATGTGTATCGGAATATTTGCTGGCCTTGTAGTAATGGGACAGATACTAGCCACTAAAATAGCTGTTTTCGGTCCATTTGTAGTGCCAGCGTGATCTTCGTCCAGGCACAATTCAGTACACAGAGTGCTGAAGCGATCGCATCTGCAATTGGTGGTGAAGTGGTAACTGTGGACCCGCTTGCAAAGGATTATATCGACAATCTTGACACTATCACCGAAGCATTTTCACAGGGCATTACAAAAGAATGAGGGATGGAATGGCAGAAGTGATCAGTCTTAAGGATGTGTGGGTAAAATATGACAAACTCACCGTACTGGAAGCTGTGAACCTGGCATCTTTGATATGCAGTTAAGCAGCATCAACATGCATGTTGATTCCATGACCTTTAAGAAGTATCATTCCATGTGAATCACCATTCTTTCTCATCGTTTCTTTTTTCTTCTTTTTGTACCGTTTTATATAATATGCGTTGCAGATGCCTTGAATGTAAGATAAACTTTCTTTCCGATTGAAAGTCCCATATCATCATAGTCTCTTTTTGTAAGTATGACCCTGAAAGGTATTCCTGCATCGATCACCACTTTGACAGTTGACTTCATCCTGCTCACTTCAGCAACAACCCCTGAAAACGAGTTCCTTGCACTGGATTCAATTGGATCATTCGATATCAGGATATCTTCCGGCCTAATAGAAAGACTCACATTCCCTGATTTCAAGGTACTTGAAACTACCTTGAGTCTATTGACAGATATCTCGGCAAGATCCCCCTGAATAACTGCTTTCCCGTGGAACAGGTTCTCTACACCTACAAAGTCGGCAACGAACGTGGAATTTGGTTTCCTGAATACCTCATCAGGCGTACCAATCTGAAGAATCTTACCACCATGCATGACAGCTATGCGGTCACTGAGAGCAAATGCCTCTTCAAAGCTATGCGTGACATGGATAGTGGTTGTCTTTTTTAGTTGATGTATCCGTGAGAGCTCCTGCCTCAGTTTAACCTTTGTTACTGTGTCAAGGGCAGAAAGCGGTTCATCGAGCAACAGTAATTTTGGTTCAGTGATTATCGCCCTTGCGACTGCAGACCTTTGTTTCTCCCCACCGCTCAATGTTGAAGGATGCCTGTCAAGGAGATGCCGTATCCCCAACATTTCAGCAGTCTCTTCGGCAAGTTCCGTAATTTGCGATTTATCAAACCCGTTATAGTATAATCCAAATGCAATGTTCTTTCTGACATCCATATTCGGGAAGAGCATGAAATCCTGATAGACCATACTGATGTTCCTGTCCTTCGGAAGCAGGGAGCTGACATCATTTCCGTTAATAATTATGGAACCGGTGTCTGGATTATATATGCCTGCAATCGTTTCAAGAAGTATAGTCTTACCGGAACCTGTAGGACCCAATATGCAAAAATATTCTCCTTCCTTTACACTCAATTCTATATCCTCAAGTGTAAAATCACCAAGTTTCTTTGAAAGGTTCTTTACTTTTATCATATTCATTCAAACCGCAAGATCAGTATAGTTTCGCGATTCCTCCCTTACGTTCAAACAAATAAAGAGTGATACCTGATATGCATATCAATATCGTTGCGGCTGCAATTGCAAGATCCAGTTCTCCTGAAGACAGGTTGAGATAGAGGGCTATTGGCAGTGTTTCGGTTTTCATTCTTGTGGCACCAGCAAGCATCAGTACCGCCCCGAATTCCCCCATTCCTCTTGACCAGGTTATCACAGAGCCTGCCAGTATGCCATTCTTTGAAAGAGGCAATGTTGTTTTTATGAAAGCCTGAAAAGGAGTGCAACCCAGGGTCTGAGCCACATGCTCATATCTCGGATTTATACCTTCAAAGGTTGAGCGCATTATCCTGAGCATCAGTGAGATATTCACGGTGAACTGGGCCATCACTATCCCAAGAGGTGTGAATACGAATTTCAGCCCCACGCCTGCAAGATAAGTACCTACGGTAGATGTCCCAAAGATCAAAAGCAGACCAAGTCCTGCCACAATAGGAGGCAATGCCATTGGCATATCAAGTATGGTGCTGATAAGTGTCTTTCCGGGAAAATCATGCCTTGAAAGTGCATAGGAAACTGGTATCGCCAGAAATATGCACATAAGCGTGGATGCTATGGATGTTAGCAGACTGAGTTTTATTGCAAATCGTATTTCAGGAGATACAATATTGGTAATGAGACTGGCAGGGCTCGTGTGAGTGATTATCTCAAGTAGCAGTGAAAAAATGAAAAGAGTGAGCAGAAGCATTAGAACCAGTGTTGTTTGCTTGAATCCCATTTTTTGCATACAACTGCTCCTGCTTGGTTTTAGTGATAATTTATGTTCTCTGACCTGTTCAGTTGTTCTCTAAATATGCATACTTTTCATCAGGATAGAGCGCAAATCCGTATTCCTCAAAGACTGCTCTGCCTGCATCCGAAACTATAAATTGTACAAAATCGTTGGCAGTTTCTTTATTTTCAGAGGAATTGAGAGTACCGATCGGTATTATCTTGATGATGTTATCTTCCTCAGATATCTCAATCACATCGAAATTTTCATTGTCCCTTACCAGGTCTTCCCACACTATTGATGCATCTGCCTGTCCAAGGGAAATGTAGGTGACAAGTTCATTCACAGTTGCGCTTTTAGCAATGACATCTTCCTCAACCTGCTCATAGATTCCCTTGTTTGTCAGCATTTTCTGGCAGAGAACACCGATTGCTGCTGCTTGAGGATCACCGAGTATCACATCTACATCATCATTTGCAAGGTCATCAAGCGTGCTGATTTTTGCAGGGTTCCCTGCTGGTGTGATTATCACAGGTACATGGTATGCTACCTTGCTGAAATTATCGATCAATCCCTTTTCAGAAGCAATTCCAAAGTAATAGGTTGCACCGGGCATGTAGACATCTCCTTCGCCTGTGAGTTCAATTTGTGTCAGGAGTGTATTGGCGCCTGCATAATTGTACCGCACGGAAATGCCGTATTCTTCTTTGAACAACTCCCCTATCTCGTCCATTGGTTTACGCATTCCTGCTCCGCAGTACACCAGAAGTGAGGCCTTGCCAGCCTGTTCATCTAAAGTAACATTATCACCCACTGTATCCGGGTCTGTAATTGCATTCTCCGTAAAATCGATACAACCAAGAAAGAGAATACAACAAAGCAATATTGAAAATATCTTCAGTTTTTTATTTACCATCCAATCCTCTCATACATGCAAAAAGGCAGAATGTATGTTATGCTCTATTTAGCACAACATAATTCGAAATCGCGATGTTCGAAGCGTTATGTTTGATGAAACATAACGGTATTTCATAGTCATGTCTAATATAAATAAATATCTACAATTCCAGCAAAACAAGTTAATTAGATTAGAATTTTTTTTTAAAATTTACCTATTTTTTCGATAAGATCTAATCAAAAAAGGATTGTCAACTCCATTACTATATTTATATGGCATAAATTCATTCAGTTTCTGAATATAACAGTACAAGCACGATATCAAAATACGTTGATATGAATACGCATAATATGGTTTAGAGCTCTGTAGAAATCCATGAAATATTGTCCGGTTGACAAGGACTTGCAATAGATAAAATCTCAACGAAGATCGCTGAGAATAACGACATGCTGGAAGAGATCAATGCCAATACCGAGATATACACCCTTACGGTGAATCAGCTTTTACCTTTGTCGTAACCGGACAGGTTGATGCTGCCACCATCATCAGGAGCATATGGCTACATGGGAAGAATCAAGAGGAAGACTTGAAGTCATCAGGATAACGGAAGAACAGTACACGATAAAGATGATTCCCCTGGCTGTTGCAGTCTGCACTTCTGACAGGGAAGTTGCAGAAGCTTACAGTGAACATTTAGTACATGAAAAATCATTTCAATACTGGAAATAAAGAGAAATGCTCAAAAATTCAGCCCATTTTTTTCTTTGAAAAATCAGCAGTTAATCGCAAATCTCTTTATTTTGAATAAATATCAATTATCCAGTTCAGTTAATTATCTTAATTGAACCGTCTTTCATACCAACATAGACCTCATCGGTATTCAGGAAGATACCATGCTCCACTACACCCACGCAAGCGGATAGCTTCTGTGAGAGTTCAGCAGCATCTTCTATTACGCCGAATTCTACATCAAAGATAACATTGCCGTTATCAGAGATCACAGGACCGTCCTTGCGGGAAGCCAGACGTATCTGTGGTTTGCCTCCAAGTTCAATGAATTGCTTCTTTGCAAGTTCTCTTGCGTAGGGAAGCACTTCAATTGGTACGAAGTGATCAAGTTCTTCGCTCATCTTTGATTCATCTGCGACCACAATGAAGCGTTTTGCTGAATGTGCAACGACCTTTTCGCGTGTATGTGCAGCCCCTCCGCCCTTGATCACGTTCAGTTTTGCATCCACCTGGTCAGCACCGTCTATCGCAAGATCAAGAACAGGATGTTCTGCAAGGCTTGTCAGTGGCACACCAGCTTCGATTGCAAGCATTTCTGCCTGATATGATGTAACAACTGCAAGTATGTTCAATCCTTCTTCGCGTACACGTCTGCCAACTTCTGCGATTGCGAAAGCCGTTGTTGAACCGGTACCAAGACCGATTATCATACCATCTTCCACAAGACTGGCAGCAGCATTGCCTGCAGCTTCCTTTTCAGAGCTTGATGCATTTGCATTTCTTTCTTTCATGAATATCCCTTCCATTAAAAATGAAATATGGGAGTTGTCCCCACATCAGGGAGACAATCGCTTCCTGTCCCTTGGGAACAGAACAGTGTCACGGATATTCTCTACACCGAGCATTGTCATAACAAGACGCTCGCAGCCAATACCCCAGCCGGAGTGTGGTGGCATACCATATTTGAATGCACGCAGGTAGAAATCGAAGCCATCGGAATTAAGGCCCTGTGACTCGATCCTTGCTTTTAGCATATCATGAAGGTGGATACGCTGAGCACCGGATGAGAGTTCCATCGTCCTGTGCATCATATCGAATGACTTGGAGATAAGTGGGTTGTTCTCATAAGGCATTGCATAGAACGGCTTGATCTCTGTCGGCCAGTCGGTAATGAAGTAATGGGATTCTCCGGTCTCTTTGAAAACATGCTCACCGATGGTGTGTTCTGCAACTGTTCCGAGGTCACCGCCCCATTCGACCGTTTCCTCGCTCTCAGCATTGACGATGTCAATAGCCTGGCTATATGGAACTTTCATGAATGGTGTCTTTGGTACACTAAGTTCGATATCGAGTGCTTTAAGGGAAGCTGCTTCGTTCTCAATGACCTGCTCATAAACATAAGCGACCATGTTCTCGAGGATCTCCATGACATCGAAATGGTCAAGGAAGCTTGCTTCAATATCGATGGATGTAGCTTCATTAAGGTGTCTGCGGGTATCATGCTCTTCTGCCCTGAAGATAGGACCGATCTCGAACACCTTGTCAAGTCCGCCTGACATCAGTATCTGCTTGAAGAGCTGAGGACTCTGGTTCAGGAAGGCCTCCCTGTCAAAGTATGTGATAGGGAAAAGAGATGTACCGCCCTCGGTTGCTGTTGCAACTACCTTTGGACTGCATGTCTCGATAAAACCGTCCTTTGTAAGGAAATCCCTGACAGCCCTGAGGACCTCATGGCGTATCTTGAAGATAGCAGTGGTTCTCTCGCGTCTTAAGTCCATGAACCTTGAGTCAAGACGTGTGTCAAGTTCAGCATCCACCTTGCCGGTGGTATCCATTGGCAATGGGGATTCAGCTTCATTGAGAACGACTATAGACTCAGGGATGATCTCGTAGCCATTAGGTGCTTTACCTTCCGGTTTTGCTGTGCCTGTGACTGCTACTATGGACTCACGTACCAGTTTTCTTGCAGCATCGAAGATCTCTTTGTCGATCTTCTTCTTTACAAGTGTGATCTGGGCTCTGCCTTCACGGTCACGTACGACCACGAAACAGATACCACCAAGGTCTCTTACCTCGTGTACCCATCCGCAGACGGTAACTTTGTCATCACCGATCTGCTCAATGTCGACCTGGGATGTATAATGTGTTCTGGGGGTTTCTAATGACATATATTCACCTTCCAAAGTTATCAAAATGATATGTATAGCGCTTAATGACGCTTTTGATAAGCTTGTTAGTATATAAGCTATTCTTGTACTCTAAAATGCATTAATGTAAATATAGCTAACTATTGAAATTATGTCTCATCCATTTAGGTATCCACCATCATTAAAGGAAATTTGAACTTTTATCGGAGCTATTAATTCATACTTTCTTCACATATTCGAATAATATTGAAGCTCATAATGGATCGCTAATCAAAGAATATATATAAAAACGAGTAGAAGAAGTACTAAGTATTAGATACATCACTTATTGATGATCGCACTGATCCACTCAAAAACAACAACAAAACCCCGATAAATAATAATATATACTTCAAAGAATCTACATAAAATTATTTAAGTGAAAATCGATATAGGTGAATATGATGGTTCAAGATACAACACCCACAAAAGCAGATATCAGTCTACCTGATAAATGGGACGTTGCTGTTATTCCAAAGGAACCAACCTATTTTGATCGTTTCTTACCCACTACGCATAAGCAGACCACGCTGACAGAATGTGGTATCGACCCAGGGGATGAATATGCACTACCACATCCAAAGATACGTGTACTTGCAATAAGACAGCCTTGGGCCTCATTGATCATTCGTGGGCTAAAGAATATAGAAGTACGTTCAAAGAACACGTTTGTCCGGGGAACGATAGCCATCTATGCAAGCAGGGCAACTATCCGGAAAAAGGACCTTAAATGGGTGAACGAGAATTATGATGTCCCTACTGAACAGCTTGAGGATCTGCCCACGGGAATGATAATCGGAACAGTGAACCTTATTGAATGTAAGGAATATGAATCCGATTTTCATTTCAAGCTCGACCAAAGACGCCATTTGAGTCCGGAAGAGAGCTATGCCAAGAACATAAAAGGATGGTTCCTAAAATCCCCACGCCCGATAGAGCCGGTCAGTTATAAGTTCAATGGCGAGGTAGTCTGGAGTCTGGCAGACACCGATATCCTCCAGCAAACTGCTTGAGGGCCTGTTCTGATAAGTGATACCGATCGAGAGTATTCTGGGGTGTTCCCTTATGCAATTTTCAATATGAAATATCGATCGTTCACATTTATAGCTAAACATTTAATATAGATGAATGCATAGATGCAGACTAAATATATAGATCAGAATAGATACAGGGAATACGATAACTGAATTATTTACAACGATTTTTTTATCTATTTATCACATCTAACTGAATAAAGGATTTTATTTAAGTTCGAATATCCGTATCCTAGGGAGAAAATCGCGATGAGTGACGATTACGATGCAACACACATTCAGGTTCTTGAAGGGCTGGAAGCAGTACGCAAACGACCCAGTATGTATATTGGAAGTGTAGACACCAGAGGACTTCATCACCTCGTATATGAGGTTGTTGACAACAGTATTGATGAGGCACTTGCTGGTTTCTGTAAAAATATAGACGTATCGATCAATGCAGATGGTTCTGTCACCGTTGTAGATGACGGTCGTGGAATACCTGTCGACAATCATCCAAAATATAAGAAATCCGCACTTGAGGTCGTACTGACCGTTCTCCACGCAGGTGGAAAGTTCGACAAGAGCAACTACAAAGTATCCGGTGGTCTCCACGGTGTTGGCGTATCCGTTGTGAACGCCCTTTCCGAATGGATGGAAGTCGAGGTCAAGCGTGATGGGAAACTATACTACCAGCGTTATGAACGCGGAGCCCCTACCTCCAATGTAACGGTCATTGGGGATTCAAAAGGCACAGGAACGAAAAGCACGTTCATGCCTGACTCCAAGATATTCGAAACGACCGAGTTCAATTACGGGACACTTATTACAAGACTCAGGGAACTGGCTTTCCTAAATAAAAATATCAGGATCTCTATTACAGATTCACGGGATGAAGAACTTGAGCAGGACGTTTTCGAATACGAAGGCGGTATAATCTCTTTCGTTGAACACCTGAACCAGAGCAGGACAGCTCTTCACAAGGTACCTATCTATTTCGAGCGTGAAAAGGAAGGGACCATTGTTGAGATCGCTATGCAATACACCGACAGCTACGGTGAATATGTATATTCTTTTGCTAATAACATCAACACGCATGAGGGTGGTACTCACCTTATTGGGTTCAAGACTGCATTAACGCGTGTTGCTAACGATTATATCAAGAAGAACAATGTGGTCAAAGGTGATGAGAAGCTCACAGGTGAGGATATCCGTGAGGGTCTTGCAGCCATCATCAGTGTTAAGCTGACAGAACCACAGTTCGAAGGTCAGACCAAAACAAAGCTTGGTAACAGTGAACTTAAAGGGATCGTTGACTCCATGGTGTCCGAGGGTCTCTCCGAATACATGGAAGAGAACCCGAAAGTTGCAACAATCATATTCCAGAAGGCACTGGATGCCAGACGTGCAAGGGAAGCTGCTAAGAAGGCACGTGAACTCACACGCAGGAAAAGTGCCCTTGAGATCGGCACCCTGCCAGGCAAACTTGCAGACTGTTCTGAGAAGGACCCCTCTGTAAGTGAAGTCTATCTAGTGGAAGGAGATTCTGCAGGTGGTTCGGCAAAACAGGGACGTAACCGTAGATTCCAGGCGATCCTGCCATTCAGGGGTAAGATCATCAATGTCGAAAAGGCACGTCTTGCAAAGGTCTTGAAGAACAATGAGGTCCTCTCACTCATCACTGCCATGGGTACAGGCATAGGTGAAGATTATAACATTGAAAAGGCACGCTATCACAAAGTGATAATAATGACCGATGCTGATGTCGATGGTGCACACATACGCACACTGATCCTTACCTTATTCTTCAGATACATGGCTCCGCTTATTGATGCAGGATATGTTTACATTGCACAACCCCCGCTTTACCGTATAAAGAAAGGCAAAGCCGAACATTATGTATATTCTGACAGGGAACTGGCAGCGAAGCTTGAAGAGATCGGTGAGAATAACACCTATGTACAGCGTTACAAGGGTCTTGGAGAAATGAACCCTGAACAACTTTGGGAAACCACAATGAACCCTGATACAAGGACATTGTTGCAGGTCACCATGGACGATGCCGCCGCTGCGGATGAGATGTTCTCCGTTCTTATGGGTGATGAAGTTGCACCACGTAAAGCGTTCATACAGAAATATGCAAAAGAAGTCGTTAATCTGGATCTATGAGGTGATATAAATGGCAGATAACATGAATAATGAACCTGGCGATGTACAGCCAAATGATGAACCTCTGGATATCAAGCCCACAGATACCGGTGAAAGGATCGTCCCTATCCTTATTCAGGATGAGATGAAGAATTCCTATATCGATTATGCAATGAGCGTAATAGTTGGAAGGGCTTTACCAGATGCACGTGACGGTCTTAAACCGGTACACAGGCGTATACTCTATGCCATGAAAGAAGCCGGTATGACCTATGATAAAGCATACAAGAAATCCGCTCGTGTAGTGGGAGACGTTCTTGGTAAATATCACCCACATGGCGATACTGCAGTTTATGATTCTCTTGTGAGAATGGTGCAGGAATTTTCCCTAAGGTATCCATTGATCGATGGTCAGGGTAACTTCGGTTCAATTGACGGTGATTCCGCAGCAGCTATGCGATATACTGAATCCCGAATGGATCGTATCTCCAACGAGATGCTTACAGACATTGACAAGGAGACCGTTCTATTCAGACCCAACTACGATGGTTCTCTAAAGGAGCCTACCGTACTTCCTGCAAGACTACCAAATCTTCTTATCAATGGTTCTACAGGAATTGCAGTGGGAATGGCCACCAATATGGCGCCACACAATCTTGGAGAGGTCATTGATGCCACTTTAATGCTTATTGAGGATCCTGAGACACCCATTTCCAGTCTAATGGAGATAGTCAAAGGTCCTGATTTCCCAACAGGCGGAGTGATCCTTGGTCATCAGGGTATAAAGTCCGCATATGAGACTGGAAGAGGACCCATCAAGATAAGAGCAGTTACTTCGATCGAGGAAATGAAGAACGATAAGAACCGTATCGTTGTTTCGGAACTGCCATATCAGGTCAATAAATCAAGACTTATCGAAAACATTGCCGCTCTTGTAAGGGAAAAGAAGATGGTCGGCATTTCAGATCTGCGTGATGAATCTGATCGCGATGGTATACGCATTTCTATTGAACTTACAAGGAACACAAATCCTGAAGTTATACTGAACCAGCTTTACAAGCATACCCAGATGCAGACCACTTTTGGTATCATCAACCTTGCACTTGTCGATAATATTCCAAGGGAATTGACCCTTAAGGAATTGCTTCAGATATACCTTGAACATAGGATCGATGTCATACTCAAACGTTCCATGTTCGATATGAGAAAGGCTGATGATAAAGCCCATATCCTTAAGGGATTAATGATCGCTCTTGACCATATCGATGAGGTCATAGCTCTGATTCGCGGTTCAAATGCTGTGGATGAGGCTAAGGAAGGGCTGATGACCAAGTTCGGGCTTGATGAAGTTCAGGCAAAGGCCATCCTGGATATGCGTTTGCAGAAGTTGACAGGACTGGAAAGGCAGAAGATAGAGGATGAGCATGGAGAACTTGTCAAGCTTATCGAGGACCTGAAAGACATCATTGAAAGTGATGAAAGGAAATACAACATCATAAAGGAAGAGTTACAGGCCATCCGCGAAAGGTTTGCAGATAAGCGCAGGACAGAGATCACAGGCTCACATGTCGAATTTGAGGATGAGGATTTGATCCCTGTGGAAGAGGTCATCGTTACAATCACCAATAGCGGCTATATCAAGAGGATGCCTGTGGATACCTACAGTCAGCAGCACAGAGGTGGAAAGGGTGTCATTGGAATGGAAACAAAGGAACAGGATGTCGTTGAAGATATCTTTATATCATCCACTCATGATTACCTGATGTTCTTCACCAACCGCGGAAAAGTCCACTGGAAAAAGGTTTACAGCATCCCAGAAGGAAGCCGGCAGTCAAAGGGTAAGGCTGTTGTAAACCTGCTTGATCTTGCTGAGAACGAATCCGTTACTGCAACAATAACAGTGAAGGAATTCGAAGAGGATAAGTTCTTGTTCATGGCAACACGAATGGGAACTGTAAAGAAGACCCCATTGTCGGATTTCAGTAATGTGAGAAAGGCCGGTATCATTGCGCTCAAACTTGATGAAGGGGATGAACTTGTCAATGTAGCACTCACGGACGGTTCCAAGGAAATAATGATGGTCTCAAGGCATGGAAAGGCTATCAGATTCTGTGAAAGGGATGTTCGTCCAATGGGTCGTACTGCAAGAGGTGTTCGCGGAATGAAGCTTGCCGGCGATGATATTGTGGTAAGTCTTGATGTTGTTGACCTGAGCACTAAACTACTCACCATCACAGAGAACGGATATGGAAAACGTACAATGTTTGACGAGTACCGTGGAATGAAACGTGGTGGACAGGGTGTGATCACCATAGTGACGAGTCTCAGGAACGGTCCTGTAATAAATGTAAAGGCCGTTAAAGAGGAAGATGAGGTCATGGTGACAAGTTCAGAAGGAATTTTCATCAGAATTCCTGTGAAGGATATACGTGCACAGGGAAGAAACACACAGGGTGTCAAAATTATGAATGTGCGCCCCGGCGACAAGGTTGTGGGTGTTGCAAGAATTAAAAATGAGGAATGACACGAACTAAACACTTTTAAATATTGACCATATTTACTAGACTAAATCAGCTTAAAGGATGATTATTATGGAACTTGAAAAATTAAGACACGGTACAGAACTTATCAAACGCGGCTTTGCAAAGATGCAGAAAGGCGGCGTTATCATGGACGTTACGACCCCTGAAGAAGCAAAGATCGCTGAAGAGGCAGGAGCTGTTGCAGTAATGGCACTCCACGCAGTCCCTTCAGACATCAGAAAAGAAGGCGGTGTTGCAAGGATGGCAGACCCACAGGTAACTGCTGACATCATTGCATCTGTAACAATTCCGGTAATGGCAAAAGCAAGGATAGGACACTTCGTTGAAGCTGAGATCCTTCAGGCACTTGGCTCTGACATGATCGACGAGTCAGAAGTACTTACACCTGCAGATGAAGAGTTCCACATCGATAAGACACAGTTCACTGTTCCTTTCGTATGTGGTGCACGTAACCTTGGTGAAGCACTGAGAAGGATCAACGAGGGTGCAGCTATGATACGCACAAAAGGCGAAGCTGGTACCGGAGATGTAAGAGAGGCTGTACGCCACATGAAGCAGATCCTGGGCGAGATCAGGACACTTCAGGGAATGACAAAGGAAGAGCTTATTATGGCTGCAAGGGACATCGAAGCACCTATTGAGCTTGTTATGGAGACCGCGCAGATGCAGCGTCTTCCTGTTGTGAACTTCGCAGCTGGCGGAATTGCAACTCCTGCAGATGCAGCTCTTATGATGAGACTTGGCGCTGACGGTGTTTTCGTCGGTTCAGGTATCTTCAAGGCAGAGAAACCGGAAGTAATGGCAAAAGCTATTGTTGAGGCTGTTAACAACTACAACAATCCTGAAGTACTTGCTGAGGTCTCAAAAGGTATCGGCGCAGGTATGAAAGGTATCAGTGTAGATTCAATCCCAGAGGATCAGGTTCTCCAGACTCGTGGCTGGTAACCTTTCCTTTTTTACTTCTTTTTTTGGTGTTAATTATGCGTATTGGCGTTATCGCTATTCAGGGCGATGTTTCTGAACATGTTGAATCTCTTGAGCGTGCTCTTGCAGAACGCGGAGCAACTGCTGAAATAGTTACTATCAAGCACAAAGGTATTGTTCCCACCTGTGACGGACTTGTGTTCCCTGGCGGGGAAAGTACGACCCTTGGTCGCCTCATCTTAAGGGAAGGCATTGACGAGGAGATCAAGCAGGCAAAAGAGAAAGGTGTTCCAATACTTGGTACCTGTGCAGGTATGATCCTTCTTGCTAGGGCAGGAGATTCACAGGTTGAGAAGACGCATCAATACCTGCTGGGACTGATGGATATAAGGGTCAACAGGAATTCCTTTGGAAGGCAGTTCGAATCTTTCGAGATCGACCTTGATGTATCCGTACTTGATTCACCATACAATGCAGTCTTTATCAGGGCACCGGCTATTCTTGAAGCAGGAGAGAATGTAAAGGTCCTTGCATCAATTGATGACAAGATAGTTGCTGCCGAGCAGGATAATGTTCTGGCACTGGCATTCCATCCTGAACTTACCGAGGACATGAGAATTCACCAGTATTTCCTTGACAAACTGTTCTGCTGATCTGATAAAAGGAGAACATCAAATTAGAATGGAGGAAAAGAGGACCTAATTTGATGATCTCGAATTGGAGGTCTTCCCTTTTGTGCATGGTATAAATGCAGTATTTTGATAATTTTTGTTCAGTAGCCATTTTGTATTTAGCCTAATTTTTATTCGATTGTTAATCTCCTTTTTTTATTATGGAGAAAATATATTTCATCCACATCTCCATTTGTGTTTGTCACTTTGACCTTATATTTCTCCCCACATTTCCAGACATGTTTTTTCGTTTCTTTTTTAGATTTTTGTGTTTAACTTTTGTCTTCTTCTTCTTTTTATTGGGAAACCAACACGATACGTGCGGAAATGTTGCTTTTTATCAGTTAAAAGTCTCTCACTCAATATTGAGGAGATACTTTTATTAGTATAATACACGTATAGCAAATTATTTGGAATGTGTGATAAACGGAGGGATAAAGTTATGGATAACGAGAAACCATATGAAATATTTTTAAGCGGTAAAATTAGTTACAATGATTACAAAATGTTTAATAGGTTCCACCTAAGAAAACTATATATAAAAAAATTCATTGCTTTATTTTTCCTTTACTGCATGATGTTTTATGGATTATCTATAATTACTATCAGTTTTATGGGACTTGTTTCAATGATCATATTAAGCTTGTTTTTAAGTTTATTGACGGTTGGAGTATTAATTTTAATCACTTTTAAAAGATTAAAATCAATTTATTATTCTAATAAAAGAATTCAGCTTGAAAAAATATATAGTATTACAAAAAACGGGATTAAGTGGACTGATGCCCAGGGAGAATCAGTTATTAAATGGGAAGATATAGTATTAGCTGCTGAATGCAAAGAACTAATACTCATATACATTTCAATTGTTCAAGCACTAATTATACCAAAAAGATTTTTCAAATCAAATGATGATTTTGTCAAATTTAAAAATCGGATTGAACAAAAAATCAGCACAGAAAAGATAAAAATGGATCTAGACCATTTAGATGGTAATAACGTTATGTGAGTCTGATTGGTATGTGGATTTTGAAATAATCTTACTGGTGCGCCAACGTTTAGTATCGCTCACATAAACACATCACATTATTTACCACTGTTGGCTTCTAACTACGAGAGCAATGGAAGCTAACAAAAGAAATTTCAAACTGATTCTTTTGTGAATCGTTTTTGATCAGTTTGAGCTCATCAAATTAGAATGAGAGGATTTATGAGCTAATTTGATTATCTCAAAAGGATACGCAATAAATAAGATATTCTTATAAAGGTGTAGCGTGTCCTTTCTTTAAGGTCTCGGAAGAGATCATTATATTTAGAAACGTATAGTTAGAAATGGTGATTTAGATGGTCAAACTCACAGAAGATATGAAAGAAGCATTTTCAAAAGTACAGATATTCCCATTTGCAACAGCATCAAAAGCAGGGATTCCAAATGTGATCCCTATAGGCATGTGCAAGTTGGTAGATGATGAGACAATCTGGGTAACGGACAATTATTTCCTGAAGACCCGCCAGAATCTGGATGAGAACCCGGTAGCATCTATTTTTGTATGGGGACCTGAAGTCGGCGGCTGCTTACAGATAAAAGGAGATGTAGAGATCAAGACCAGCGGGGATGACTATGATAAAGCCCATGCCGGTGCAAAAGCAAAAGGGGACAAATTCCCTGCAAAGGCGCTTATGGTAATGAAGATCACCGATGTCTTCGAATGTAAGTCCGGGGATGACGCCGGAAAGAAGCTCGTTTGAACACAACAGATTGATCTATTAGATGTTCAGCTAATGATTATTTGACCCTCTTTATTCATGCCTGAAAGGTAAATTAAAAATGAGGAGATGAATTTATCATTAGCATTACTTTTTTGATTTGAGATTCATATTCGATTATCGGTTTTTAATTGATCGAGCAGAGTGGCAACTCTAATCACAATATTCCATTAAAACTTAAAAGCTCTAATAAAGGAAGAAAAAGAAGAAACTCAGTTCTTCCTTTTCCGGAACAGACAGGCAAATACCAGAATAAATATAGATGTGAACATAGTACATCCTGGAATGTTATTTGATTTGATTTCTGGGATTTCTGCTTCTGTGTTATTTCCAGAGCCAGAAATTTCATCTTCTGAAACAGTCTTGGCTGGCACATTGGCATCATCCACATCGGCTGCAATAGCAAATGCTGAAAAACCAGGGGTTTCTGCTTCGAAGTAGATGTACGAATTATCTTCTCCAATAGTTGTGGTTTTGAGAGCATTCCATTTACCACCATTGTGACGATACAGTGCTATTGACCTCTCATCAATACCATTCTTTGTGAGCCAGTCCTTTGCTACACTGAAACCTATTTGAGGTTCAGCAATATTATTTTCGGTTGCAAATCCTGATCTGCCAACCCATATGTTAAGGTTGCTATAGACAAGTCCAGGAGCACTTTCATCAACCATTATAGACTTACCTTTAAGCACTTCAATCGTTGTTGAGACCCTTCCGTAATTTTTCAGTGCAGAGAAGTTGATGTACTCAATTACACTCTGCTCGTCATCGAAAGCATAACTAATTTTAAGTCCTTCAATGATGTTCTCTGTTCTTACAGATTTAAATGCGATGTTCGCAAAGGCTTCACCGGATGCTCCACCTCCGCTGCTAGAGGAACTGCTGCCACCGTGATTCCCATTGTCATCAACGACATTATCCAGACCATCAGTGATTGAAAATGATGTACTGAAAGGTACAGAATTGCCAGCATTATCAGCAACTGTTATTGATGCAGTGTAGCTACCAGAGCTTAAACCTGTAGCATTATAGGAAGTATAATTGCTTGTGATCTCAAGTGAATTATCGGTAATCTCGATATCATCGAAATTAAAGATAATTGAACTGACATTAATACCACTTTGTTGGTCATTGTAATTGAACCTGATGTTAACGAAAGTGGTATCTTGAGCAAATGTAGTTCCACTCACAGGTGTCACACTATCCAGGATAGGAGCTATTGTGTCACTTACAACGACTCCATAAATGGAGAAGTGATTGACATAGGTGATCCAGTATTCTTTACCATCAATAATTTCTATCGAAGTTGGACAGATTTCCCAAAGCTCTTCTGTTTCATTGCAATAAAGAATGGAAACGTCTTTTGTATTTATTCCATCAGGCAGAGTAACTGAATTTATTGGTATTGCGATTATAGCACTTGATATATTTTCTTTAAGATTACTGTCAAGTTCTACAGATATGAAATAGAGTCCTATAGAGTCATCTGTCAGATTTGCCATTGGATCCATACTTTCCGTTACAATAATGTTTCCAATAGTATCATTTGTAGTGTTGAAAGTAATAAATGTGTCAATTTGGCTACTATTGAATAGTCCGGTTCCATTTGTAAATTCTATTTTTTCTATAACGACTACAGAACTACCAGAACCAATGTTACCAGCAATATCGGTACCTGTTACATTCACATTGAATATCTGTTCAGTATCCAGCTGGAAATATCCGGTCCATTTACCACTGGTTTGGGCAACTTCAATCACATCAGAATTAACTTCAACTATCGGATATCCTATAACAGATTCGGACGATATTACAGAGACCATTCCATGAGTTTCGTTATACATGGAAGCAGTTGATGAGAATATAGGGGAAGTACGATCAACTACTATCAGAGTATCTGATACAGTTGAATTCAAATTCATTGCTGCATCGATAGCATTTGCAGTAAGAATGTACTGGCCATCATCATGTATGCATGAAAGGTCAAATATTGCTGTCCAATTACCATCGATTAATTCTGCACTCATATTCTTCTTGTAATTTGTAAAAGTAGAGCTAAGAGTATACTCAACAGAATTCACATCTCCTGGAGTTCCTGATGCGCTCACATTAATCAATAAAGTGGCATTTGCGTAAACAATATTATTGTCAGATGTGAAACCTCTAATATCTTCAAATGTGACTATTGGCTTTTCGTTGTCAACAGTAATGCTGACATTAGCAGAAGCAAAGTTTCCGGATGTATCAGTGCTGTTCACAAACAATATATAAGCGCCACTTGATACAGGAAGTTCATCTTTATCGGTTGCATTCCATACATATTCATAAGTTGCACTGTTTGGATCATCTTTTGCAATAGTCAGATTGATGATCTCATGACCTTCTGAGTCGGCAATGATCAATTCAGTAGATGCAAGATGTGCATCAGTACTATTCAAATTAATAGTTACTGGATTGTATATGCTGATGTACTCCAATGGATAAGCAGAGATGTGTGCTTCGGGTGCCAGATCATCTATGATATTCACAGCTACTGAATCAATAGCAGACCATACACCATCATTATCCTGTACCTTAAAGTATACAGTATGAGTTCCAAGTGAAAGACCTGAAGTACTGAAGTTCTCACTGGTACTCAATTGACCATCGATACTTGAATTCCAATCATAACCTATAATTGTACCATCGGAATCAGTCCCAGAACCATTGAATGTTATTTCTGTACCTTCAGTAGCTGTAGACGGATCAATCGATAAGATCTCAGCGGTCGGAGCTACATTTGGCTTTTCATTAATTGTTACTGTGGCTGAATCCGTAGCAGACCATACACTATCATCATCCTGTACACTGAAGTAGATTGTGTGAGTTCCAAGTGAAAGAGCTGAAGTACTGAAGTTCTCACTGGTACTCAATTGACCATCGATACTTGAATTCCAATCGTAGCCTATGATCATACCATCGGAATCAGTGCCAGAACCATTGAATGTTATTTCTGTATCTTCAGTAGCTGTCGTCGGATCGATCGATATTATCTCAGCAATCGGAGCTACATTTGGCAATTCATTTATTGTTACTGTTGCTGAATCATCATCAGACCATGCACCATCATCATCCTGTACCTTAAAGTAGATCGTGTGAGTTCCAAGTGATAAAACAGATGTACTGAAGTTCTCACTGGTACTCAATTGACCATCAAGATCAGAAGTCCAAAGATAAGCAGTAATACTTCCATCATTGTCAGTGCCTGTTCCCGAAAATGTTACCAAATCGCCGAGATTTGCAATATTTGGTATAATCGAAGAAATGTTGGCTGTTGGTATTTCATTCTCAATAATAACATTATACTCTCTGAATGGGTAGAATTTTAGTTCCTCACTGTCAGCAACCATGAAGTTGAACCCATCTGTGAGTTCAATTACTGAATCCTTTCTCAAGGTGAGATCATTATAAGATTCCATTTTGAGATATCCACTTGGACCTGATGCTAGGGAACTTATTTCGAACACACCAAATTCGTCATCAAATTCGATTTCCATTAATTGGTCAGATAACTGCCAGATACCATCAATGATCATGTAGTTACCTGACTGATTAACCTCATCTACATGAATCATCAAGGTAAGGACATCAACCTCGTTAAGTATATCCTGCTCGTAATAATATGTCTTGTCTGACGTAGTTGCATTAGTACCTGCATTGATAACCTCATCGTCAACGAACGTACCATTCTTGGTCAATTCTATCCATATCTTCTCACCCTCTACATCGATCTGCTTTGGAGTGATGGTATATCCCTCACCGAGATCAAGTGAATTTCCAATTCTAATCAGATTACTGCTACCATCATCGATTAGAAGCTTGGTAAGAATAGATGGATCATGGTCGATTGGAACATATTCTTCACCCCATAAGCCAATCTTTTCATATGTCCAATCTTCTGATGGATTGTGTCCTGTCTTGAAATCAAAATTTGGTTGAATATCAGAAACTATGGTAGTAGTATAGACAAATTCTTCTGAATCAGCATCTAGTGTCCTATCGAAATTATCAATTCCACGAACATTCAGTACTTCGGATGTTACATTATTATTAAAATCATACCAGAAACCAGCAAACGAATGTGCATTCCAACTATATGATTCATTTGAAGATGGTGAATCAAGGACATTTCCACGTATTTCATAGATACCTGATTCGATTAGTGTCTTCCTTAAGTAGAACCTCAATGTAGGTTCGTCTGCAACTCTGAATTCTAAATTCCCCATTATATTATTAGTACTGCCTGCATCCAGAAAGATATCATCATCGAGTTCCATTGTAATTACTGCATTATTGATAGAAGATACGATCATCTTTTCATATTTATCGCCGACATTAATTTCCATGACCCGATCAGATATCTGCCAGACACCTTCCAAAACTACTAAAGAATCAAACTGACCCTGGAATGCCTCCTTTACATGGATTATTAAAGTAAGAACATCATCCTCACCAGATACATCCTGCCTGATGTACCAGGTTGTGTCAGAAGTTGTGTTGCTAGCATCAGTAGAGATAACCTCATCATCAATGAAGTTACCATTCTTGGTCAACTCGAGCCATACTTTCTCACCTTCCACATCGATCTGCTTAGGAATGACTGCATAGCCTTCACCTAATTCAAGAGTCTGACCAATTCTCATAGTGTATTTAAAATCGTTATCAATTAGAAGTGGAGATAGTTTAGATAGATCATCTTGAATAATAGGTACATATTGTTCACCCATGAATCCAACAGTTTGGTATAACAAAAATGTAGATGGATCATTTTCAAGCATAAATTCAAAATTTGGACTTGAGTACATAGAGCTTGTCCTATAAACAAGTGGGTTTTGTGCCGCATCTGAATCCAATATTCTTGAGCTCAATGTACCATTCTGATAAAGGGTCAGTGTTTCCCCAGACTGATCATCATCTAGATTATAGTAGAAACCAGCGAAGTTCTGTGCATCTATTATTTCAATAGAATTGCTATCCCATGTACTGAGATCACCTGTAAAAACTGGCCCTCGTATTTCATTTTCAGGAGAAATAATTGCTACAGATGATTGGTCTTCAGTTGTACTGATCGCATAAACACCGTTCGTGTTTGCAAAAAGATAATCATCAATATTATCATTATTCAGATCTAACCACGCTTCTAACACGACCCATAGATCTGGATACTCACCGGTTTTACCCGTTTTAAATTTCCAAATCGTAGAACCATCACTACCATCAATAGCAAATATCAAATTCCGGGAAGAAGTAAAGTATTCAGAAGTTTCTTCATTTGTGTATACACACATGTTCTCTATCTCGAGAATAGGATCCGGGATACCATCACCACTGATATCAGAAAAGATACTGGTCCAAGTATAAACATCACAACTACCAAATGTCCATTCATTGGGGTCTAAATATTCATTAAATGAATATTGTTCAGACCAATCCAAAATTTCAGTTCCAGCCATGCCTTTAAAGATATTTATAGTGAAAATATATTCATTGGTTCCAACTTCTACATGATTTGTACAAATGATGTCCTCTGTTCCATCACCATCAATGTCATTACAAGTGTAAATGTCATCCGTAACAATTGGTACTTCCCAATTCCAGATAAGGTTGCCATTACTGCCACTTCGGAATTGAATTCTTTCAATATGTCCATCACCACTAATGTAGTCAAGGAAGATAGCAAAATCATCAATACCATCATCATTAACATCATTTAAGACCGAAGCATATTGAGGAATTTCATTTGTGCTCCATGTACCAGCAATACTCCAAATTTCGGAACCATCGTTTCCTCTAAGAACATTAAGGTTTCTTCCATTATTGGTTACTATTAATAAATCAGATATTCCATTACCATCAGCATCAATGATCCCTAATAATGTTCCATTAAAATCAGATTCCCAAACCAAGGTTCCATCATTACCTTTAATTACAGACAGATTATGAGAGGAAGCGTCATAGTTATCTATTACAAAATCGGTTAAACCATCACCTGTAAAATCTGTGAATTCCCAGTAAATATTATCTGAAATTGTACACAAGCTTGAACCATCGGCGCTACTCAATATATAAGTCATAATATTAGATTCATAATATATTTCCGCCAGTATGTCTTCGGACCCATCACCACTGGCATCCTCCACAGGAGTAAGCCAACAATCAGCATAAGACATCCAATCATAATTTGCTATTTTTTGAACCCAAATACTATTTCCATTTGATCCACTTAATAGTTCAACATAAATATCATATTGTTCTAATCCATCATCGTAAATTGACCAACTTATGGCGATGTCATAAAAACCATCATTATCAATGTCGTTGTTTAGTGAAATAACAGATTTAGCATATCCAGCACATGATTTGTTCCAGATGATAGAACCATCAGACCCACTTAATACTAATATTTCATCTTCATCACAAACGACAAAATCAATAATTCCATCAGTATTAATGTCATCTGATAGATATGTATCAAGCTTAGGATCAGAGGTATTGCTTTCATAACTCCATAATAATTGCCCACTTCCTTCCGTCATTGGCAAATATCCAGCGGAACTTCCACCGCTTCTACCACTGCTGCTGTTACTACTAGGTACAGGTTCAGTACTTGTCACCATCGTTGCAATATTTGAATCTACTAAAATTTTTGTTTGATCGATTGGAATAAAATTATTTTTAAAAATGTTTTTTTCATCAAATTTTATGAAATTAAGTTTATGATCATTATTTGTGTCTGCATCATAAGCACTTACTAATCCAGCGCTCATAACCAAAATTAGCAAAACAGAGATTGTAAAATATATTGACCTGTGAATTCCCTTTAAATTAATTGAATTCAACAACCGTACACTATTTTTAAATATTGTTTTAAATTCCCCACTCAAGTAAACACCACCATGATCTTTTATTTTTATTAATAGTATATGTTTAATTCATTACTAATAATAAAAATTAAGTATGTTAAGATTTACTTAATACAATATAAAATTTATGAGTTAAATCTTAAAAGATTAGAATTATTGCATTTTTGAATATTATTAAATCTAACTAATAAGATGAAGTTGGAATGTGGCAGAAATATTGACCCTGTTAATGTATTTCACCATAATACAGGATTACTTAAAATTGAGTCCTATTCGATACTAGGAAACAGGAATTATTTCTTCCTTTTTTCCATATTTTTATCGGACCAATTCCACCATTTGAGCAGTTCAGGGTCATGGTTCCTGTGAGATGCGTAGTAGACCGCCTCCCTGAAACCATAGAGTACACATCTGTCAATGTGCATCCCCCTCAGATCAATTAATTTAAGATACATCAGCTCGGGATCTTCACCTTTGAGTTGGGAGATGGAATGTATCCCTAGGTCCCACAGTTGCTCAGCTGACTTCTTCCCAAAACCCGGCATTTGCATCAGTTCTTCCAATGCCTTTTCTTTTTTTGATAGAGTCATTTCTTACCCACTGTGGCAATGTAGATCACAAATTCATCCTCGCCATCTATACCCAGCACAGCATTGAGTTCATCATCAAAGAAGGCTCCAATGGCACAGACCCCAGAGTCGATGGACTGGGCGCTCAAGTAGAGATTCTGGCACACATGACCTGCATCCAGGTTTATGTACCTGTATCCTCTTTCCCCGTATCTCCACTTCATCCTGTAGATCACCGCTGTCCATATGAACGTGACAGCACTCGATCTTATGAAGGACTGGTCCAGACATGCAACAGTAATATTTTCAGCAACAAAGGAACCTGTTTTGATCTTAGCCAGTTTGTGTTCAATGGGCAGGAAAAGGTAGATCCCCTCTTCAAAACCTTCCACGTTGTTTACGAGTATGTATGTCTCGAGGGCGTGTCTTGCACCTGCAGAGGGTACATTCCTCAGCGTGGCTGCATTTCCCATTAATTCTCTCACGCCTTGAGTACACCAGAGCAGGTATGACAACTCACCGAGAGACAACTGCTCCGGTGAAAAGTTTCGAAAGCTGGAACGTCCTTCTATGGCTTCTCTCAGGTCTATATTCTTAACATTTAGTGCTCCTGGTTCGGGAAGCTCAATGACCTCCCTTCCACCAGCACCTTTCTGCAATGGAGGCTGCGGATAGCCCATTGATTGGTCCGACCTTTCTGCATACTGGAATTTTGTTTTATCCATAAACTCTTTGCCAATTTCATTCAAAATGATAATTCCCCCATAATATCCCTTTAAGAAAATTCTTTATTTGTGCTTTATACTTCTTGCCCTTATGACAGCAAAGGAACCTTTCCCGAAGTCCTTCTCTGGCTTTTCCATATCCTGTATCCTATCCAGAGGCTTGAAAAGAGTTTGCCTTATATGCATATCCTCAAATCCATGTTCCTTCAACATCGACAGGACCTCCTCTGTGGTGTGAAAGCCAATGTTCTTGTAAAAACTGCTTTCTGATGCCTTCTTGCGATATTCTTGTCCCAGAAGACTATTCCTTTCAACAAAAGCAACGATAAGAGATCCTTCCGGAGCAAGCATGCGGTATGCCTCTTCCAGTGCTTTTTCAGCATCCATAAAGCAGAGACTTGTAACCATAAGTACAAGTTTCATTGAAGATCCTTTGAAAGGAAGTGACTCACCAACTCCTTTTATGCATTCAACCTTACGTGACCCTGCAATTTTCAGCATCCGGGCAGAGGGATCAAGTCCGTAAGTGATGCACAATTCTGATGCAAACCTGCCTGTACCAACTCCGATCTCGATACTATTGTGAGCTATTTTCGATGGCATAAGCTCCCTGATAGCATCCAGTTCAGATGCATAGACTGCTGGATTCTTGTCGTACCAGAGATCGTATTTCCATGTATGGATATCAAAAGCGCTTCTTTTCATAATGCCCTCATACCCCCTGTAAGATTTTACAAAAGAAACTATAGAGAATTGCGATTAACTGCTTATTTTTTTAAAGCAAATTTGTTCGGCTAATTTTTTGAGTATTTCTCTCTATTTCCAGCAGTTTACTAGTATCCATTTATATACTTTTCAACTTTTTTGAATAGCTACCGCTATTCATCCTAAAGATTTTCTTCTGATTGTCCTCAATTGATAGAGATTATAACTGAGTGCTGTAATTAACATTTTGACATTTGCTCTTGCCAACGTTGTCACTCTTACAAATCCTGATGTAAACACATTTTTGATAACAGC
>NZ_JAGSOI010000027.1 GCF_023684405.1 Methanococcoides seepicolus | reverse complement strand
TTTCAGGGAGTGACTAAAATAGAGGCATAGTATATTGTTTTTTGGTAAAATCAATATCAAGCACTGATGGAATTGTGTTGAGTATTCTAAGTTTATATCAAAAACGTGAGGATGGCTGAATAGTTACGAATTATTAATATATGATCAATTGGATGCCTTCATCAAAAATGGACAATCTTATAACGCATAAACATCTAAATTCAGATATCTTTTCACACATTATATTTTATCCAAACTAACATCGGAGATCCAAAACCATGACCGATATCCTCATCACAAACACAAAGGTCTTCTACAACAATATTCTGCAGCCCGGTGAAATTCAGATCAATGACGGAAAGATCCAACGGATAGCAAAGAATATCACTTCAGCAGACCCTGATCTCCTTATCGATGCAAAGGGAGCATTGACTATTCCTGCTGGCATCGATGTACATGTGCATTTCAGGGAACCGGGGATGGTAAAGAAAGAGGATTGGTACACAGGGTCATGTTCAGCGGCTGCTGGTGGTACTACTACTGTTATCGAGCATCCGAACACCATTCCACCTACTATCAGCAAGTCATCATTCAATGAAAAACTTAAACTTGCAAACCGCAAATCGGTAATTGATTTCGGTATCAATGGCGGTGTAACAAAGAACCTTGAGTCACTTTCCCTTCTCTGGGAATTGGGAGTCACATCGTTTGGTGAGATATTCATGGCCGAGTCCACAGGCGGGCTAAATATAAATGAAGAGGACTTTTCGGAAGCTCTTGGGATAATCAAGGAACTTGATGCTGTCGCCTGTATCCATGCAGAGGATGAGAACATCCGCCTTGAGAATGAGAAATTGTTAAAACATGATCATTCTCCTAATTCACATTCCAGGATACGCTCGAATCTGTGTGAGGGAATTGCTGTCCAGAATGCGCTTGAGACCATCGCAGAAAAGGGGACAAGGTCACACTTTTGTCACATCAGTACACTTGATGCATTGGGTCTGATACGCAAAGAGGCATATGTGGCCAAAAATGAAGGACGTGAGAGCAAAGTCACCTGTGAGACGGCACCACACCACCTTTTCCTTTCGACAAGGGACTGGGACAGGCTTGGTACTTTCGGGAAGATGAACCCCCCACTGCGTGATCGCAGGAACGTAAAAGCGCTGATGAATGCCGTAAATGATGGTACTGTAAATGCGATAGCTTCCGATCATGCACCGCATTCCGAATTTGATAAGGACCTTGATATCAGAAGTGCACCCTCCGGTGTGCCAGGTGTGGAGACACTTATGCCACTTATGCTCATGGCCGTCAAGAAGAACCTGCTTCCAATTGGCAGGATGATCGAGGTAACAAGCCGAAACCCTGCTCGTATCTTTGGTCTTGATACAAAGCATTCAAAGGGCGTATTTGCTGAAGGGTATGATGCTGATCTGATCATTGTGGATACACATACAGCTGCCCCCATAAAAGCAGACAAACTTCACAGTAAAGCCGGATGGACCCCATTTGAGAACATGGATGCAATATTTCCGAATATGACCATTTCAAAAGGCGAGGTCATCTGGGATGGGGAGCTAATTGCCGAGAAGGGCCGTGGTAAATTCCTTGAAGGTAATGGCTACACTGAGAAAAAATGATGGACATAAAGTTCACATCTGTGTACATAAATGTAAATGCTTAAATACTTAGAAACCAACCTATTTCTATGGCTCGAAATAAGTTTCCTGTTCACACTACATTAAGTTCTGAAGCTATTAAGATACTTGAACGATATGAAAAGGAACTTGGAGCCAAGAACCGGGTACTTGAAAAGGCCTTGATGTCACTTGACAGTACCAAGTTCAAATCCAAGATAGATATCAACAATATCGATAAAGCCATAAAGAGAATAGGCACAGGTGTGTTTGGACTCGACGAAATGCTTGAAGGTGGTATTCCAAAAGGTTTCTCCGTGATTGTCACAGGACCTCCGGGCACAGGCAAAACAACTCTTGGCATGCAATTTATAATGGAAGGCGTAAAAGCTGATGAAAAGTGTCTTTTCTTTTCATTTGAAGAGCGTATCCCACAGCTCATCCAGCATTTCATGCGGTTTGGCTGGGACCTTGGAAGCCACATCGATGATGGATATCTTGAGATCTTCGGGATGTCAATGCTGACATTTGAAGATATCGGTGAGATAATAGAAACCTACAAACCACAAAGAATAGTGTTCGATTCACTGAATGTGTTCACTGATCCGCAAGAGTTCCGTAGATCCGTTTCCTGGCGTTCTTTGCATAAACTTCTCAAAAAGATGAACATCACCACACTCCTTGTTACTGAAAAGGAATTTGGTATAAGAACAAGGGTATATGACACATATGATTTTGTAGGCGATGGCATAATATTCCTGGACAAGATACAGGTAAACGAAGTAGAGCCTACTCTCACACCTGTTATGGCAGTCCAGAAGATGAGGGCTACAAAAGTTGACACAACGCCTCAGCCATTCAGGTTTACAGATAAAGGGATCGCAAAATATAGAACTGTCAATCTCATGGCAAACAAACTTCAGGAAAGAATGAATGCGGCTCATAGTCCCTTATCAGAGGAACCACGAGACCAGTGAAGCCAAGATCGCTGTAACATATATTGCTTTGAACATTCCAACTCCGCCGATGCTAATAACGGCACTTCCCTTTTTTTCCCTGTCGACCATCAAAAGAGTAGCTATGCTTCCAAAAATTATTCCGCCTATGCCGGAAATGAATATGACAGATGCTACGTTATCAGGGGAGATTATAAGTGCAAAAGGAATAGCAAGCATACCTATGTAATCAGGTACAATAACACCTATACCATTTCTAAATTCAGATAGGAATATAACAGCTACCATCATTATCAACATAACTTCAAGGGCAACGAAGTCCGTCTGGAATACGATAAGGAATATCATTACAAGGAAAGGTATGATAAATCCACCGAAGTTCAGGGAGATCACAGTGTTAAAAGCCTGTTTACTGCTGTAGGAAAGCTCCTTTACCAGTGGGATCGAAAACATCTCTTCAAGGATCAGTGCATCCTTATCAAGTGCCTGAAGCTTCTTTGTTTTAATGGAGCTTACCGGAATCTCAATGTTTGCAGTAACAAGCATTATGACCAGAATTAGAAACAGTGGTAAAGAGGATATTACGCTTAAAGACAGTTCTTTCTGATAGCATAGGAATGCCATAGGCAAAAGCATAAAGCCAAATAGCATAAACATGCGTTTTTCCGAATTATTGATATAGCCTCTCATTTGTTCTCTCTTATAAATAGCCCTTTTTTAGTTCTTAAATATTTCTAAAGAATATTCAATTAAAAGTTAAGACCGGACAGTTCATTTTAAAATTCCAGGGAGATCTTTAAAAATAGCAATGCTTTTTGCAGAGGGTATTATATGAGATTTTGTCCACATCATTGTTTATTTTATATTCAGAATATGGCAACTCCCTACAACGATTATGAATTTGAAAAAAGAATGGATATCCCCTCACATATCCCTGTTATCAATAACCCTCTTGCTCTTTTTCTCACTGCGTGGAAGCTCCCCCATTCCGACACATTCCACATCCACACTGATGCCTATAAAGTCCCTGAAGGCTTTCTTCAATAAACCTGCTCTGTTCCTGTTGTTCTCAAGATCATTTGCACCATCTATCTCGACCCTGAATAACATTGAATCCCTGCCCTGGTTCCTTTCAAGAACTATCTGGTATTCGCTGCTGACACCTTCGACCCTCTGTATGACATCCTCGATCTGGCCGGGATAGACGTTGACACCTTTGATCTTTATTCTGTCATCGGTACGTCCCAGCAGGCGGTCTATGCGAGGGAAGGGGCATCCACATTTGCAGGGCTCGGGGATGATACGTGTAAGGTCCCTCGTCCTGTAACGTATAAGGGGTGCACCTTCCTTTGTCAGGGTCGTTATGACAAGTTCCCCAAGGGTACCTTCAGGCAACCTCTCTTCTGTGACAGGGTCGATGATCTCAAAGAGCAGGTGGTCTGACCAGTAGTGAAGACCATCATGCATGGAGCAATCGATGGCAATACCGGGTCCATATATCTCGGTGAGGCCGAAGATGTCAAAGGTCTCGATCCCAAGCTCTTGCTCGATGCGGGACCTCATCTTAGGGCTCCAGCGTTCGGAACCTATGATCCCTACCTTCAGATCGATATTGTCCCTCAAACCCCTTTTATTGATCTCTTCTGCAAGGAGGAGAGCGTAGGATGAAGTGCTTGCAAGGGCTGTGGACTTGAGGTCGAGCAGCATCTGTATCTGTTTTTCTGTATTTCCAGGCCCTGTTGGAACTGCCATTGCTCCCAGAAGTTCGGCACCTGCCTGAAAACCTATACCTGCAGTCCAAAGTCCGTATCCGGGTGTGATCTGTATCCTGTCATTTCTGGTAACCCCTGCCATCTGGTAGCAGCGCATCATCATATCTGCCCATACATCAACATCCCTCTGTGTATATGGGATGATGACAGGACTGCCGGTCGTGCCTGATGATGAATGTATCCTTATGATATCCTCATCGGGAACAGCCTGAAGACCCAGTGGATAGGCATCCCGCAATTCCTCTTTAGTGGTCAACGGAAGCCTTGCAATATCTTCCAGGGTCTTGATGGAATCGATATCAATCCCAGCTTCTTCGAACTTTCTTTGATAGAAGGAGCTTCCCAACACAACCCTTTTGAGAAGCTTTTTGAGCTTGACAGTTTCCTCTTCGCCATATAAACTGGAACATCCATTCTCATGGTCAGGAGCGTTTTCCTTAAGATCATTATCCACATGAACATTCATTTGCATCACCTCTGGAATATCAGATATCGATTGCTTGTTCAGGGTTCTTTATACCTGAGACCCTTTCAAGGGCCATATCAAAAGCCCTCCTGTTCACATCCCTGTACTTTTCCGGCACCATCTTCTCAAGCACATTCCACATATCCCCCGGAGGGAATGGAATGAGATCGGCACCTGCAGCAGCTGCCAGCATAGCAACATTTGCTGCCCGATAGGTTCCTGCTTGCTTTGCAAGTTGTGTGAAATCGATGGATATGATATCCTGACAGTTACTCTTCAGGAATTCAAGGACCTGATCAGGATCGTATTTGACAGATCCGTTTACAGATGGCATTACAGCATGCTCATTTACAACAATGCTGCCATTCATGCCCAAAAAATGAATGT
Source organism: Methanococcoides seepicolus (assembly GCF_023684405.1). Lineage (GTDB taxonomy): Archaea > Halobacteriota > Methanosarcinia > Methanosarcinales > Methanosarcinaceae > Methanococcoides > Methanococcoides seepicolus. Next base: position 27,094 of record NZ_JAGSOI010000027.1, on the reverse strand, counting down.
TCCTTGCAGCTTCTGCAGGCTCAAGTCCTATCACGAGGTCGGCATTTCCTGAGGGAATAAGTGAGCCACATACCTCATCCCCGATCCTTACATGACTGGTAACCGACCCTTCTCTCTGGGCCATGCCTATGGTCTCAGCGGTGGTCACATGCAAACCAGCATCCATGGCAGCCGTTGCAAGCAGCCGGGATGCAAGCACAACGCCTTGTCCGCCCACACCTGCGATAAGAATATCGAATTTCATTGTCGATCCTCCTTTAGAACAATAGCATCTGATGGACATACCTGTGCACACAAACCGCAACCAGTGCAGTTGTCCTGTATGGCCGGCGGTTTGTTGGATGGCGAGAATATGGCAGGACATCCAAGTTGAGATACACAGATCCTGCAACGTGTGCATTTATCTTCATCGACCACATATTGTCCATCTCCTTTTGTAATCCCTACACATTTTCCTTTGAATACGACAGCAGAAGGTCCTTCAAAATCCATGGCCCTTTTTGCAATGTCTATGCATTCACCAAGGTCATCGGCATCTATGGTCTCGACAAGGTCAACTCCGCAGCTTTTGAGGACATCGGCTATATCGATGATCTTTGTGGAAACGCCTGTGGCTGTCAGACCAATGCCCGGATGAGGTTGATGACCTGTCATGGCCGTGGTCCTGTTGTCAAGGACTGCAAGAGTGATGTCAGCATTGTTGTACACTGCACTTATAATGGCGGCTACTCCGGAATGGAAAAAGGTAGAGTCGCCAATAAATGCCACCTGTTTTGCTTTATTACCTTCTTGATAATCATGTGTATGGGATAGCCCTGCTGCTATGCTTATCCCTGCTCCCATGCAAAGACATGTGTCCACCATGTTGAGAGGCTTGGCATTCCCAAGGGTATAGCATCCTATATCTCCCGAAAATATGGTGTTGATCTTTTCTGCCTTCAATTTACCTGCTGCTTTTTTGAATGCGTAGAAGACTGTTCTGTGCATGCAGCCTGCACATAATGTGGGAGGTCGTATGGGAAGGGGAGGTACATTCTCCTTATTGATCGCAGGTGATGAATGAGACAGGGAAGGAACGTCTGTGTTGATGATTTTAAGTGAGCTGTTGACTCCATCGATAACGACATCTACATTATATTCTCCGCTTACAGGGAAATGACCGTCCTTCTTTCCATGTACGTTCACATCAAGATGATGCTTGCCTATCAATTGCAGGAGTTGCTCCTCAAGGTATGGGTCAAGCTCCTCGATAACGATGAGGTCTTTTATATGGTCAAGGAATTCAAGGGCTGCTTTCTCAGGGAAGGGATGAACTGTCCCGACCTTGAAAAGAGAGAAGGTTTCAGAGTGATCCTTTATAGCTTCCTTTGCGTACAGATAGGAAACACCAGAGGCCACAATGCCGATCTTGCTGTTTCCTTTTGATATTGAGTTAAAGGAGTTCTCCTGGAAGTACTCGGAAAAACGATCAGAGAGCCTGACCTGGAGCTCTTCAAGCCAGGGGTGCCTTTGAGCTGTCAGTTTCGGGAATATTGTCCAGCGGGGATCCTTTACGAACCCTTCGATGTCACGGGAGACCGGGTATATATCCTCGGTGATCACATCAGCACAGCCATGGGATACACGGGTCGTGGTCCTGAGTATCACAGGGATCTCCATCTCATGTGATAGCTTGAAGGCCAGCTTTGTCATATCATAAGCTTCCTGAGGTGTGGACGGGTCCAGGACAGGGATATTTGAAAAGTGACCAAAGGCCCTTGTATCCTGTTCGGTCTGGGAGGAATGAGGGCCGGGATCATCGGAGACGAGAATGACAAGCGAGCCCTTTATTCCTATATAAGAAAGGCTCATGAGGGGATCTGATGCTACGTTCAGCCCCACCTGCTTCATGGTGACCATGGTATTGGCACCCGAATAGGCAGCTCCGACAGCCGTTTCAAGTGCCACCTTCTCATTGGTGGCCCATTCAGCATATATGCCATATTTGTTCGCATGGGAGGCGATGGTTTCCATCACTTCGGTGGAAGGTGTACCCGGATAGCCGCTTGCTATCTGAATACCAGCCTTCATTGCTCCAAAAGCGATCGCTTCGTTGCCCATTAATATACGTTTACTGGTCAATTTAATACCTCTTGAATGGATAATAGTAAAAGAAAATCAAATCATACAGCAGATCCATGTCCGGAACATGAAACATTGCACATATTCATACATTGATGCTGATCTATGCACTTGTTTGATACAATATAAATATTTTGCCATTTCTTTTTTTGGCTTTGCCAGAAAACCTGATAATAAACGCCAACTTACCAGTCCTTCAATGAAAGTAAGGAATGTGAAATGCTTTTAGAAAGGCTCTGGCATTGGGATTAAACAAAAATGTTTTAAATTCTGAATGTACTTTATCGCACATTGAAGTATATAGAAGCCCATTAAAGAGGAGGATAGTAATTGGCATTGAGATACAACGCATTAAAAAAGACCATTAATAAGAATGAAAACAAGAGCAGGGAGATGAGATCCTGATGCCCCTGCCCTACATATACCTGATGATTGCCATCGTAATAATGCTGGCAACGACATTCTTTTTCGTATTGAGGGAAGACAATGATTAATCAGTTTCTTCTGGTGCTATATATACTTGGGATACTTTTGCTTTCCCTGAAGCTCAGGCAGGGAACCTTTTCAGGATTTGCGGTCTCGGACCGGAATGTGATGCATCCTGCGGTAATAGGTATTGCCTATATGGCTGCTTACTTCAGCGCTGCCTCTTTCCTTGGGGGCGGAGGCTATGGGCTCATTGCCGGACTTCCATGGGTCATCTGGGGAGTATTCTTCCACGTAGCTTTTGCCTGCCTGGCATTCATCATTGCACCGAGGATATGGATGTTCTCTCAGAAGTACGACGCCAAGACCGTACCCCAGCTACTGGAACGCAGATACAATTCACAGAAAGGCAAGGTCTTGCTTGCAGGGATCATGCTGTTGATGTACACAGTATACCTGGTTGCCATTTTCAAGGGCTGTGCCAACCTTTTCCAGGGATTGCTGGAAGTGACATATGTTCAGGGCCTCCTCATAGCTGTTGTCATTGTGGCACTCTACTATGTGATAGGAGGACTGCCGGCCATCATCTGGATAAGTTTCTTGCAAGGATTGATCATGATTGTGGGTGCAGTGCTGCTCTACACAGGTCTTATTTCAAGTGGTGGTGGCATGGCAATATGGGATATGGTCCCGGCCGATATGCTGAATATGGGAGGCACAGCAATACCATGGCAAAAAACCTTCGGAATGGCATTCTCCATCAGTCTTGGACTTCTGGCATTACCCGATCTGCTGATCATGCTGTTCTCTGCAAGGGACAGGAGAGTGGTGCGTTTTGCAGGCATCTATGGTCCAATATCCATCACCATTTATGCTCTATGCATCTTCTCTCTGGGAGTCTTGGTCCACGGGGTATTCAGCCCGGAGCAACTGGCTCCTTTCATGACAAACCCGGATGGTCTGATACCGTTCCTGGCAACATCACTGCTGCCCCGTGGATTTGACAGTGTCGTGCTGCTGGCCGCCATCTCCGCTGCAATGTCAACCATGAGTGCCATTGTGCTGGTCACAACAACAGCCCTTACTTCGGATATCCTAAGGTACCTGCGTCCGGCCACTCCCGATGATAAAGTGCTCCGCATAACAAGGGTAGTAGGAGTTATTATCATCATAGTATCGGCATTCTTCGCAATGGATGTGCCACAGATGATAGTGCCCCTGGTGTCTGTAAGCATGGGTGTGATCGCTTGCTGCGTCTTCATACCACTTATTTTCGGACTTTACTGGGACCGTGGTACTTCAACCGGATTTGTTGCCAGCCTTGTGGCAAGCTTCGGTTCTGTGGTGCTGTGGCAGTTCCTTGGCAATCCCCTCATCCACCCCGTGTTCATAGGTTTGATCTGCGGTACCGTGGCATACCTGGGAGGAAGCCTGGCAAGTCCCCGTCCGGTCCCTTTGGCGGAAATGGAATAATGTATAAAGGTGTTCGATTCTTGACCGGGTGCTGAAAAACAAACCTTCAGCACCATTTCTTCTTTATTTATTCTGGTTTGCAAGCAGTTCACCTTTGATAGGGATTCATGGCTGGTTCATTGTCATATGTCCTGCAGTCAGTAGCACTTTTTTATGGATCTCCATTCAGGAGTACTTCATGAAAACTGATTTAACTGATCAATATCAATAAAACTGCAAGGTGTTCAAAATTGAAAAATGTGATCAGCAAGAGTTTTGAGATAAAAGATTACATCATAAAAGATTCACAGATCAATGGATTCTGGATGACACTGTTGGACAAAGAAACACTGACAACCGAAATAATCTATAGTCCAGATAATGATGGGACCTTTGATGCAGGTGAAACAAAACGGATGATGCAGGAGATTACCACAAAATGTGATAGTTTCAGATCATTGCTTCCAGAGAACATTAATTGTGAGGTCATCTTCAAAGACCTTGATGACCTGGCATATATTGCAGATGAAGGTAAATTTGAAGTCGAATACAAGGAAATGGATGAGATCAGGGTCGTTTATAAGTTCCACATTGAATATTACATTTGATCCTTTCAATGTCTATTTTTATTATTCAAGTGAGGATCACTACTGAGCTGTAATTTCAAATACTCTCTGATCAATTAAGGTGGTACAAATAAATTATAAACACACCTTAGCTATGCTTTTAGCTGTAAGATGGGGTCAGATGATCCAATCGTTCTGATATTTTGAGGAAATTTAGATCAGATAATTGTGTACATGAAGTTTATATATGTGTCACACTTAGCTTTTAATGGTAACATGCGTTTGGTGATTAAGAAAGTAACATTAGCATCAATTGTGCTTATCGGTATTTTAGCACTTTCGAGTCCTTCAATTGCAGAATTTGTGGATATTATCGGAGATGAGCTGGGCGATCTGATCGAGTCGGAAACAGAACCTATCTCAGTATCCGAAACCGAAAAAGCAACAAGTTCAAAAGATGTGAAGCACTCAGGTTCAAGCTCCGATCCCAATTCAAGACAGGTTTCCCAAGATACTGAAAAACAAGTTTCTTCTGAGAATGATGTAAACGTAGTTAAGCCAAAGCCTGTGGAAAAGAGCCTTTACGATGATCTGAAAAGATACACATCATACTACAACAATGGAATAGATGAAGTTCCTGATCTGATCAAGAAGGTCACAGGAAATGATGTGATAGTACTTGAGATAGCAACGAACGACAACACTAAATTGAAGATAAAAGCTGTTACAAAAGATGGTGTCATCACAGAGTTTCGGGAAGTTTCCTCACTCAGTGGAATTGATTTCACAGTGTCTGTTTCAGCCAACGAGGATGCCATAAGAGTCTTACTTTCCAGCGACGACCCCATGGGACAGTTGTCCTCTTCACTCAACAATGGTGATATTGAAATCGAATGCAAGGGATTTTTGAAGAAGGCTGCGGTTTCTGCTTTGAAGAATGTTGGATGAGTTGTATCGTTTTTGTTTTTTTGATTTGAAGAAACTATTGGTTTCAGACACATAATTCTTAAAAAACGACCTACCGTTTGTGTCACTTTTCTATTAAAATTAGACGACAAACCGAAATGATACAATATATCCCCTTTCCTTATGTTGATATTGAGAAAAAAATCCATAAAGTAGCTGTATGGGGATATAGAGATTTGAAATGGTTTTTGAGAAAAAAACTGTTTATAGAATGGCTGCACAATTATTTGTGGGGGTATAAGTACGGATAGTAATAAACCTGAGAGACGTTATGATCTGGACTGGCTGAGGGTTATAGCCATACTTTCAGTCTTGATTTTTCATTCTATGAGATTTTTCGATCCGATGGACTGGGATGTAAAAAACAACGTCCTGAGTGAAAATATCATGGTACTTGTTTTGTTTATAGTCCAGTGGCTGATGCCCTTGTTCTTCCTTATCTCGGGTATGAGTATCTATTTTGTGCTGAGTTTCAGGACAAAGGGACAGTTCATAAAGTCACGATTTCTACGCATCATGGTCCCTTATCTTTTTGTGGGCATATTTGTCATACTTCCTCCCCAACATTACCTGAGGTTTTTAAGCGGTGGAGGATCAGGGCTTACATTCCTGCAGTTCTATTCTAACTATCTGACATACACCTTTGTTGATGTATTCTCATATTTCAACCTACCACCTATGGGTCATCTGTGGTATCTTTTCTTCCTTTTCATATTTTCTCTGGTTATGCTTCCGCTTTATTCTTATCTTATAACAGAATCCGGAAGGTCGATTATTTCGCGCACTGCATCCATTTTTGAAAAACCAGGTGCTATCTTACTGCTAGCATTGCCAATTGGGATCCTTACTGCAATTCTTGACCCAACATCATTTGCAGGCAACCCAAATTATTTTGGTGGCTGGAGCATACTGGCCTATCCTATCATTCTGTTTTATGGATATCTTATAGCCTCCAATCAAAAATTAGAGGAAGCCATTCATAGGCATGGAAAAGTCGCATTGGTACTGGCAATAACAACTTTCCCGGTGATTCTATGGTTTATACAGGCCGTACTTGATGGTACATTCCAGTTCGGAAGCTATGGATATGCAGGAGTTATGGTGCTTCGTTCATTCAATCTATGGTGCTGGATGATCGCCTTCCTTGGATATGGCAAGAGATACCTGAGCTTTAACAACAGCACACTGAAATACGCTAATGAAGGGCTAATAGCCTTTTACATACTCCATCAAACGGTCATCCAGATAGTGGGATTCTTCATTGCAGACTGGGATATGGCCATAATTCCCAAGTACATAATACTCGCCACTACATCGTTCATAGCAATCATGATTATATATGAAATTGCGATCAGGCGCACCAATGCTGTCAGATTCCTTTTCGGCATGAAACCAAAGAAATAAGACAGTGATAAAATGAGATTTCTGCCGATCAAGCAAATAATTTATCAAAAACCGGCAATCCTTGGTCTGAGCATCAGCGTTACCCTTCTATTCGGCTTCCTGGTGCAAGAATACTTACTGGGCCGTTTCACACTGATCTTTGAAGAAGAGCATTTGCTACAAGACTTCTGGATCGCTGTTGTCCATTGCCTTCTGGCAGGCTACCTCCCCAGCGCGTATTTTTTACTACTGCGTGGTACAAGGAATACCTTTGAAGAACTTGAACATGTCCTGAAACCAGCAACTTCCCCCCCGTACGTGGACTCTGCCGTACATATTGGAAAGGGGGAGCTGATCGTTTGGGGATTACTGGGTGTGCTGGTCGCGCTGCTTCTGCCTTACCAGACTGCTATATCACCCTGGGATCCGTCTACATGGCACCCTGAGGTTGTCTGGCATCGTGCTCTCGAGCCTTTCATAGGTTGGTGGGCTGGTTGGTTCTTTGGTGCGATCTGGGTTACCTCGAAGCGAACCTCTCGGCTGGCGAACAGGATCGATTCTGTGGATCTGTTGGATTTGAGCCCATTGTTCCCTTTTGTTAAACAAGGTCTGTTGACTACCCTGCTAACCGTTGGTATGGTATCGATAATCAGTTTACTTCTGCTCGATCCGGGAGAGTGGCCTGTTGTTGTCAGGGCTTATTTGGGTTCTCTGGCAATTGCATTGCTCGGCTTCTGGTTGCCGATGAGAGGGGTACACCAGCGAATTCATGAGATCAAAGAAGCAGAACTAAAATGGACACGCGAAAGGATACACCAATCTGAAATCCTCCTGCACAGCGGTTCACCTGACATGTCACCCGGGCAGATGGCAGATCTGGTTGCAAATCTCAAACTCATTGAAGACGTGCCAGAATGGCCTTTTGAAAGCTTGACCATTGTACATGTGATTGCCTATTTACTAATCCCGCTGGGATCCTGGTTAGGTGGTCTGCTTATTGAAAGCCTGCTGGAGATTGTTTTTACTATGTGATAATGATGTATGAAACTCCCATAAAATAAGTCACGTTCAACAAATATTAAGTAGTCAAACACTAATTTTACAAAGGGGAGTGATATTAAATGGAAGAAAAAGATAAAAAATTATTACGTGCCCAGGAACGAGTGAAGGAACTTAAAGGGTTCTACAACCATCTAATAATATACTCGGTGATCATGGCCATACTATTTTTTATTGACTATTCTGATGGAGGAAGTTGGTGGGTTCACTGGCCGATTATTGGATGGGGAATCTTTGTAGTGATACAAGGAATTAGTGTTAGTAAAATCGGTAAAAGTTGGGAAGATAAAAAGATTAAAGAGATTATGGAAAAAGAAGAAGAATGAACTCTCCTTTAATGGCGGCCATCCCTCGACTCAACTTTTTCAGGATAAGATCCACGGATAATTAAAATTAAAATTAAAATCTACATTGTGGTCTATTGTTTCCATTCAAAGCACTTATAAAAAATATTAATTTTAACTAAAATGAGTAGTGAGAGAATGGAAGAAATATCTAACTTTGTAAAGAAAAATCCGGCTATTTCGATGTATGTCCTGGCCTCTATCTTAGGGGTAGGCATGCTTTCTCCAATTATTGCTGGCGTGGTCCCGAAAGATTCCATTGTGTTACTTATCGCGGCCTACAGCGCAAGCCTGACTGGGGTTATTCTAACCATGATAGCCAGTGGAAAAGCCGGCCTGCGTAAGATGTTTGATAGGTTGCGTATCTGGCGGGTCGGCATTGGGTGGTGGGCTTTTGCTTTGTTTGCACTTGTCCCCATGTACCTGGGAGGAATGGTTCTGGGCAACCTATTCATTGGTTCTTCTCTTGATCTGAGCCATGTTCCTCCACTGTATATGTTCATACCCTTGTTTATCATGAAATTCCTTGTCGATGCCGGATTTGGCGAGGAACTGGGATGGCGAGGTTTTCTCCTGCCCAGAATTCAAGCCCGCCACAACGCGCTGGTTTCAAGCATCATCGTTGGGATAGTATGGGGGTTGTGGCACTTGCCATTCTTCATAATCGACCTGGATTTTCCACCATACTACGAACTCGGGCAAGCTTACGGTGTTATACCTTCTCTGATTGGGTATATTATTTTCTTCATGATTCCGTGGACGATTCTGTACACCTGGGTATACAACAACACAAAGGGCAGCTTGTTGTTGGCCTTCGTCTTTCATTCGTCGCAGGCATGGTTCGGGCTTTTCTTGGATACAGACAACTTAATCGGCCCCTACCTTGGCTATACAGTCATTATAACGATCATTGCCATCGTCGTCGTTTGGGTCTATGGGGCGAAAAACCTCTCCCGCAATAATGAGAGGATCATAATCCAGGATGCATGACCATGTAATACGAAGGGGTGCGGTTCGTCTGATGAGGAATACCTTTAGACAGCCCTGTATTATTTCAGGGACTTGAATGTATGGTTGCATGGTACAACCCCATCGTCATGAACACTCAAGATGAGTTGAAGATAGTCTTCGAGGAGTACAGTAATGGGACGTTCATCAAGCATTCAAAGTGATGAACTCTCTTTTCTTGCATTTCCTTTCTTTTTTGTTTATCTCCTTTAACGAAATCTCCCAGCTATTATCTCCGGCAGATTGTCACGATTAGCCTCATCAACCATCAGAACCTCGAACTCCTCCCTTATCCTCTGCGCCAGTGGATGCTTGCTCGATCTATGCAGCACAGCAAGTATCGGCCTGTCCGAATCAAGCACTTCCTCCACGACCCGAACGAAGTTATCCGACTTGAGCTCCATGGGCCCGACCTCATCTATAATCACAAGATCACAACTAAGGGCATCCCTGATTGCCTCTGCACCTATACCGTCAAGGTCTTCAAGGTTCACATGATATTTCCCCAGCTTCGGGCCAGTGCATTTGACATGGCTTAGGATACCTTTCCTGCCTGTATCTATATCTTCTATCGAAAACCCCTGGCGTTTGCCGTCCACACGCATCTCTGCGGCCCGGATACCACAGGCTTTTAGATCAAGTTTCTCCACAACCCTTGCCAATATCGTTGATTTCCCCACACCGGGCTTTCCTGTTACCGCTATTCGAAGCATCTGGAATCTCTCCTATATGGAAAAGATGAGTCGAGTTGTATTTAAGTTGAATTGGTTTTGGTCTGTCTTAAATTTTAGGTTTATTGATATGCGTTGTCGTGCAGATCTTGGCATCTCTTCTTCTGTGATCCATTCTTGTCGATGTTTTCTAAGGACGCTTTTGTCCATACAATCGCTTTTATTTAGGTATCCTTCCTAATTTGATACAGAATATACTTCAGTTGTCCTCTTTTTTATTCAGGCAGCTTCTTCTATGTAGTCATCCCCCTGTTGGACATTTATACCTTTAAACAAGAGCCATAAACCAATTATTATTTCAAAAAGACCGCTCGGTACCCAAAAAAGGACTTGATTTATCGGCATCGTTGCGTATTCAGGTGCAAGAATATACATTAAAGCGTGAATGAAAATAAGCGCAAATGAAAGGATTCCAAAGCTGGCTAATATCCTTGGTATATATTTCGATTTGAAAAACAAATAAGAAAATACCATCATGTCCAGACCAAGAAATACCATGGGTATAGAATATAGTGCAGTATGTTCGTTGAGAAGAAATCCAACAAGGACCTGTAACTGCTCTGGAGTAAATACTGTTACATATGCGTCTCCATTTAAAAACTGCAAAGCAATAAAAGAGACAAGCACAATTGCAGCCGCTATAGTCGCCTCTACCAACTTCCAAAGGAGTGCAAGCAAAGCAAGATTCTTGTTTACCGGTTTGAGTATTATATAAAGAGCCAGAGCCAATACGATCAACCCGGCAGACATGATCAGTTCGATAGTCATACCAATACGAAATAGCAATTGATTGGCCACAATATTATTGGCTGTAGCCATGACATTTTCTGCAACAATAAGTTTGGAGAGCACAAAAGTCCAGTTAAAGAAGGGAACCATTAAGCTAAATAGGAACATGAAGCCTGCAACTCTTACAGCTTTACGTTGTGATGTATCGGTGATACTGTTTGTCATTTCAATTCATCCTATTTTACTTTGATCTGGTTATTTTAGCTCGTCAATATCTGTTTTTGCAGTCGCGGAATCGATTGCAGCTGGATTGAATCCTTTAACGATAAGCCATATCGAGAGCATGATTTCGGCCACTGCAAATAATTTTCAATATCCTCTTTCTGAAGGTAAGCATTTCCAATATTAAGTTCAATAAAAGGAGGAATTTAATATAGCAATTTCAAAAAGTATAAAGGAAGGAATCATACCTCTGCCCTTAATTCAGAACAGAGAAACAATCCCCCTTAGACCTGTCATCACTTTGCCGATTCTTTGAGACGTTTTAATATATCGTCGGTGGTCACAACCTCTGTGGCAATAAGGCCATAGTTGGTGTAGGCTGCCTGTGTAGCCTCAGGACCCGGGCCGGTGGTGGCGTCCTTGACAACTAGAACATCGAACCCATTCTCGATGGCATCCCTGAGATGGGATTCAACACAGAGATTTGCAGACATTCCAGCCAGGATAATGGTGTGAATATCCCTTTGTCTTAGCTGTATGCCTATATCCCCGGTCCAGAAGTTGCTCAGGGCCTTATGTGGTGAGAGGACAACGGTGTTCTCATCAGGCTGCAGCTGAGGGTGGAACTCTGCACCCCATCCTCCTTTTTTGAACATCTTCCGCTCGAACATTAGCTTATCTATGGGATTGAGATGGGATCAGTTTTCAAACTCCTCGTCTGAGTAGTAGTGGGGAGAATAGAAAACCGGCAGACCCACATCCTTTGCCGTGGCCTTAAGCTCAACTAAATGCTCTACAACTTTTGTTTCTTTAACTCCATCTCCAACAAGATCCCATACGACTCCTTCCTCTGATAGGAAATCGTTCTGAGGATCTACGATTATCAGAGCTGTTCTCTTCAGGTCAATTTCATCACTAATATTGATACCCCCATAATTTATGCATCTTTCTTCAAATATTCACCAATCTGATGAAGTTCTTTGGCAAAAGTATCATAATCGTAGTGCTGGGCATGAATCATGGCACTCCATCTTGTAGTGAAACTGGCCAGAAATGTAGTTTCAGCAAATTCTTCTTCATTCGCACCCATCATATGAGCCACACTTTTATGGAATAGCTGGCAATAAGGGCATTTTAGATTGGCTGCAACAGCCAATGACATAAGTTCCCTGTATTTTGCTGGTATATCAGTTTCTTCAAGAGTATACCTCTTAAAAAGGGGCCAATCCTGAATTAGCGCTTCTTTTGGTAAAGCCTTCATGAATCCGGGAACAATGCCTAAACTCTTCTCAATATCCTTGATTGTATCTTCATATTCCCCCATATTAATCACTCGTCGTGGGCTTCCTTGATTTGCTCGGGGGTAAACTTGTTTAGTGCAACTGCCCGTGCTTTACTACGCAGAGACTCAGGAACAATTTTTAGAGCTTCTGATTCATTTTCAGCTTCTAAAATAACCCATCCTTTGTGTACGTCAACCATGCAGCCGAAATCATATTGTTCTAATACGTCAGCTCCCATTGCGAGCATTTCGTCCAATGCTTTCAGACACCCTTCAGAAGTGTGTGGCGATTCCACTAGATATTTTGTCATGATTTTTTCCTCCACTCTGTTTAAATTATATTGGCTTTAAACACCAATAACACCAATGATACCCCAATGTATCATAATTAAATGGAACATTTCACCTTATATACTTTTGTATTCAGTTTCACAATTTACCGGAACATTTCATTATATGTAGCTCGTGAAATTATGTCTAGTAACAATTTTTCTGAACGATTCAAAAACTTCATAAAATTTTGAGTATCCATTTTCACAAATCGTTTACAGAAAAATGCAGCCCTTATAAAGCAGCCTTCTGTAGATGGTGAAATTATTGAAAAGAATCGCATTGAACTGAAGAAATTAATAGAATGTGCCCGCTATTTAATAAGAAAAGTAGAACTTTCTCTTAACACTCGTTGTCCTTTGGCATTTCATCCTCATTCATGAAGAATACTTCCCAAACGTGTCCATCCAGATCTTCGAAGCTTCTTCCAAACATTGGACCATGTTCATGAGGGTCACGCGTTTCCTTTGCACCCAAGGAAATTGCTTTATCGACCAATTCATTGACCGCATCCTTACTCTCTATCTGTAAAACTAAAACAGCCTCTGCAGTTGTCTTTGTATCTGCTACTTCTTTTTGTGCGAACTCTTTAAATTGTGGTTCCTCGACCAGAGTGACCATTGTATTGTCATTTAAGAGCATATTTGTGGCGTCAAATTGCTTATTGAACTTAAATCCCAGCTTTTCAAAGAACTCTACAGAATCGTTGAGGCTTTTTACTGGTAAATTAACCCATGTGTTTTTTATCATTTTATCCTTAACCCCTAATGAAAACCAGGCCGTTTTATTTGTGGATGATCGATTTCTCTTATTATAAGCTGATAATTCTTCGGTACTATTAAAGATTGCTTCAAGCCATTGAGCAGGACAATAATGCAATATGCTAAACACCTTGAACATAAGTTCGATGGGGAGATTGGAGTTCTTGAAAGGAAACATGTTCTGGCTGATGGTGTTGTTTATATTGGGAAGGAAGCCAACAATATTGATGAACAGGAATTGGATGTTAAACGCTCACAGATGTTCATTGACAAGCAGGACATAATGAGAAAGATACTTGAATGATCTCAATCACAGGCTGAGGAATGGGGTGTTAATAGGGGCACTTTCAAGAGGATAAAAGACAGGATTTGGAGGGATAAGGATATCAATTTGAATACGGATGCTGTGGAAAAATTGGTAGAGGGTATTTCATCCTAAATCATTTTTAATATTGTAATAAAAATCACTCAAATTAATGATCGAGGGAAGATTTTATTGACATGCCTTACACTGAATGGAAGAAGATGGGATTTTCTAAGGGTACATTGCATTACATGAAGCAGAACGCTAAGAGTGATAAACCGTTTACCTTAAATGTTCATGTGAGGGAGAGATTGGAGAATTGGGACTATAGAGTTTCTGTTGTTGAATGATGGATAACTTTTTCCAATTAAAAAAAAGCAAGAAAAAGGAAGGAACTCAGTTCTTCCTTTTCTGGGATAGGCAGGCAAAAACCAGGACGAACACGGATGTAAATATAGAAAATCCTGGAATGTCATTTGATTCTGCTGTAGGGATGTCCTCTTCAACTGATTCTGTATCATCACCAGGGTTAGATAACTCGTCATCTGAAATGGTATTGTCTGTTACAGTTCCATCATCAACTTCACCTGCAATAGCAAATGGTGAGAATCCCGGAGTTTCTGCTTCGAAGTAAATGTATGAATCATCTTCTCCAATTTTCATTGTATTAAGTGCATTCCATTTGCCTTCATTGTGGCGATATAACGTTATTGAATTCTCATCAATGCCATTTCCTATCAACCACTCTTTTGCTACACTGAAACCTATTACAGGATCAGCAATATTGTCTTCAGTTGCAAATCCTGCTCTACCAACCCAAATGTTAAGGTTACTATAGACAACACCCGGAGCACTTTCATCAACCATTGCAGATCTGTTCTTAAGCACTTCAATCGTTGTTGAAACCCTTCCGTAGTTTCTCAGTGCAGAGAAGTTGATGTACTGAATTGCATTCTGCTCCTCATCGAATATGTAACTGATTGCAAGTCCACCTACGATGTCCTCTGTTTTCACATTCTTAAGTGCGATGTTCTCAAAGGCTTCGCTGGTTGCTCCACTTCCACCGCCGCCGCCACCGCCGTTACTGCCGGAGGAGGTTCGTGTAACATTTACAGGTGTTGTGTTGGTGTTTCCAGCAGCATCGGTAACGTTTGCATAAATGGTGTTAGTACCCATGACCAGAGGTACCATTGCCGTGAAGGTGCCGCTGAAATTTAGAATTGTGGGTTCTGCAACAATGTCATTCACTGTAACCACTGGCAGCGATCCGGTTCCATTGACAAGACCTGAGACCGCAATTGAGCTTGCCGTTGTGGAAGATCCATCCGCCGGCGAGGTTATACTGATCACTGGCATGAGATTGTCAACGACAATACTAAGCGGCAGGTAGTCAAATTCAGTTTCAGAGAGATTGTACTGCTCGTCACAGATTCCATCCTTGTTGGAATCGGCTGTGTCAACACTGAATCCTGTTCCATTAGGATGCACCCAGTAGTTTCCACCAAGGAGAGGACCTCCAACAATGTTTGTTCCAACAGTCTGGGTAATGTTCCAGATGTTGTTTCCGGTATTGGTGCCATCATATTCAACGTTATTTGTATTGTTGAAGTAGTTGTTGTAGATCAGGTTATCGTTACTGTCGACAGAAATCATGATGCCGGCAGCGTTGTTCGATGCAGTATTATCTGTCAGCGTGTTATAGCTGGAATTCATCATTCTGATTCCAGAAGCATTGTTCGAGTTTGCAGTGTTATCGTTCAGCGTGTTGTCGCTGGAATCCCACAGCCTGATGCCAATGTAGGTGTTGTTCGATGCAGTGTTGTTGTTCAGGTTGTTGTAGCTGGAAGAACTCAGAGCGATGCCATCGTCGTAGTTGTTCGACACCGTGTTGCTGGTCAGCGTATTGTTATTGCTGGAATCCCTCAGATAGATACCGAAAGCGTTGTTCGCGTTTGCAGTGTTATTGTTCAGCATGTTGTTGCTGGAATAACTAAGATAGATGCCGCTTTTCTCATTCGAATTAACATTATTATTAATTAAAGTATTGTTGTTAGATTTCCAAAAATCTATGCCATTTTCCTTATTCAAATTAACATTGTTATTGATCAACGTATTATTATTAGAGTCAAAAAGAAAAGCACCGTAATTATTGTCCGAAACAGTGTTATTGCTCAGCATATTATTTCTGGAAATTCCCTGGAAAATGCCGTAAACATTGTTCGAAACAGTATTATTATCAATAATTAAATTATTCGTATCATATAAACGAATGCCATAATGATTATTTTCAAGACTCAAATCATTTATTGAAACATTCTGGCAACTAATACAGTAAACTGTTCCAGCGTTTGAAGATGAATCAATAACAACATCAGAAACATTAACAAGGTAGTAAATCAATTTTCCGTCTACAGAATTGCTTGTATCGATGTCATTATTCATATTGCAAGTGAAGCTATAACTATAAGCTCCAAAATTATAGATGTTATTGGACATCGTATTATTTCTCAGTGTGTTGTTTGTAGAACAATAAAGAGAGATTCCGTAGTAGTTGTTAGATAATTTATTGTTGGTTAGGACATTATTATTAACTCCATGAAGATAAATTCCAGCAATGGAGTCTTTCGTAGCACCTTTAAATGTAAACCCACTGATGGTTACGTTATCTACAGGCACATAGAAAATATGACTACTTGAATCACCAGCTTGAATAATAGTATCATCTGGATTTCCTGATTGCGACTTTATCGTTAATTGTTTGTCTACCGTTACATTTTCTGTGTAGTTCCCACTGTAAACAAGAATTATATCTCCATTAATTGCATTATTTACAGCATCCTTTATTGTGGTATAATCAAACCCTCCATCATCATCCACGGTGATTGTTTTTGGTTCTCTTGGCTCCACGTATTCTTTAATCAGGTTGAATGTAAGATCATCAGAATCAACAACCTTGAACATCAAATCTTCTGCTATTTCTTGCATTGAATCCCTTGTTAAAAATATTGAATCCCCATTCTTAAGTGTAAGACCCCCACCGGTAGAAGTGCTCCAAACTTCAAATACACCGAATTCATCCCCGTTATCAATCTCGAGGACATTATCTGCATCAATTAGCCAGAGACCTTTAATCACAACAGAATTATTATTCAAATCTAGAGTTGTAACATGTACCCTCATGATCTCGACATCTTCTTCGTATGCGACATCGGTATCAAAGACCCATGTTGCACCTTCCGGAGGAACTGTGATAACATGATCGTCAATAAATTCGCCATCCTTTGAAAATTCCATCCAGACCTTGTCACCTTCTACATCAACTTGTTTAAATACAAGGGCATATCCACTTCCAAGGTAAAGTACTTCTCCGACATTGAATGTGTGCTCTTCATCGTTATCTATGAGCAGTGTAGCAATTTTATCCGGATTATCTTTTAATGGAACATACTCATTCCCAAAGAATCCCATTATCGGATAGGTTTCACCCTCCCATGCACTGCTTTCATATTCAGCCTGCTCGATTCGAGTTTCATATACAAGCCCTTCTTCTTGGATTGTTCTACCTAAGACAAAATCCCCACCATAGATCCTGAGAGATTCTCCCTGAATGAATCCAGCAAAATTACTTGCATTCATTTCAACAAAATCAGAATTATCAAGACTTACAATGTCATGAAGATCAGTGCCATTATACACCGGCCCTTCCACGTAAATAGTATCTGCTGCTACTGTAGCTGTGGTTACCATCAAACATAAAAAAATCAATCCAACGAAAACAATATTATAGTGTTTAATCTTCATCCCCCCACTCCCACAATTATTTTAAAATTATGAATTTATTTTTAGTATGAACGTATGTTTATTTTTATAGTTTATAATAGGACCAGAACCCGTACTACTTAAATAGTTAACACTGTTTACAAAAAAAATAAAAATGTAACAAAATGCAATCATTCCATTCCTAGTTTAGCAATTAAATGCAACTAATTTTCACTCAATTGTAAAATGCAACAAAATATTCGTGTTGTTGCATTCCTCATTATTTGAAATAAGGGAATTGGATAATATGCTAGGATAATTTTTTATTGAAGATTAAAAAAAGTAAATATTTTAACGAGGTTGCATTTTTACGAGTTACCTATATCCCCGAAATATCATACGGGGGGTATGAACTGAACCTCCAAGATCATATGAGATTTTCAAATAAGCAATTTTTTAAGAAGGTTGCATTTTTACTAGATACCTATTACCCCGAATGATTGTGCGAGGAATAAGATTCGAACTCGAACAATTATCAATATTTTCTAATCAAAACCCACACATTAATCATCATAATTCTCCACACTCGCAAATCGTTTTAATACTAAAAGTGCAAATAGCAATCCATGTCCTACAGTTCCCATGCTGATGAGGACGACGATGTCGAGATCGAAGAAGAATATCTGGGAGATTATGCCAGTGTTCGATCCATAGTCAAGGAAGCATTGCCGTTCCAGATACTTGCAACCATCGGTGGAGCAGTAGCTGGTTTTATTTTTGCGGGAATGACCAATGAACTGGAAATGATACCGGGTCTGATCGTCATCGCACCTGCGGTTTTGGGAATGAGAGGGAATATATCATGCACCCTTGGTTCACGTCTTGGTAGTGCGATTCACATGGGCCTTATAACAAAGATCGAGAATAATCCGGAACTTACAAACAATATCTACGGGTCATTGCTATTGGGGCTTATAATGTCCATCGCTCTGGGAATTATCGGACATACAATGACAGTTCTGCTTGGATTTGAAAGTGCAGGTATTCTGGCACTTACTTCAATAGCAGTTCTTGCTGGAGTCTCATCAGGCATTATATTATCTGTTATAGCAGTACTCCTTGCTCTTGGTATGTTCAGGTTCGGATTTGATCCGGACAATGTTGTGACACCTTCTATAGCTACCATCGGAGATATCGTATCCATGCTCATGCTGTTCCTTTCTGCAAAGGTGGTGCTGATGTTATGAGTTATTATACCGTTCGCGGAATTCTGTCAAGAGGGATGCCGATCCTCTTCTTCACATCTGTGCTTGGGGTTGTTACGGGTCAGATACTGAACTCGGAACTTGATAATCTGATATCCCTCCCGACCATACTTCTATTGGTACCTGCGCTCATTAAGATCGGCGGTGACACCGGAAGTATACTCGGTGCAAGACTTTCATCTGCTTTCCATATGGGTATCGGAACGACCCACATACACAAGAACCCGGTTGTAAGGAACAGTGTGATAGCAGCATTCATTGTCGGTATCACCGCATCTGTGATATTGAGCGTTATTGCATGGATGATGTCCGGGTTTGGAAACAGTCCATTGGGACTTTTTACGCTTTTTAAGATATGTACGATCTCCGGAACGCTCGAACTTCTGGCGGTCTTCTCTGCCACCATAGGCATTGCTTTTGCATCCCACAGGTTCGGAATTGATCCGGATGATACGGTCATACCTGTGATAGCAACATTGGGGGACCTTGTCGGAATAACAGCCATATTTTCAACATTATATTTGTTTAATGTCATCTGAAATTCTAAAAGAGAGCTTCAATGAAGAATATATAAAAGATATGTACTAATAACTAAAAGAGAATAATTAAAGGCATTAACAATTACAATATATAATAAATTACATTTAATGAATAAGGATAATACGGAACATAAGAAAATGAGTCCAAAAGTAATCAGGTACATCCCAAGGAACCTTAAGGATCTTCTTATCGAAATGAAAGATACATCCGAACTGATGGTAGATCTTGCATATTCCGCAATGGTCTATGACGATGAGGATATTTCAGGAGAAGTTATCGATCTTGAGGAGAAGATGGATACACTTCACTATCACATGAAAATGGCAGCTATGCTGAGTACACGCAGGATAGAGGAAGCCGAAGATATGGTGGGTGTCCTTCAGGTAGCAGCTTCTGCGGAAAATATTGCAAATGCCGCCGGAGACATTGCAAAAATAATCGAGATGGATATGGGAATACCACTTGAGCTTAAATTAGCTCTCAGGGAAGCCGAAGAGACCATTGTACGTGTTACGATCAATGAAAATTCCGATATGGTGGGTTCCACACTTGGGGACCTTGAGCTTGAGGTCGAGACTGGTATGTGGGTAATAGCTATTCGAAGACACACTGACTGGGTATATGACCCGCACCGCGATACCCGTATTCGTGCTGATGATGTGATCTTTGCAAGAGGACATGATGAAGGTGTGCCTCTGCTTATTGAACTTGCTACTACACACAAGTACGTTCCTCGAAGGGTTGAACATGAGAAGGGCTTGAATGATCTCGATAAAGCGGTGGACATCATTGTTGACATGAAGAACACAGCAGAACTTGCTGTAGGACTTGCTTATTCTGCATTGCTCTTTGACAATACTGATATCGCTGAGGAAGTGAAAGCCCTTGAGCGAGAGATGGATGAGATGAAATACGACCTCCAGCACTGGGTACTTGAAACAGCTAAACATGTTGCCGATGTCAACGAGCTGAGAGGGCTGCTACATCTTGCAAATGCATCCGAATCCATTTCCGATGCTGCTTACGGGATCGCAGATACGGTCCTTCGAGATATAGACCTTCACCCCGTCATCACGATCGCTGTGCGTGAATCAGATGAAGTGATAACAAAGCTTCGGGTCGAAGGCTGTTCACCCATCATTGGAAAGTCATACCGCGAACTGAAGCTGGGCACTGAGACCGGGATCCATATCATGGCAGTAAAACGTGCTGAACGTTGGGTATATAGCCCAAGTGCCAAAACAACAGTTCAGGAAGGCGATATTCTGATAGGCCGTGGCTCTCATACAAGCGAGGAAGCATTGCTTGAAATGTGTGCCTGTCCGATAAGAGGAGATAACTGATCTTCTCAGATTTTTTTTAACCCGAATTTGACATCAAGATCGATCTAATGTTCTTAGTTTTGATCGAGTCGATCAAAATATTCAATAAAAGCTAAGATCATGTGACATAGTTCCAGGTGACAATATATCTTTTCCGATCGGAACGATTCTGGCAGTTGAAAAATTCTATGATGTCCTTGATCATCCCGATGTTTTGTTAAACACAAGAAGAATGGGATTGACATCAACAACTTGCTGAAAGCACTTGTGAGATAAAAGTTCACATATAATTTTAGCATTCGTGATCTACTGGATGGGTGGATTATGGTGAGGGTCTGGAATAATTTATTTAAAACTGGTAATATATAGATAAAATAAGTCATTCACACATTCGAATAGATCCAATTTTTGAACCCAAATTGGCCAATGTTAACACCACCCTCCTTAAGTAGTAACAACTCCTTTATATAGGATGGAAAAAACACAATCGGATATACAATGAACTCAGACCACAGTAATCGTGGTAATAGGACCATAACTACAGCATTATTATTGGCAGCCGGAAAGGGCAGCCGTCTTTATCCTCTGACACGCGACACACCGAAATGCCTCACAATGGTTCATGAGGCGTCTATTCTTGAACGACTTGTCATCAATTTGAAAAAGCAAGGCTTCAAACGTCTTGTTGTGGTCACAGGATACCAGGAAAAATGCATTCGTGACTTTTTAGAAACGCGGGCTTGCGGCATGGAAATTGATTTTATTACAAGCCCCCTTTATGCGACCACCAATAACATATATTCACTCTGGATGGCACGTGATATTATTAATGAGCCATTCTTACTTATTGAAAGTGATCTTGTTTTTGACGGATCCCTTCTGGATGAAATGTGTTCTCCTGATAGAATTGCCATTGCACGCATGGAGCCGTGGCTGAATGGTTCCACTGTCACAGTCAATAGCTCCCAAAATGTTGAGAAATTCCATAACGGGATTGCAGAAGCTCTTGATGAGATCAGATACAAGACTGTTAACATTTACAGTTTTTCGCTCTCTTCATGGCATCGTATTACAGAAAGACTGGACCAGTACATTTCAGCTGGCAGAGTAAACGACTATTATGAAACCGTATTTGCAGAAATGGTGGCTGATGATAGTCTCGCTCTTAAAACAGTCTCTTTTGACAGCAAAAGATGGTATGAGATCGATACAGTTGCAGATCTGGCAAAGGCGGAGACACTATTTTAGGCGGACAAATACGAAACAATAATTCCTTACGACACCAAACCGCATACCTCTGGAAGATCAAGGCCGTTTTTCCAACAATCAAAATGCGGGGTGAAGGGGAGGATCGTTCGTTCACTTTCCGGTTTAAAGCCATTGCCTCAGTCCAACTCTTTCAATTTAAAGCCAATTAGTGAGGTTAAGACTTTAAAAAATGAAGTGCCACATCAAAATCATTTAAGGGAAATAATACATGATGCAACATAATTACAAGACTCAAACTGAAAAATACGAATTCATTTCCGGACAGCATGGTGGTTACTATCGCCATGACTTTATTGATCATGCTTATCTTTACAATCTGTATTTCCCGCCAGAGGCAGTTTTTACAAGCCTTAAAGATCAAATTCACGACATTGTCCTTAACTATCCGATTGCACAGGATGCACTTGCCGGTCTTATAGGGGATGTGATCCATCAACCTGCTGAAAGGATCGTTGTGGGAAATGGTGCTGCCGAACTTATCAAGATCATCTCCGGCCACATATCCAACAAGTTGATCGTTCCAGTGCCATCTTTTAATGAATATGCGAATGCAGCACCTGCAGACCGAGTAGTTGAATTTCCTCTTGAGTTTCCATCCTTTCAACTGGATGTGGACAAGTTTGCTGCTGAAGCGATCAGGGTCAAAGCAGATGTTGCTGTCGTGGTAACACCTAATAATCCAACATCTCTTCTGGTTCCCAAGTCCGATCTGATATCTCTTGCACAAAAACTTGCAAACCATGACTGTATGTTGATCATCGATGAATCCTTCCTGGATTTTGTACATGACCCGGAACAGACAACCCTGGAGAATGAACTCGAACGTTATCCAAATATAGCGATCCTTAAAAGCATGAGCAAAGCCTATGGTATCTGCGGGATCCGGATCGGTTATATGCTGACTGCAAATTTAGCATTTGCTGAATCTGTAAGGGAAGGCGTACATATATGGAATATCAACGGATTTGCCGAAGAGTTTCTGCGGATATTGCCCGATTACAGACAGGAATTTGTCGAAAGCTGCAAGCAGGTACGTATCGACAGGGATAATCTGTATAAAAAACTGTGTGCTATCCCGGGAATGACGGTCTACAAACCCGATGCAAACTTTATTTTCTGCCGCCTGCCAGATCACGCACAGAGTGGTCCTGAGCTCACACGTAGATTGTTCATTGAGCATAACATGTACATAAAACACTGCCAGGACAAGACTCTACCTGACTCTAGCCGTTATGTTCGTATTGCCAGCCGTACTGAAGCCGAAAATTGCAAATTGGTTGAAGCATTGGTAGATGTCATTGACTTGAATAATGTGGAAGTAGCCTGATGAACGGTCCAGAGAATCAACGATCACATCAGACAGGAATGCTTGCTTTCGCCCGAGACCTTCCAAATATCTGTTCGCTTGCAGGACTATTGTGTGCAGTCCTTAGTATATACTATGCCATATTAGGCAATTTACCAATTGCTATAATTGGAATGATCTGGGCAGTTGTTTTTGACTGGGGTGACGGACTCATTGCTCGCCGGATGAAGGGGCGAACTGATGAATATCGAGCTTTCGGGGGACAGCTTGATTCATTGATAGATATTGTAAGTTTTGGCATTTGCCCCGCTGTATTTCTCTTGAGCTATGGAGAATTCAGTCCATGGTTCCTACCCGGAGCGTTCGTGATCGTCGCCGTCAGTGCAATACGGTTGAGTTATTTCAATGTTTTCGGCCTGATCGATGATTCGACATACATGGGATTGGCACTTGACAACAATGTCCTAATTCTTGCTTTTGTCTTCCTGTTTAACAGTTTTTTCAGCCAGCCGACCTTTTTAGTCGTTCTATATGCACTGTTTATGATTATGGCTGTCTTTAATATAGCACCAATCCGAACGCCCAAGTTTTCCGGCAGTTGGTTTTATGTTCTCTTGGTTTATTCCTTGGTGTTAACAGTCATCTATAGCTGGATGCTGTGAAGCAAGTAACAATAAAATGGAAAGTACTTATCTAAAAAATGGAATAATTAATGTATAAATATCAATCACTCAGAAAATGCATCTCAAAAAATAACAATGAGCTAATAATTTACGGAGCAGATCGTTTTTCACAGTTCCCGCGCCGTGATGCATCCGTTAATTCAAAATGCGATAGAGCGCTTCCGATAGCACGTCCTGATGATGTGGTAGTTCTACGCGGAAAGCTGGACTCCGAGTATCATAAATGGCTGCGTTCCCATGGTCTGGGGTCGGATCATATCGTAGAATATAATGCTCATTCAAAAGAGATGACGCTCTCGGAACTCATCGTTAATGATCCTGAACCAGTTATAAGATATATCAGGCAGAGCGGGAAAAAACCTGTATATGTACCATGGTTTTCAGGGAGTATGGAAACTGAAGCTGCAAAAGTTCTTGGCGCTGAACTTTTTGGAGCAACTGAAACTGCAACACTAAAATATAATGATAAGTTCGTTTTTAAGACCGTATGTCAAGAATTGGACATAGCTGTTGTCGAAGGCACTTCATTTGAAATGCATCCTGAAGACAATGAAAATTGTACAGATCTGAAAAACATCATAAACGGATATCTGTCAACCTGCGAAACTGTTATTATTCGCGGAACTTTGGGTGAAGCCGATATGTCGTTGTACAAAACTAAAGGCAATGATATTTCTGAAATATATCATGAAATTGCAGTTAGCGGTGAAAGATCTGTTATCATTGAGCCTTTTCTGAATGTCTCATCTTCTCCAAATGATCAGTGGGTGATCAGCAGAGAAGGTAATATAAACTCTCTTGGTATGCGGGATCAAATGTGCGAAAGAGGTATGGTACACATTGGTACACTCAAAGGAGAAGATCCCTCCCCAGAAATTTCAAATTACATTGCAAAAACATCTGCGAAAATTGTAACTAATATGGCTGAATTCGGATATCGGGGTGTAGTCGGTATCGATTATATCGTATCGGATGAAGGTATATTTCCGGTTGAAAATAATGCTCGTTTTAATGGTTCCTCCTATGTGAGCATGATCGTAGATAATATTGAAGAATTGATATCTCCCATTCCATATTGGAAATTTATAAAAATCAAGACCGCAGCATGTTCATTTCTTGAACTCACTGAACGTATTGAACCAGTACTTTATAACGGTGAAAAATTAAATTCCGTATTTCCTTTTAGCTGCGATACATTGCCGTTGTCCGGTGATTTTGCTGTTATACTCTTAGCCGAGAATATGGATGAGATCTATAACATGGAAGGATCATTGAAAGAAATGGGTGTTAAAATGTTTTGATCAACCATATATGCCAATAAATTCTCGATCAAGAACAACAAGGAGAAGTCTTCATGTTTTGTGTTAACGAGACACCAAAATACAGATGAAAGGTCTTCTCTAACTTTTTTTGTTGCCAATATGTAAATCAAATTATAACAGCAAATCTAATAATAAAATTTCTCTTTAACATCGCGTGGGTAAACTTAGTTTACCTGCGATTAGGAATATCATTGTATCCCTATATAATTTCTTATTATCATCTTTGCAATTGTAATTATTTCCTTGATGTTGCTATGTGTTCCCCCCAATACTGCCACTTTTAAATGTTGGGGTACATATTCATCCTAAGTTTGCCAGTCAAAATAAATATAAGTGTTCTTAGTTTGATTGAGTCGATAAAAGTTTGATAAAAAAAAGTAGAGTAGACTCTTCTTCTAGTTCTACTCAACTTTTATCGCCCTCATCATGATGCCTTAGAAGATTTTTAAGTTCCTCAACCGACTTCACGGATGGCGGAGATGAGACCAGTATCGCATTTACTGGTGCATTTTGTTGATTCTTAATGCCCACCACTGTATCAGGTGGCACCAGCATTGCAGTTCCACTGCCTATTGTCACGGTTTCATTTCCTGATTCCACCACCAGCTCGCCACTCAGGCAATATATTATACCTTCCGTAGGGTGGGCATGAGGAGAGACCTCAAGACCTGCTGGGATCTCAAGATGCATACAAAGCAATCTCTCACCAAATAACAATGGTTTCATCACACCCTCGGGTGTCTCCAAACCTTCAGTATCATCTATCTTTTGTATTCTTATTTTCATTTTATTATACCTCCTTATCTCCTATGATGAGCATAGATGGGCTTGTTTGAGAAGACATATCCAGAACACGGACATTTGAAAATTGGGCATTCTCCAATAACTCGACACATTCGTTTTCAGTGTAAATATGGTGCATATCCCCTCGCAAGGATAAGTTTAGGTCAAAGAGGACAGATGTGGGAGGAGCAGTTCGTTCATCATTTAAGATCCAGTGCTTGAGCACGACCGAACCGTTATTGTTCAGTGCGTTGTATACCTTTTTCAAAACACCCGAAAGCACATCCGGCTTTCGATAGAAGACATCAGATGCAAAGACGATATCATACCCGCTTCCAATCTCATCTTCAAAGAAGTTTCCTCCAATGACTCCGACCTTGTCGTTCATATCATACCTTTCGATGAACTCTTTTGTAACTTCAGTCACATGTGGCAGGTCAAATACTGTGGCTTCAAGGTCTGGATTTGTCTCAGCAAATGCTATTGCATAGAGCCCATGCCCGCCGCCAAGATCAAGAAGCGTTCTTGCTTTCTGGAATTCAGGAAGGGTTGACACTTCTTTTATGGTTCGATGAAGGCTCCCCCTCATTGAACCTTCGGCCATTGCCAGAATAAAGCTGGAATCGAATACATCTTCAAACCTTCCTTCCTTCGCTTCCGACACGTCTCCTTTCAGGATGGAATTCAACATTGACCGATTGTCAGAGTTCCTTCCGGAAAGTCTGAGTAGATTCCCTTGATAAAACGGACTGTCCTTCACAAGAAAGCTCGAGGCAAGCTTTGTGTTCGTATATCTAGCATTCTCTTTTGAGAGGAACTGTAATGCTACCAGAGTATTCAGGAACTTCCCGGTCAGGGATGTATCGGTACAGATCTCAGAGGATATTTGCTCTGCTGTCTTTGACTCTTCGAGCAGATCGAAGAGATCAAAATCAAGGGCTGTTAAGAGGGTATGGAACGCTTCACAACCTTTTACCATCCTATCCAGCGGTTCTGAACTGATTTCTGGAATAGTATCCAATACTTTCATTTTAGGCATTGGTATTTAAGTAGAGTTTTTATGTTATTAGGACCTATATTTATGCATGAACTGTCCCAGGTGCAAGAGCTCCAATCATAAAAAGAACGGTAAAATCGATGGACGTCAACGCTACAAATGCC
>NZ_JAGSOI010000026.1 GCF_023684405.1 Methanococcoides seepicolus | reverse complement strand
GGCATTTGTAGCGTTGACGTCCATCGATTTTACCGTTCTTTTTATGATTGGAGCTCTTGCACCTGGGACAGTTCATGCATAAATATAGGTCCTAATAACATAAAAACTCTACTTAAATACCAATGCCAAAATTTCATGGTATGAAAAAAAGTAGATTGATTAAATTTCAATACGAATACTCAGTTTGGAGTTGCTAGTCCTTTTATCTCTCTCCAATACCTAGGAAGTCAATCGGCAGAAGTAATACTATATATAATTTACCCAAACTCCAGTTATATTTTGGTAATGTAGCCATGAATATTCTCTAAAATAACAACGTTTACTATAAATAAAATGCTTCTGTGTTGGTATTCATGTCGGAAAGACACAGGTCAATTCCATTTCTACTCAAAAAATACTCTGAAAATGACTACAACCACATTCTGGATTTCGCTGAGTTTTATTTTCTATCAGCTACAGTAATGCTTTTGGAGCTTCAGCCTGTAGATGCTGAACGTCTTTTATATATCGCAACTGAAATTTGGCCAGATAGGCAAACCCTTTTTGGAACAAATACGGATTATCAAGTTATAATTTTAGGGATTGCTCTTAAAGTGTGTAAAGAATCTAATCGCAATTCGGATTCTGTTGTGGGAGCTATGGAGTATTATACCAAATGGTACTATTGTCCTGACCAGCCTCAAAAATATCTCACTTCAGTTTATAAGGCATGTGAAACCGTTGAAACAATCATTGATGGAAAGAACCTCTAATTCTTTGTTTTTTGCGGAGCCCCCCTCTGTATTTAATATCAATTAAATGATAGGACGGTGGACTTGGTATTCTCATAGAAAGAAATCAATGAAAAGTATATAAAGTTTAAACACACGTTTAAACTATGATAAAACAACCATTTCAATCAAAGATCACGAAATTGAGTGCCAGTAAAACAAGAGCTTATCCCACTCTTCGCTTGCCTAAAGAATACTTATATCTTGTTGGTGAGAAGGTAGAGATTAATCCAATAGAACATGAGGGCAAGCAGGCATTTTTGATAACTTTAGGTTGTAATAGTTCAAACTTAACTCCTGATAGTTTAAACTCAACCCTCGAAACAAGGCTAGCTTCGCTGGAGCAAAGGATCATTGAACTAGAAAAACCGCCATCAACCGCTTCAGAAAAACCAGATGGGCCCGGGGAGATTCGAACACCCGACCTCTGCCGTGTGAAGGCAACGTCATAACCAGCTAGACCACGAGCCCATGTTGAATTAAAATAGTACCTGAGACACTATCAGCCTATTTTCAGGTGCTACAGAGCTTAAATGGGTTGATGGGCTATAAGTTTAACGGGGGTTGTGGTAGTTTTATGGAAATATTAGTATTTATAAAATCAATATATGAAAGAACCTGTCTATTTATGGAAATGTTTAAGTATTATTCATGTATTTAGAGAATTGTACATTGGACGAGAACTTTGGGCAGTTTCTTGAAAAACGGATAAGTTACTACCTCTTGAACCACACACAAACCACCATACTCCCTTTCCATCTCAAAGTTCTTGACTGGTGTACATTTAACTCCTCCTTCGTGTATCGGGGCAGGGTGAGAACTCTGCCTTGAACTCCTCCTTTTCAATTTGAAACTAATACTTAATTAGTAGTCTAATCTTTGAGAAATATTGAAGATCGGCTTTTGAGGGAAGAGTAAGATCTGGGTGTGAAATTTAAAAAAATGGCATGACATTTCATGCTATAATATGAAATCCGATCAAATGAAATTAAAGGGCAGGAGCGGTCTGAAAGAAAAAAGTGAGGGACTTTATCTTTCAAGGGCCAATCGTTTTCGCATCTTTGGAGAATCGATCCACATACCTTTAAGCTCTCGTTGTCCGTCCTTCTCTTGGAATATCAATCGGAAAATAGCACCTTCCGGCTCCTTTTCGAAGGCTACATTATAGACAACGGCTGAATGTCTGTCAGTAACAGTTATTTCGGCAAGTTCCTTTGAAGTATAGTTCCCAACCTCCTCATGAACAATGTCCGTAAGTTCCAGGAACAGGTCTTCAGTAATGGCCTTTTTCATCGTTGGGTTGAAATTAGCAGAGAACTTGGTATAGTTCTTCTCATTAAGGCCCTGAAGGGTATTTTCTGCTATCGGTTCAGCATATTCTGCAATATCTCCATCCTCTATGCTCACTCCTTCAAGTTCAATGGATGTACATCCGCTGCAAATGATCGCCACTAAAAAGACAAAGGCCATCAATAATGCTGTTCTTGCTTTCATGTTCCTCACTTAAACTCCCTCTATCTCGGTGAAATCATCCTCTTTCAGCTCTTTCGGTAATCTGAAAGTGAATGTACTGCCCTTGCCTGTCTCGCTCTCAAGGTAAATGTTTCCGCCCTGTCCATCGATGATACCCTTGATGATCGCAAGCCCGAGCCCTGTGCCTCCTGCCTTCCTTGTGGCAGTGCTGTCCACCTGATAGAACTTGTCGAATATCTTATCACGCTTTTCTTTGGAAATACCTATGCCATTATCCTTTATACTTGTCTGCAAATGATCCTCATGATCTTCCACGATGATCGTCACTTCTCCCTCTTCGGGTGTGAACTTGATCGCATTTGTCAGCAGGTTCACAAAGACCCTTATGAGCTTGTCCTTATCCGTCCTAATGACCGGCACCTCTTCCGGACAGTTCACCATAATCTTTATGCTCTTATCCTTAGCATGTTTTGCCACATTATGAAGGGCGATCTCGATTATCTCTTTTATGTTCACATCCTCAGGTGTGAATTTCATCTTTCCTGATTCTATGCGGGATATATCCAGCAGGTCATCGACCATTCGCGCCTGTCTGTCAATGTTCCTTATAATAAGGTCCAGCATCTCCTCCTTGATCTCCTTGTTGCATTCGCTTTCCCTCAGGAACTCACTGGAGGTCTTCATGGCTGTCAGTGGGGTCTTTAGCTCATGGGAGACCATTGAAACAAAATCGTTCTTCAGGCGGTCAAGTTCCTTTAATTTCTTATTAGCGTTCTGGAGATAATCGTTCGATCTTTCCAGCTCCGAGGTCTTGCTTTTCACCTCATCCTCAAGGGTCTTGTTCCAGGAGAACAGGATCAGGGCGATGAATGCACTGATGAAGAGAATGAACGCAATGGAGATCATTGCAAAAAGACCCTGCTTGACATAGACCGACTGTATGAGTGATTCTACATACCATAATGGAGTAACAACGCCAACGGACCATTGCTGGTTATACCAGTTCACAGGTACATAAGAGATTATCTTCTCTTCCATGAAACCGTTCTTGTTCCTCTCAGAGAACTGTCCGCTGCCTGAAAGTCCTTCTGTCTGCATGCCGATGATATCAAGACGTCTATGGTCGGGCTCGTTTATTATATTGAAGTAATTCTTTCCTACGAGGTGATCATCGGAACTGTCATAGAGCAGCTTTGCATTATCATCGATGAGATAAACATATCCCGATTCGTATTCCGTTTTTATGGTCTGCTTCGTTATCTCGTCTATCTCTATTATGGCAACTATGGCCCCTTCAAAACTGCCATTCTCAAGATGAAGAGGTATCCACACATAGATCGCAAGTTCACCCTCTAAAGTAGTGAGTGGATTGGTGATGTAGGTCTCACCTGTCTCTTTTATTTGTTCAAAGGCAGCAGCCTTATTATTTTCATAAAGATCGTATCCGAAAGGCACATTCTCCTCTGGATATCCAGAGACTATTATGCCTGTGCTGTTTATGTATTCGATAGCATAGAAGCCTTCCGACTCATTATACACTATCGAAAAAATGGTATTGAAATTATCATCGGGTATGCTATTATGGTTCCTTGAGATGATCTCAAGCATTGTGACCTTTTCGTTCAGGAATGTAGTAATACCGCTCGATATCTGCTGTGCCTGGCTGGTCTGTTCCCGGGTGAACATCCCAACAAAAAGATCTTCGACCTCTGTATTTGCCCTGATCCCCAGAAAAAGGATGGAAGAAATGAAAAGCATCGTTATCATTACAACGATAATGACGTTCCATCTGCTTTTTGTGGCAAACATATGAGGTCGGCACGAAAAGTGCGTTAAAAAAGTCAGTCCTGTGTTCTTCTCAACACAGTTTTGATCCTTGCTTTCAGCTCTTTCAGATTGAATGGCTTGGTCATGTAGTCATCAGCACCAATATCCAGACCCTCTATCTTGTCATTGATCTCTCCCTTTGCTGTGAGCATGATCACAGGTATGTTCTCATAGAGAGGTTCTTCTTTCAATCTCCTGCATACTTCAAAGCCGTCCATATCAGGCATCATAACGTCAAGAAGGATCACATCGGGTATATCGGACTTAAGCACATCAAAGGCCATGACTCCGTTGTTTGCTTCAATGACATTGTATCCGTCCGCCTCGAGTGCTCTCTTGGTAGCAATGACAGCATCTGGCTCATCATCCACAATAAGGACCTTCTGTCTCGTATCCGACAGGCTCTCAATGCTCTTGGTCACCATGTCCTCAGAAACCGAAAGTTGGTCTGCTATCTCCTTTGCACTGATGCCGGGTTGCTGTTCGAGAAGTCTCAGTATGTCTTTTTCAAGCGTTTCTCTTTCCATATATACCACAACTTTCAAATGTATCTAAACATAAATGGATGATATTATTAAAGCCTTTCTAAATATGATAAGGTCTATTCATATATTGTATCAATAGCCAATTATGAGAAAGCCTTATAAATTATTATCGTATATTTAAGGGTGATGTCAATGGACGCTCTTGAGAAAATATTTGGAAAGACTGCACAGATAACGGTTCTAAAGAACCTGATTCAGCATAAAGGGGAATCTACTTATCTCTCTGGTATTGCGGAAGAGACTGGTCTATCCCACTCAAGCGTTGCCAGGGTAATCGAACCCCTTCTCAAATCCAACATCGTCATTGAAAAGCGTCTTGGGAAACAGATCCGCACCTTCAGTTTGAATCTTGACAGTGAACTTACCAATCATATCCTTGATTTCTACGGGCGGCTCGAAAAGATGAAACTCTGATCATTTCTTTTCTATTTTTCAACTCAACGTTCATTATTCCCGTTGAATACCGATGTCGTATTCTTCGATATATTCTGCATCCCCGGTTTCGACCTTCTCGATAGATCCTACAGTTTCTTCTTCATCCAGTTCGATATCGTCAAAACTGGTGTAATCGTTTTCATTGGTCATATATGAATTTGCATTTCCAAGCAGGTTCTTTGCAAGAATTCCTGAAAGTTTTGCCATCCAGTTCATAAAATGCAGTGAAATTATCCCAAAGATCATCCCTAAGAACATCATCATCAAAGCACTAGCAAAAGAATCGATGACGAACGTGCTGGTCCCAATACTGTAACCGATGTCGGTAAGCTTGTAGGCAAAGGGTGTTGCAATAAAAGCAAGAGTGATGCCTATCAATGTGAAGGAAACTATCAATGTAAATATGCCCAATGGGAACTTAATGAAAAGGAACACAAGTCCCTTCCATGTCACAGGATTTAGGATATAGCCCTTTATCTTCTCCAAGCTCTTCTGTTTTCCTACACAACGATTCTCCATGGGTGGTATATCAACTCCCAGAAGCCAGATCGCAAGCTGCCTTTCAAAAGCAGCAAGTTCCCACCATGCAACGAGCATCAAAAGCAGGATGGGAAGTCCGATAAGGGTTATAGAAAGGCCTAATCCCATGGAAAGTCCGGTCACAAGGAATATGAAATAGGCTGTTCCGAGGGGGAATGTGAACAAAAGGTACGTCAGATTCATATAGGTCTGTCTTTTAGTGACCACTCCGAAGAGATCACGTATCCATTTTATTATATCATTTAGACCCATGTTGAACATTCTCCTTTATACCGATAATATTCGTATCATACATCCGCTGCATCAGAAACCGCATTGTGCTTTTGCCTTCTGAATATGAAATATATCAGTGCACCCAATAATTGTGCGAATACTATAATAATAACCCATATAAGTTTATCATTTCCCTGCGATGGCTCGTTCATAACACAATCGATAAGCATCCATATCCAGAAAATGGTACTTCCTATCACAATCCCTGCAAATAGCAGGAACAACAAAATTTGTACCGGGAAGAATATCCAGCTATCGATCATATTATCTCCACCTTCGCACTTTAGAGTTTCGTTCTTTCAATCATGTCTCAATGCATCGACAGGTTTCATCTTAGCGGCCTTGTTCGCAGGATATGCTCCGGCGATCAGACCTACGAATATGGATACAACAAAGCCTGCGAATATCTTTGATGCAGGAAGCACTACTGGCAGGTTCATGAATGCTGCAGCCCCATAAGCTCCAGCACAACCAAGTATCACGCCAAGCACACCACCGATAGTTCCCACGACCGCTGATTCAACGATGAACATCGTAAGGACATCGAAGTTGGAATACCCTATCGCCTTCATCAAACCTATCTCCGATGTACGTTCGGTAACGGTGACCAGCATAATGTTCATGATCCCGATGGAACCGACAACAAGTGAAATAAATGCAACTGCAGTCAGAAGTCCGGAAAGAGCACTTGAAAGTGAGCCTGCTTCCTCAAGCAACTCCTGTTGGTCCACAATGAAATACGGCTTGATGTCATCTTCCTCCATATCCCTTGATGAAATTCCCATATATCTTCCGAGTCTCTTATCTATCTCCTCGGATGTTTCGGAAACCGTCTCGATTGATTCCCCTTCGGCGAAGATGGTGGAATAATCACTGACCGAGAGGATCTCGTTCATGGTCGATATTGGAATGAATATCCTTTTGTCGGGGACCATTCCTCCTGATATGAAGCTAGGTTCAGATTCTTGGACAATACCTTTGATCTGGAACGTCTGTGTTATCTCTCCTCCATCACGTGTTCGGAATGTGATGTCTATTGAATTCTTATTCGATAACTTCCGGTCAAACGTATCTTCAGATACATCATACCCTATCACAGCCACATACTGATCATTGTCTTTGATAAAATTCCCTTCACTAAGTCCAATGTTGGCGACCTCATCATAGTCGCCTGTGACCCCCGTAATTGACACTCTCCGCGAATCTGACATATAAGTGACTTCAGCTACCTGTTCATTGATGGGTGAAGCCCTCAGTACTCCCGGGGTTTTCCTGACAACCTCCAGTTCGTTATCAAAGAATGTGTTTGGTTCATTTGCACCCACATAGATGAAATTAGAACCGATAGTTCCTATCTCTTCATCAAAATATTGGTTAAAGCTCGCACCTAAGGAAACATTGGCGATGACAGCAGCTACTCCTATCACGATCCCCAGAGTTGTAAGCGTGGAACGAAGCTTGGAGCTAAAAATGCTTCCCAATGCGATTTCAAGTGACTGCTTCAGATCGACCATTATATATCTCCTTTTGATAGTGCACCTGACTTCGCTTAATCCTGTTTCCTTTTCCTGTAAATAAAAATCCCTGCTGCTGCCACTATCAAAAGTACGAAAGCAATAGTTGTACTGCCAGTGCTGGTATCTGTCTTTTCTTCAACTACCTCAAGGTTGCCCACATTGGCAGAGGTTGTGTGATCGTTAAATCCGTTCCTGTATTCTGCTTCAAGGGTGAGCGAAGATTGTTCTCTTTCCTCTTCTGCAACAGCGTTAAATTCAATTGTAAAAAGCTCGTCCGGTTTCATCGAGCCGATAAAATACTCTGCAGGGGAGAATTTGATTCCTTCAGCTATTGGTCTGACACTCACTGAAGATATCGTGTTCTGATGAAGATTCGCAACATCGAACTGTATCTTCCCTTCACTGTTAGTTAATATCATGGACTTTGAGGGGATCATCTTGAGGGATGAACTGTCAATGGTGACAGGTACTCTCCAGATGTTGTTATAAGAATATGAATTACCAATTATCGCAAGGTCAAGATAGTATGTTCCTTCCTGGACCTCTTCCGGAACCTCTACATTGAATGTAAGGGTGACCGAATTACCTGGTCCGACTATCCCGGCTTCTTGAACTCCGCTGGTGACCTTGATACTGTCAGCACCTGTAAGACTTGCCGATTGGATACGTGCATTAGTGTCATAATCCTCACCTTCGAAATTGATGGTATTCTCTGATGCTGTATTTGTCAATTTGAAACTTATAGTACCTTTATCTCCAGGGCTGAACATATCTGGGGTGGATGTGGTCTCAGTAAGTTCAAGAGTACCTTTACTATCAAATGTGGTGGATCCTACCTTTATTTTAAAAGTGTCCTTTATCCAGGGACTGTTGTCCGTGCCTCTGTAATACACATCAAAAGAAGCTGTCCCAGGTTTTGCATTCTCATCTACGTAGAGGCGGAACTCCTGCACCGATGCACTGTCTGGTGAAAGTATGCCGATATTATTCTCAGCATTTTTTTCAGAATCAAGGGACAAAGGATATTCAGGAACAAGTTTTATTGTCACGTCATCGGACTGTCCTGACCTAAAGTTCTCCACCTTCACCCACACATCCACATATTGTCCTATCTCTGCCGGAAATGGCTCGTATTTCTGAACGCTGATATCCAGGCTTGTTACACTGCTCTCCTGTGCAGATGCGGAAGGCATTACCATTATCAAAAGGACCATCATAAATGCAAAGACCGTTATTTCCTTCGTTATTCTCGAATTATCATTTCCCATGTCATCACCTTAATTATTCTCTATATAGCCGTCTTTCACGTGGATGGTCCTGTCAGCATATGCTGATGTCTCAGGATCGTGTGTTATCATTATTATCGTGCTTCCATTCCTGTGAAGCTCGGAAAAGAGTTCCATTATCTCGACACTTGTCTTCGAGTCGAGGTTCCCCGTAGGTTCATCTGCCAGAATGATGGCAGGCTCGTTGATGAGGGCTCTTGCAATAGCGACCCTCTGTGATTGTCCACCTGAAAGCTCAGTAGGTCTGTGTTCCATGCGGTCATCCAGTCCTACCAGTCCCAGAAGCTGTTTCGCACGTTGGTTCACGTTGACATCAATTCTGCGGTTAGCATGTGTTGGTAAAAGGACATTCTGTAAAGCTGTAAGTCTTGAAACAAGGTTGAAGTTCTGAAATACAAAACCGATCTCTAATCCCCGAAGCTTTGCAAGTTCACTCTCAGAGATACTGTTTATGTCCTTGCCCATGACAAGGACCTGTCCTTCACTTGGTCTGTCAAGACATCCAAGCAAGTTCATAAGAGTGCTTTTGCCAGAACCCGATGGTCCCATGATCGCAATGAACTCTCCTTTTTTCACAGTGATGTTGATATCATGAAGGATCGGTACTTCCATGTCGGACAGATAATAGCTTTTTTTCAGGCCAATGGTTTCCATGACCTTATCGGGTATGCCTTTCATTTTTTGTTCGGTCTGGTTGTTCAATACCTGTTCTTCCATGTGATGCACAACCCTGTCTATTTATCGACAAGATTTTCTATACGCATGTTTCTATATATACTTTCCGACATTTTGCGCTTTGCCCGAAAATTACCTTGAAATTTCCCGATACATTTTAATGCAGATTACAAGAGCGTCACAAATTTTTTATACCTACACTTCTACTAAAGATTATGAGAAAAACAAAAACTTTGGTGATTGTTACATTGTGTATAATTACATCACTTTTTCTAGGTGGTTGTATTGAAGATTCGACTATAAACACAAAGAATACAATCAATGCAGATTCAGTTGAAGAGTATGATATTGCAACAGCAAACAATGCTTTTGCTTTTGACATGTATTCAGTGGTTAAAATTGAAAATGAAAATCTCTTCTTCTCACCATACAGTATATTCACTGCAATGGCTATTTGTTATGATGGTGCAGAAGGTTCTACAAAAAAGCAGATTTCAAATGTTTTTTACTATCCTCTAAGTAAACCTGTTCTTGAAGAAAGTTCAAAAGAGATGACAGATACAATCAATTCTGACAACGATGCATACGATCTGAAAACTGCGAATGCACTATGGATCCTTGAAGAATATCCATTGAATGAACAGTATGCGTTCAATGCGGAAAACTATTATGGTGGAATGATAACACCACTTGATTTTGCAGGGCAACCAGAAGAGTCCAGACTTGTTATCAATAGTTGGGTTGAGAATAAAACTAATGATAAAATAAAAGATCTGCTGTCTGAAGGAAGCATTGACGGAAATACAAGGCTGATAATTACCAATGCAGTTTATTTCAATGGCACCTGGTTAGAAGAGTTTGAAGAAGCAGGCACTCGAAAAAGAGTATTCCATCTTTCCAACGGGAAGGAGAAGAAAGTTGACACAATGTATGTCATAGGTACATACAATTATGGAGAAGATAAGAATGCCCAAATCTTAGAATTGCCATATAAGGGTGATGATATTAGCATGTACATCATTCTTCCGTCCGACAACAACATTGAAAAATTTGAAAATGATCTTACGCTCAGCTATTACAATGAGCTAAAGGATAACCTTCATTCTGACGAAGTAAAAATCCTGTTGCCAAAGTTCACGTTCGAGACAAAGGCTAAATTAAATGAACCGTTGCAGGACATGGGAATTGTTGATGCTTTTGATTCTGGCATGGCTGATTTTTCAGGTATCAGTGCCAGTGGCGGTCTATTCATATCTGAAGTAGTTCATCAGGCATATATCGGTGTAAATGAAAAAGGAACTGAAGCTGCAGCAGCAACAGGAATCGTAATGGAAGATGGACTACCTTACTACAAGTATGAGTTTACAGCAGACCATCCCTTCCTGTTCTTCATCGAAGATAAGAGAACAGGTACCATACTTTTCATGGGTAAAGTTGAAAGTCCTGAATCTGAGGAAATGTCATAATGGCATTTTCTCCAATATCTTTCTCACTTCCTCCGTATTCAGTTCAAAATCTCATAATTTCATTCGTTGACCAATAATTCATATCGTTGACCGAAAATTCGTGTGGTTAACCGAAAAATACCCTATTTATCGGTCAAAGCGTACATTTTGACAAATAGGTCCTGTAAAATTAGCAATATTTCAAAAAAAGAAATGCATAAAGTTCTTCTATCTCAGTAATTGAAAAAAAGAGCTACAGGAAGATCAATTCTCTTTCTGCCTGCTCTCTTCAAGTGCACTTTTGACTATCTTCATGGCACAGAGTTCACCGCACATGGAACACGCATCAGTACCGGTATTTCGGCTTTCTCTGATATTGCGTGCCTTTTCAGTATCGATGGCAACTTCGTATTGTGTCTCCCAATCGAGTTCAGCACGTGCATGTGCCATCCTGTCATCCAGCTCACGCGCCTTTTCTTTCTGTCCCTCGCGGGTAAGATCGGCAGCGTGTGCAGCGATATTTGTGACAATAGCACCTTCGCGTATGTCATCTACGGTTGGCAATGCAAGATGTTCTGCCGGTGTTGTCATACAAAGGAAATCCGCTCCGTACATTCCTGCCAGTGTGCCTCCGATAGCTCCTGTTATATGGTCATAACCTGGTGCAATATCGGTCACAAGAGGGCCAAGCAGATAAAGGGGTGCACCGTGGCACAATTCTTTCATTGCCTTTACGCTAAGCTCTACTTCGTTCAAAGGTACATGTCCCGGACCTTCCACAAATGTCTGCACGTCCGATTCCCTTGCTTTGCTGACAAGTTCTCCGAGGGTGATGAACTCCATGAACTTTGGTGCATCTGATGCATCATGGATACAACCCGGTCTCATACCATCGCCAAGACTTATTGTCAGGTCGTATTCCTTTGCTATCTCCACAAGGTAGTCATATTCAGAATAGAATGGATTTTCCTGTTCATTGTGTATCATCCATGCAATGGTGAATGAACCGCCACGACTGACAACATTTGTGATCCTGTCACCTTTTTTGAGCCTTTCCAATGCATTATAATTGACACCTGAATGGATTGTGACAAAATCGACTCCATCCTCCGCATGTTTGCGAACAGCATTGAACATGTCATCAGATGTCATATCGACCACAGTTTTATGGGATGCTGCTGCCTGGTATATTGGCACGGTGCCAATAGGTACATCCACGGCATCCATTATCCTTGCACGTATAAGGTCGAGGTCACCTCCGGTAGACAGGTCCATAATGGTATCTGCTCCGTATTCAACCGCAGCTTTTGCTTTATCGACCTCGTCATCGATATCTACAAAATCCCTTGAGGTTCCGATATTGGCGTTTACCTTAACGCTCATATATTTCCCAATACCGAATGCACGAGATTTACCTTTGATGTTCTTCGGGATGGTCACAAGTCCTTTTGCAACACAGGACCTTACCAGATCCGCATCTATCCCCTCAACTTCGGCCACACTTCTAATCTCAGGAGTGATCAATCCCTTCCTTGCATCTTCCATTAATGTCATAGTTACTCCGGCGTAATGGTCTGTAGCTTAATATGTTATGTTTTCAAGTCGTGTTTGTAGTTGCAATACAGCACAGGTGCATATATATGTTTCATATTCCTATGACCGAACTTTCTCAGGACATTTTCGTAAATATAATATACTATTGAAAAGTATATTTTACTTGGGTGAATGTCTTTTCAAAGAGCACCTATGTATTACTGGGGGTATTACATGGCAGGTAAAAGTTATAATAAAATATTGATAGCTACCGACGGTTCTGATAATGCAAAGAATGCTATTTTTTCAGGAATGAACCTGGCAGGGCTGCTTGGAGCAAAGATCTATGCAGTTTGTGTCCTTCCGACACATCCCGCCTCTTCCATGCCTATCGGCTCAAGGATGATGCGATGGGAAGTACCATTTGATGTGATGAGGGAAGAGGGTACAAAAGCAGTGAACGAGGTTGTCGAAGTCGCCAAAATAAATGGCGTGGATGCAGAACCTGTTCTGCTTGAAGGTCATCCTGCTGAAGAGATTCTCAAATATGCACAGGATAACGACATCGACCTCATCGTACTGGGAACTCTCGGTAAGACCGGCCTGACAAGATTGCTTCTCGGAAGTGTGGCGGAAAATGTATTACGTCATTCTCCTGTGGAAGTTCTGGTAGTAAGGTGAACCTTTTGTTCACCTCTATTTTTATTTGTTTTCTATAATTTAAAAATCCTTGTGAATCGTGCACGAGTTAATTTTATGGCAATTGGTGCAAAGTTTTCATCCTGTTCAATGCCAATTGTTGTAGTTGTGCCTTTTGCCATGTCAGATAACTGATCTTTTGTCCAATTGGGATGTTGTTTATAGAGATCTTCACGGATAATTAACCGGAGAACTGAATCGTTGTCTTTCTTATTTAAAGTCCCTTAATCCCCAATGGCCTCTATCAATCTTATAAAATCTATCTGAATTGCCTTCTTTGTAAGATTTGGAATCACTTGAATGTAATCCAATAGTTTTTATTACACTATTTTTCCAGCGTGGAGTGAAATTCATCATACCTCTTTTTTCGACTTCAATAAATATGTCTTTATTTTTGGCATGTCCCCCCAGTTCTTTTAGCACATACACAATTTCATCAAGCCAAGTGTGCTTAGAAGATGAAACAATGTCTTTGGTTTTAAGTGTGAATTCATATTCATTCTTTTTAGCCTTCCCATCTATTAATGAATCAATTAAAAGATTGTAAGCAAATATTCCACTTTCAGATAACTTAGTTAAGTTTGCTGCGTGTGGGATGACTATGGTTTCATATTGATTGGTCCCGTCTTTAGAATCAACAAAAAATGGTTTTTGTTTGTCGTATTGTAAATATAGTATATCTTTTAAACGTGGTGACTTTTTATTAATATCTGATAATCTTCTATATTCTGTAAAAAACTTAGTTGCAGATAACCCCATCAAAATAATGAGTTTTGGATTCATAGTTTCGATTATTTTATCGAAATACATTTCAGCACAATCCATATTAGGGACTTTATCTCCACCTTCACCTTTGCCAGGATAACAGTTGGCAGTATGAATCCAGAAGACATTTTGTTTCCATTTTTCAATTGCTACGCTTGAATTATTATTAGGATAGATTTTTTTCAATAAAAAGTCAGTAAAAAAAGAATTGTCTAATGAACTCAACTCGTTATCTACCCATGCTTGCTTAGAAGGTGCTTGCGAAATAAACAGAATATCTTGACTTCTCCAATCATCTATCAGAGGTCTGCCGTTCATAAGTTCTTCTACGCTAATGATTCGATTAAAAAGTGTTTTCAATGGTTTTTTGTATTCTTCCCTATAACAATTTAAATTACAATTCCGAACTTCT
Organism: Methanococcoides seepicolus; assembly: GCF_023684405.1. Taxonomy (GTDB): domain Archaea; phylum Halobacteriota; class Methanosarcinia; order Methanosarcinales; family Methanosarcinaceae; genus Methanococcoides; species Methanococcoides seepicolus. The sequence goes on along the minus strand of NZ_JAGSOI010000026.1, from coordinate 19,263 downwards.
TTAATGATTTCTCGCATCGCTTCATCTTTGTTATTTGGCTCAGTATGCCAAGTTATATCTTTCATATTATATCCTTCTTGTAATGTTATACAATAAACTAAACTTGAAATGATTCTTTAATTATTTCTCAAATTTAATGATTTTCTCTAGCACTTTTAATTTTTATTATTCTTCACATAAACGATTATATTTCATGCAAAATTACTATGATGGTGTGTACAATGATTTCTCATTTAAACGAAGATGAACAACATTAGAATAATTTCTCTCTAACATATTGTGGTATCAATATCTATTTTTTTAATGCCAGATAACTTTAATGTAGTGTTAGCGTTATGTAATGTCATACCTTTTTTAGGAACAGTATCGCTATTTGAACTACTTTATCCACCCAATTATCCATGACCACAGTTGTATTCACCGAGAAGAACAAGGCCGCTGCACAGATATCTACCATCTTGTCCGGAGGTTCAGCAAAAAGAAGCATCGTGGATGGTGTTTCTGTATATGAGTTCCAGAGGGATGGATCTCTCTGGAAGATCATGGGACTTGCAGGTCATATCATGGGGTATGATTATCCCGAAGAGTTCAACAATTGGAGGGATGTGGACCCCGCTGTTCTGTTGGATACCGATCCTGTGAAGCAGATCAACAAAGCATCGTTTGGCAGTGCTATTCTGAAGATCTCCAAAGGTGCAGATCTTCTTGTGCTTGCTTGCGATTTTGATCGGGAAGGGGAGAATATAGGGTTCGAAGCGAAGTCCATTGCAGAGAAAGTGTGCAATTCAACAGTTAAACGTGCACGTTTTTCCTCTCTTTCCAAAAGTGAGATCGAAAAGGCTTTTAATGACCTTGTGGAGCCTGATGAGAACATGGCGATGTCCGCAGAGGCGAGACAGATCCTTGATCTCAAGATGGGTGCATCCTTTACTCGATTTGTGACCCTTTCGGTGCGGGAAAGGGCAAGAACCAAAGGTGTTCTCTCCATCGGACCATGTCAGACCCCTACATGTGGTTTTGTTTATGAACGTGAACTTGCCATTCGTAAGTTCGATCCCCGGGATTTCTGGAAGATCGAGGGAGTATTCACCGGAAAGGGTGCTGATATTACAGGTGTGCACCGTGGTGGTCACATCTATGATAAAGAAAAAGCGGATGCGATCTTTAAGAAACTGAAAGGTTGCAAGACCGCGGTCATTTCCAAAAAGACAGTAAAGGAGATGAATACAAATCCTCCCTTCCCTCTCAACACCAATGAGTTCCTTAAACGTGCATCGAAATATCTGGGTGTGAGTCCTGATCAGGCTCTGGAGATAGCTGAACAGCTCTATCTTTCAGGCTTTACGAGCTATCCGAGGACAGAGACGAACATGTATGCTGATGACATGGATTTCGCCAGCATACTCAAAGGCTTTACTAAAGGGGATTATCAGGATTTTGCATTGTTGTTACTCTCACAAAAGGCCATAGTTCCCCGTAATGGTAAAAAGGACGGTCATGACCACCCGCCTATTCATCCGATCAAGGCAGGTTCACGCATGGAGGTCGAAAGGGCTGTCAAGATGCCGCGTGCATGGGATGTATATGATCTTATCGTAAGGCATTTCATTGCGAACTTACTTCCGCCGGCGATATTTGAAAAGACAAGATTTGAGATCACCATGGTGGACGAACTGTTCGATTCTACGGGCTCGATACAGAATAATGCCGGATGGCTTGCTGTTTATCCTTTTGAGAAACCACAGGACAAGATATTACCGGAACTCGATCTGGGTGAGATTCTCGATGTCAAGAAGGTCACTAATATAAAGGCACAGACCACACCTCCGAAAAGGCTAACTGAGGCCGAACTCCTTACGCTTATGGATAAGCATGGCATTGGTACCAAAGCAACTGCTCCGAGCCATATAGAGACCAACAAGAAACGTGGTTATTTCGAGGTAAAGGGAAAGACCATTGCCATACTCGATACCGGTTTTACTTTGATGGATGCGCTGAACAGTTCAGTTTCTATCCTTGTTAAACCTGATATTCGTTCAAGCATAGAATCTCTCATACAGGATGTTGAAGACGGGACCAAGAAATTTGAATTGGCTCTTGAAGAAGGTACTTCGCTTATCAAAGGGATGTATTCACAGCTTTTGAGCAATCGTGATCTGATGGTCACTCGCATTGCAGGTACTATTACAGATGAAGCGGTCGAGACTGATAAGAAGAACCACATTGGTAAATGCAGTGAGTGTGAACGGGTGCTTCACATCATTACTACGGATAAAGGACGCTTTGTAGGTTGTACAGGTTATCCGCAGTGCAAGAACACTTTCCCTTTGCCGAAAACAGGTGCTTTGGCCGTGCAGAGGTCACGTACGTGCAAGAAAGGTGGAGCGGCTGTTTTGAAGGTGGGAAGCAAATATTTCTGGGCTGTGGGTATAGGCCCATGCTTTTCATGCGATATGGAAAAGGAATGTTATCCTCCCGAAGTGGTGGGTGCATGTCCTGCCTGCGATGGTCAGACATTTCTGATCACTACCAAAGACTCACGTTTCCTTGGCTGTACAAAACGTTGTGGTCATACACAATCTGTTCCAAAGAACGGCAGGCTGACCATCACCGATAAGGTCTGTGGGGGATGTGGATGGCGATGGTTGCGCGTCAAAGAGCAGGGGAAGGATGCGAAGGAATATTGTGCCAATCGTAAATGTGAGGTTGCAGCACAGATGCGAAGCAGTTACAGGAAAAAATAAGCTAGTAAATACTGTTGCTTAAAGTTCTCATCTGTGATGTTCTTTATTTTATGGCACGTATGTGAATATCTCTGTGGGGGGGTTCAGTTCGAACCTATCCACTTCTTGCCGAATTTGTTTTCGAAAGTAAGCTCAGCAATACTTTTCCTACTGGACGTTCTTTCCTTTTCCACAGGTTTTCCAATAGCTATCACTGCCATAAGCTCATGATTTTCCGGGGCCTCAAGGATAGAATTGACCATATCCGCCTGTTTGAGGATCTCACCAAGCCATACTGAGCCAAGTCCAAGTTCGACACAGGCAAGCAATATGTTCTGTATTGATGCTCCGATCGCCATTACATCTTTGTCATGGTGGTACATTTCTTCATTGTCAAGATAAACTGCGATCAATACTTTGGATCGTAGTACAATGGTTGAGTAATGTGTGCATTGTGCCAGGTTCTTGATGGTGTCTTCATCGCGTACAACAATGAATTTCCAGGGCTGGTTGTTAAGACCCGATGGCGCCCATCTGGCACAGTCAAGGATTGTATTGATATCCTTTTCACTGACCGGTTCATCGGTGTATTCCCTGACACTTCGTCGGTTAAGAATGGCTTCTATGGTAGTTGACATAAGTATCACAAAAAAAGAAGGTTTTTCAGGGCATCATGTCCTGAAAAAGTATTTAGTTTATTTTTATAAGCTTACTCTTCGTTGAGTTCGCTGTTAAGCCATGGCATCATTGCCCTGAGCTTCTTACCAACGACCTCTACAGGGTGTTCCCTTTCAAGGCGCTCCATAGAGGTAAGTACTGCATGGTTTGTCTGTCCTTCAAGGACGAACTCACGTGCGAACTCACCGTTCTGGATCCTCTCGAGTGCAACATACATTGCTTCACGGGACTCTTCGTTGATGATCTGTGGGCCTACTGTAAGACCGCCATATTCTGCGGTGTTGGAGACTGAATACCACATCTTCTCAAGACCGCCCTCGTGGATGAGGTCAACAATGAGCTTGAGCTCGTGTAGTGTCTCGAAATATGCCATCTCCGGCTGGTATCCTGCTTCGACAAGAACTTCGAAGGATGTCTTGATAAGGCTTGCGACACCGCCACAAAGGTCGACCTGCTCTCCGAAAAGGTCGGTTTCTGTCTCTTCACGGAATGTTGTCTCGATGACACCGGCTCTTGTACATCCGACACCCTTTGCGTGTGCAAGTGCCATTTCACGTGCATTTCCGCTTGCGTCCTGATAGACTGCGATAAGACCTGGTACGCCAGCTCCTTCATTGTATGTTCTTCTTACAAGGTGACCTGGGCTCTTTGGTGCTACCATGTAAACATCAAGGTCCTTTGATGGTACGATCTGGTTGTAGTGGATGTTGAATCCGTGTGAGAACACAAGGGAATTTCCTGCTTCAAGTCCTGGTTCGATCTCTGAATAATAGACCTTTGACTGGATCTCGTCAGGAAGGAGGATCTGGACAACATCTGCAGCTTTTGCAGCTTCTGCTACGGTCATGACCTTAAGGCCATCAGCTTCTGCCTGTTTCCAGCGGCGGCTTCCTTCTCTAAGGCCGATGATAACTTCAAGGCCGGAGTCGTGCAGGTTCTGTGCCTGAGCATGACCCTGGCTACCATAGCCCATTACAGCAATTGTTTTACCTTTAAGTGCGCCAAGATCGGCGTCTTTGTCATAGAACATTTCTACCATGTTTATTTCTCCTGATTCTGAAAATATTAAATATGAATAATGATCACAAGCTCTTTGAGCCTCTTTTAAGGGCTACTATTCCGGTTCTTGCCATCTCTTTGATACCGAATGGCTTAAGCAAGGTCTGAATAGCCTTTATCTTTTCAATGTCACCGGTAACTTCGATGGTCACTGACTTTGAGGCAACATCGATTATCCTTGCCCTGAAGATATCGACTATCTGTATTATCTCTGCACGATTGTTGGCATCGGCATTAACTTTAATGAGGGCCAGTTCTCTCTCAACGAACTCTTCTGAACTGAGGTCTATCACACGAATGACATCGATGAGCTTGTTAAGCTGTTTCATGACCTGTTCAAGCACGTGATCATCACCACTAACAATGATGGTCATCCTTGAGATCGTAGGGTCTTCAGTGATCCCTACTGCAAGGCTGTCAATATTGAAACCACGGCGTGAAAAGAGCCCGGAGACCCTTGCCAGTACTCCGTATTTGTTCTCTACCAGAACTGCAAGTGTGTGTCTCATTGTATGTCCTCCAGATCGAGTATTTCGTTTATTGCAGCACCTGCCGGGACCATAGGGGATACATTCTCCTCACGTTCGATGATGAAATCGATAAGTACCGGTCCATTGGCCTCAACCGCTTTTTCAATAGCAGCTTTCACTTCGGATGGCTTTGTTACGCGTATTCCCATTGCACCGTATGCTTCTGCCAGCTTGACGAAGTCAACACTGTTCTCAATGGTGGTGTGTGAATACCGGTGTTCGAAGAACAATGCCTGCCACTGTCTGACCATTCCAAGATAACCATTGTTGAAAATTGCAATGATTATGGGGATGTTGTTCTGGACAATGGTTGCCATTTCCTGTGAGTTCATCTGGAACGAACCGTCACCGGAAACATCGACAACGATCTTGTCGGGTCTGCCGAGCTTGGCACCGATGGCTGCCGGGAAACCATAGCCCATTGTTCCGAGTCCGCCTGAGGATATGAATGTACGAGGTTCTTTGTATTTGAAATACTGAGCAGCCCACATCTGGTGCTGTCCGACCTCAGTGACGATTATCGCATCAGGGCATACCTCGTTAATCTGTTCGAGGATGTACTGTGGTTTGATGACATCATCCCTGTTGACATAGAACAACGGGAAATCCCTCTTCCATGTAGCAATTTTGTCGAGCCAGTCTTTGGTATTGCATTCGGAAACATGGTCGATAAGTGATGCCAGGATGTGTTTTGCATCGCCGACGATCGGGACATCTACCTTTATGATCTTTGATATTTCCGCAGGGTCGATATCAATGTGGATAACCTTTGCATTCGGTGCGAAAGATGTTGCCTTTCCGATTACTCTGTCATCGAAACGTACGCCTACTGCTATGAGGACATCGCTTTCCTGGATCGCATAGTTAGCATATTTCGTGCCGTGCATTCCAGGCATTCCAAGATAAAGCTCATTGTCGTTCGGGAACCCACCGATGCCGGTAAGTGTCGTCGTAACAGGCGCTTTGATCTTCTCGGCAAATGCCAGCAATTCTTTGCTTGCTTCCGATCCTATCACACCGCCGCCTGCATAGATCACAGGTCTTTTTGAACCTTTAAGGACAGATGCAGCTCTCTTTATTTGCTGTACATTACCTTTGAATGTTGGTTTGTATCCACGCAGTTCGACCGTGTCAGGATATACAAAATCAAGCTCGTCTGTAGTAATATCCTTTGGAATGTCGACGAGTACTGGTCCTGGTCTGCCTGTGGAAGCAATATGGAATGCTTCCTTGATGATCCTTGGCAGGTCCTTTACGTCCTGTACGAGGTAATTGTGTTTTGTGATGGGCATCGTAATGCCCGTGATGTCAGCTTCCTGAAATGCATCATTGCCTAACATTGAACTTGGTACCTGTCCGGTGAAAGCTACCATTGGAACTGAATCCATGTATGCGTTCGCAATACCTGTGACAAGATTCGTTGCTCCTGGGCCTGATGTTGCGAGGCATACACCGACTTTACCTGTGGCTCTTGCGTATCCTTCGGCTGCATGGACTGCTGCCTGCTCGTGTCTGACGAGTAGATGGTACAGGTGTGCATCATAAAGTTCATCATAGATAGGGAGCAGTACGCCACCTGGATATCCGAAAATAATCTCGACGTTTTCCCGATACAGGCACTCGACAAATGCTCTTGCGCCTGTCATTCTTTCTGCTTTTCCGGCCATGCTATCTTTTCCTTTTAGTTGATCGGTAAGTTAAGATCGATATATATTTGTCAATAGGTTGCTAACATATTATTCAATAGCTACCATCAATACTGACTATCAAACTATATATCGACATCTTTCAATTATTAATCATAAATTACTTGTTCTTAATCCTGTATAAGCTGGTTGATACCGTTTATAACTGCTTCTACAGATGCCATTATTATGTCTGTTCGTGCGCCCCGTGAGGTGACCATTTTCCCATCTTTCGAAAGTTTTACCAGTACTTCCACAAGTGCATCTGTACCGCCGGTGATGGCATCGACATGATATTCCTCAAGCTGGATGTCAGCAACACCGGAGACAGCTTTGCGAATCCCTTCAAAGGCCGCATCCACAGGTCCGTCACCGGTAGCTGCTTCAACGATCTCTTTTCCATCGACTGTCAGCCTTACAGAAGCGGTTGGAGTTGCTCTGTTCCCGGATACGACAGTAAAATCCTCTAATTTGACCTTTGATTCGCGGTAAATGTCAAGCACAGTTTCTGCGATTGTCTGGAGGTCTGCATCCGTAACACGCTTTCCGTGGTCGCCTAATTCCTTCACACGTGAGACGATCTCATTGAGCTGTGAATCATCCACATCCAGTCCCTGCTCTTTCAGTGCAAGTGTGACGGAACTCTTCCCTGCATGTTTTCCAAGCACTATCTGCCTTTCACGTCCGATACTCTCCGGGGTTATCGGTTCATAGGTGGAAGTATCCGCGAGCAATCCGTGAACGTGGATACCTGCTTCATGGGTAAATGCATTTCCGCCTACAAGTGATTTATTCGGTGCAACGGCGAGGCCTGTAAGACGACTGACAAGCCTTGAGACCTTGTAAAGTTCATTGGTCTTTATGCAAGTATCGCGCTTATAGAGCCATTCAAGGACCATGACAACCTCTTCAAGGGCTGCGTTCCCTGCTCTTTCTCCTATACCGTTTACTGTCATATGTGCTTCTCTTGCACCGGCATTGAGCGCTGCTACTGTATTCGATACTGCAAGACCGAAGTCGTTGTGGCAGTGAACAGCCACTGGTACGTCAATGGATGATGATAGCTCTTTAAATATCTCGGTTGTTCTTTCAGGCACAAGCAATCCCACAGTATCACAGAAACACACTCTGTCAGCACCTACTTCCACACCGGCCTTGTACAGGTCCTTCAAGAAGTCTAAGTCTGCCCTTGAAGCATCCTCTCCGCTAAGCTCCACGATAAGACCATGGTCCTTTGCATATTCCACGGCATTTAATGCCATTTCCTTCAATGCTGCCCTGTCTTTCTTCAGCTTCACACTGATATGTAGGTCAGATACCGGTGCCACAAGGTGAATTGAATCCACATCACATTCTAATGCGAAATCCACGTCTTGCTGCATGATACGGCAATAGCTGCAGATCTCTGCGTCTAACCCTTCTGCTGATACGGCACGAATGGCCTCACGCTCCCCTTCGGAAGTGATAGCTGAGCCTGCTTCGATAATGTCCACTCCCAGCTCATCAAGCTTACGTGCTATCCAGACCTTCTCTTCTGTTTTCAGTGCGACACCAGGTGTCTGTTCACCGTCTCTCAATGTTGTGTCCAAAAACCGGATATTTTCAAATAATGCAATCCCTCAGTTTATTTTTTTGTTTTTCAGTTTTAATGATCTATCCTTTCTCATCAGCGATCTGTATATTTATCACTAATAATAAAGATATTATTTATATACGCATGCCGCTGACTATGACAGCCAAAATAATACTCCTATTGGTTTTAGTCTTTTTGGTGAGGTGTGATCTGCATATGCCCTATAGTCGCCTGTATGTCGTTTAATATTTGAGAATTCTATGATATATTTGCGTACATCAATTCCAAAGAATTCCAAAACAAATTATTTTAAAAAAAGGGAAAATGAGTATTCTGATCTGTTTATCAGAAATACTTGTCGATGTTCTGAACAGCCTTTGCGATGAGATCGGCACAGGACCTTAGATCTTCAAGGGATAAGACCTCCACAGGTGAGTGGATGTATCTTGTAGGTACGCTGATCGTGCTTGACGGGATACCTTCTCTTGTGAGATGTATTGCGGTCGCATCGGTCGTTCCGCCGCCACCTACATTGAGCTGGTAGGGTATTTCATTCTCTTCAGCGGTCTCTTTTAACCATTTTATTACTGTCCTGTCTGCAATAAGTCCTCTGCCGGAAGCATCAACGACTGTGATAACAGCACCTTTTCCCATTTCAAGTGCAGAATCGTTCTTGCTTATTCCGGGGTGGTCTCCGGGGAATGTGACATCTACTGCAATGGCGACATCCGGGTTAAGTCCGAAGGCAGATGTGCGTGCACCTTTGAGCCCGACCTCTTCCTGAACTGTCCCTACGGCATGTATGGTTGCATTTACTTTTGTTTCGGATATCTGCTTCATGGCATCAATGAGCATTGTAATTCCCGCCCTGTTGTCGAATGCTTTACATGTGACCAGGCCGTTAGCGAGGGTTGCAAAATCTCTGTCTATGGATATGGCGGTTCCTACATCCACTCCCATCTTCATGGCATCTTCTTTGTCCTTTGCTCCGATATCAATGAACATGTCCTCTGCCTTGACCGGTTTATTTCTGTCCTCCTCTTTCATAACATGCGGTGGTTTTGAACCGATAACGCCTGTTAGCTGTCCATTGGTTCCGTGGACTGCAACTCTCTGGCTGTGGAGGGTCTGGTCGAACCAGCCACCTATCTTCACAAAGTGCAGGAAGCCATTGTCATCAATGTATTGTACCATCAGGCCGATCTCGTCCATGTGTGCTGCCAGCATGACCGTGGGTCCATCACCTTTTTTCGTGGCGATGAGATTTCCCATCTTGTCCGTTCTGGTCTCATCAACGTATGGTGTGATCTCGTCTTCCATTATCTGTTTGACGTTATTCTCATACCCTGATATTCCATGTGCATTAGATAATTTTTCAAGTAGCTTCTCAAGTTCCATAGCTGATCGCTGCTAGATTGGTCTTTGAGAATATAAAGGTTTGAGTAGGATCGATGATAGTGTAGAATTAGGGAATGTATTCTGGGGTTGTGTTAATTAAAGCAAAAAAGGGAATGAGAGAAGAGTAAGGTTACTCTCCTTTGCGGCGCCGAAGGAAGAATGCTAGGCCAATGATCGTTGCTACTGGGAGAGCGATTATTGGGAATTCTGGGACTTCGTTCGTTCTTGAAGCAGCGTCAATTACTGCTCCTAGTCCTTGTGGGCCAGCCTTGATCTGGATTGTATAAACGGTGTCCATCGGTGTACTTGCATTTTTGGTAATGGTTATATTACCGACATCAATGAATGGGTCAGATGTTGGTGTCACATTATGTGGATATGTAATCTCGATATCGGTAGGGCTGCCTGAGCCGGATCTCACAGACACATCGTATTCGTAGACATGGGGTTCATTTAGGTCAGCGATACCCTCCATGTGGTAACTCACTACTAATGATTCACCTGGCTGGATAATGACTATAGGTGGCAAACTTGCCGTGCCGGTTTCATCCCATAGGTCAGCCCCATAAGCCATTGAAGTGCCACTTGTGGCTATAATTGCTACCATTAGCTATAGTAATATTTTCCCTTTCATCATTCTACCCCCTCGTTTTAACGATTTATAATTAATATTTTGTATAGGATTAGATTTAAACATTGTGAATAAATACTGGAAGTCATCATGGTGATAATGATGAGGGGGTATTTATTTAGATAACTTCCAGTACTGGTGTGAATGCATTTCAAAAATAAATTTTAAAATTATTATGTATGTGTCAAAAAAGGTAAAATGTTGACCTGGTTCCTGTCAACACCATCGTTTGTCACAATCAATTGCGTTTAATAATAAAATCATAGTGGAAGTTCTCATCATCCGGTGCTATCAGGCACTCAATTCCAGTCAATGTTTCTTCCGCTTTCACAACAAACAATGTTGGTCCATTTGATGGATTTGGTTAAATATCATATCAAATTACGGTTCAGTAAGGTCAACGGTGGTATTCGTATCTGGTGTATCATGGACAATTTCCCAGTTACCTGCTCCGTCCATTGCTTGGGTGCGGAAATAATAATCATTTCCATTAACTCCCGTGAATGTTGCGGAAGTTTCATTTGATTCGGATAACCATGTCTGCCAGTTTTCTCCATCAATACTATATTCTACAAGATAGTACTCAATACCGCTTCCAATATCTGTACCATTCCATTCGACTTCAAAATCAGTTGTATTTACGCTTATTGGCAATGGGACCATTTCTGATCGTGGGGGGTTGAGTTCGAGAAGTCCGTTCTCTGAGTAAGGTGAAAGTTCCGAGATTGGAAGTATTGTCACTTCGTCCCATATTATTTCTACAGGATGGACATCGTTATTACTCCTCTGGATCGCTCTTAATGTTATGAGATTGTTTCCTTCGTTCAATATTACTGGTAAATGAACGTGTTGCCAATTATAATCTCCACCGACCGCAGTCTCCCAAACTAATATATTGTTGACAAGTATCTGTTTGAATTGTGTCTGATTAATTTCGACAATTCTAGGTTTGTATGTGTCTTTCACAAACAGTGACAATACAAAAGTTCCCTTTTTATCCGATCTGAAATTCTGGGACATCTCATAATATTGGCCACTGTAGAATGGCAATTTTCCTTCGTATGGAAGCTTGAATACAAATGCTTGGGAATCAAATATTCCTTCTCCTTTAACATATGACCCACTGAAGTTCTTATCGTTGGTCTTAAAGCTCCAACTGGTGTTTTGCTCCATGTCATAGTTCTCAAGCACATGGAGAATATCTGATGATCCTTTTTCTTCCTCTTCTGCCAGTTCCTGCAAGTATTCGATCGGATATTCATGTGTTATCTGCAGATTTACAGAGCTATATGGATTGAGTGATACTTTTTCCTTGAAAAGTGCATATTCAAGTTTCGATCGTCCCATTCGCATCTGTTCGGGATGGTATGTCAGGTCCTTTTCCCATTTTTCTTCATCAGATAATGTAACGTCCAACGTTTGAAGAACTTCGCCATCAAGCTGCATTTGAAGTATGTAGTTCACATCCTGCTTCTCATAGTTCTCGATACCCACGGTAACTGTAATGGGTTCTTCGAGGAATGCGTTTGTGGGGTAGTTCTCAGCCATTCCTTCAGGTCCAAGTATGTACAGTGCTGTGAACTGTTCCTCTTCCTGTGTGGTCTTTGCGTAGACGAGCATCCCTGCTGCTATGATAATGGATACCACAAGGGCGATAATTAGCGCTTTCTCGATCTCAGGTGGGATGCGGTCCTTTTCAGGAACATTTTCATCATCTGATCTGATGGACTCTATGAATCCGTGAACTGAAAATGTGAATTGGTCTTCTTCCAGATGCCTTCTTCTGGCAGGATATGCAAGTACGGCAAAAATGACCGTTATTATAAGTAATGATATTGATATGGAGTTTGGTCTGAATAACCACTGTGTCAGGCTTAATGCAAAGCCATTAAAGACCGTTATGGCTATACTGAATCCAATACTCAATGTAAAACGTTCGATGTTGCTGATGTCTCTTTTTGGGAACATCATGGCGATAAATGCATAACCTGGTATGAAAAATATCAGAGGCAGGGCAAAGACTATCCGCAATGGAGTTTCGTTCAGTGGTGGAATAAGGATAAAAATCACTGCAAGTATTGCCAAGGCGATAGATGCTATTAGATCTTGTTTATATACACACTTATCAGACTTGAACATCTATAAGAAGTACGTTTTTAAAAGATATAACTTTTTCTTAAATTATTTTCCAGTAGCAAGAGTAAAATATGGCCCTTAATAGGGTAAAGGTCTTCTATGGTTATTTTTAAGATATTGTTAGAAACCTTTTAAAGCATGAATTACAATTATAATATAGACTACTATAATCTACTAGTGGGGAGTGCTCATTAACAATCAAGTAAAGATTATCTTCCTTTTTGTTCTATTTTCAATCCCTGTTCCTGCGATAGTTTTCTTGATCTTTGGGGATATTGCTGGTGGTATCTCCTTATTAGTGTTCTTATTTTTAAGTTATATTCTCTACCGTTATAGTGGAAAGATCCTTCTTAGATGGTATCGTGCAGAAAAAGTGGCTTCCTTGGAGAATATTTCTAAAAAAGCAGAAATATCACCTCCTGATATGTATCTGTTTGATCATCCTTTACCTTTGATTTTCACGGTAGGTACAGGTGGGAGATACGCTGTTGCGTTGTCCAGTGAGGCAATGGATATGTTTGATAAATCTGAGCTTGAGATCCTGTTTGCACATGAGATTGGTCATATAAAGAATGGTGACGTCCAATTAAATACCATTGTTGCTCTTTTCGCAGGCTCTTTTGCAGCTGTATCCACACTTGCATTGTGGGGGGCACTGTTTATGGGTTTTGGGCAGAATTATGACCCTGCACCCCGATTCATTCGTTTCTTTTCAATGGGGTTGGTAGCTCCACCTGCAGCATTGGTTGCACAGTTGTTAGTTGCGTGCTCAAGGGAACATGTGGCTGACGAAACTGCTGTAGAACTTACTGGAAACTCTCAGATGCTGGTTGAGTCCTTGGAACGATTGAAACATCAGGTCGATCTGAATCAAGTAGGTGTAAATCCTGGACACGCTCACATGTTTCCTCTCAATGTATTACATGTTACAGAGTTGTATGATATCCATTTATTACTGTTCAATACCCATCCTTCTTTGGAAAGTAGATCTAATCGATTGAAGGAAGCATCAAAAAAGATATAATGGAGGCTATTACGTATGGACCTGTTGAATAAATGGAAGTTGTCACTGCTCTTCAGCTTTGTATCATACTCAATTGTGCTTTTTGGGATCATCATTTTGGATGTGTTCTGGATACGGGATTTTGACTTCCAGGAGGTGTCAATGATCACAGGTATTTATATGGCATTTATTATTTTAGTCATGATCATTGAGTTCATAGTATTCAAGATCAAGCTAGATCCTAGAGGAGAATAAGCTTAGAATCATCGTATCATTTTTCAAATTTATTAGGTACAGACTTGATCTTATGGGGGATGCAATTAGATTATTTGACATCCATCTACTCCGATGATCTGTCCACTTACATAGTCGCCAAGTTCTGAACTCAAAAATAAAATCACTTTTGCAACATCTTCTGGCTTTCCACTCCTACCAAGAGCTATGTCAGAGATTATTTTTTCTTTGATTTCCTCTTTAACATCTTTGGTCAGGTCAGTTTCAATAAATCCTGGTGCAATTGCATTAACTGTTATTCCATATCTGCCAAGCTCCTTTGCTGCAGACTTTGTAAATCCAATGACTCCTGCTTTGCTTGTTGAATATGCTGTTTGTCCAGCATTTCCATTCAATCCTATTATAGATGATACATTAATTATTCTTCCGGATTTTTGCTTCCTCATAATGTTTGAGGCGTATCGACTACACAAAAAAGTCCCTTTTAAATTAACGTCAATAATATTATCGAATAACTCAGTGCTTGTCATCATCAAATAATTATTTTTCATTATTCCAGCATTATTTACAAGTATGTCGATCTTGAAGTATTGTTTTTTAATAGATTCAAACATGTCTTTGACTTCATTTTCAACAGAAACATCTGCTTTTATCATGGTAGCATGAAGTCCTTTCTCATTAATGATGTCTACAAGTTCGGCTGCTTTATCTTCACTTTTGTGATAGTTAATGATCACTTGTGCATGATTCTCTGCTGCTAGTAGTGCCGTAGCTCTTCCGATCCCGCGGCTTGCTCCTGTAATCAGTACTACTTTATCTTTGAGCATTTTCACATTCCACTTTTTAAGCAGTTCAAAGTTCGAATCATAAAGATCTGGTACCGCTTGGCATAAATGCAATATCATTTGTCAAGATAGCATATAGCTGGTGGGGACACACTATAATTGGCTGCACTTCTTACCCTGTCGATGTGTTTTTTTGCTTTATCTATTGCTTCTTCTGACAGTTCGGTGTTCTCTTCTATCATTTCAATGGGCAGGGCATATTCCTGTGAATATAATAGCTGATCCATAATTTGAATTGGCATACGCCAGTAAAAATCTTCATCAGATGTATAGTGGCTCCATGTATCTGGGCTTGGAGGTCTTTCTATTATCTCTCTATCCACACCAAGTAGATCTGCTAATGCATATACTTGAGTTTTATAACAATCTGCCAGGGGTTCGATATCCACCCCACCATCGCCATATTTTACGAACTGTCCCAGGATAAGTTCTGTTTTATTAGTTGTACCGCATACAATATAATTATTTTTTTCAGCGTATAGATATTGGATTAACATTCTCGATCTCTGTTTCACATTCTGGATTCCTATAAGTTCGAGATAGTCCTTTGCTTTCAACCTGTTCTCTGCAATTATTTCACCATCTTTTACCAGTCTTATGGATGGGATGTTTAACATATCATTGTTTAAGAGGGCAGGTAGGACCAGTGAGGTCTTATGGATATCCGGATCATATTCAGGACAGGTTTTCTTTATGATCCTATCCTTCTCACCATATATGTCAAGTGACTGCAATATTGGGGTGATTGGGACCTTTTCATAGGAAACATTCAATGATTCACAAAGTCTTGCTCCAAGTTCCGTGCTGATAGTGGCTGATTCTTCTTCAGGAAGTAGTAATCCATAAACATTCTCATTGCCCAAAGCCTGAACAGCTAGTGTGAGTATGACTGCAGAATCGATTCCACCTGAAACTCCTACAACAACTCCTTTTTTCTTAAAATCCTGAACTTTTCTTTTAATAAAGGTTCTGATCTTAAAGGTGTTCTTTTCTGTATCTTTGTTCAGTTCATCAATTATTATCATAATGTTCACCCTGAAAATGATTACTACTTTGAGCAGTTGCTTAGTTTAGAATATTAGTGGATCTCATTTGGAACTCTGGCTCACTCGAGTTCCATATTGAGTTTCTTTGCAGCCACTTCCATCAGTGGCTTTGACAATTCTTTATGCAATTTTTCCAATCCTTCTTCCTGTGTCATATCCCCGCTTCTAACAAGTCCTGCTATGTCGAAAGCATATGGGTGGATCTGATATTTTTTGATATGATTATGGCAGGCAAATGAATTCAAAAGGCAGTTTGTTGAATTGCTGTCACTGATTTTCGGAGATATCCATCCGAGGTCTGCCAGAGTCTTTAGTATATCATCTTCATTGTAATCCCACAGGCACAATGGGTGTAACATGATTGGAGTGGTGTTTTTGTCTATGCTTTTTATGATCTCATTCTTTATAAGGAAAATTTCATCCTTGTCCTCTACACCGAAATTTTGAAGTTGCTTCTCAAAAATATTTCGGGACCATTTTATGAAATTGACCTGAAGGTCAATTATGGGATTTGGGGCCTGTCCGGATGTGAATGCAAAAATAATAAATGGTGTTTTATGAATAATTGCCTGTTCGATCAGTTTCTGCTTGATGATGCTAATACAAGTATTGCAGATATCACTGGCTCGATATCTGGCGAATTTTGAATATGCGTTGGTAGACTCAGCTGCTTTTCGAAATGTATCACAAAGTCTCTTTTCTTCCATTGTCAGTTTAAAATAGTCGCATCCCACTATCTCACACATCTTTTTTGCATTGGCAATAGCAGTGTCTGAAATGAAGGCATTATCAAACTGAACTGCAAGGATATTCAGGAATGGGTACTCCTTTTTCAGTTTATAAAGTGCATATGAAGAGTCTTTTCCGCCGGAAAGTGCAAAAATAGCATCATATTCTCCTTTTCCGCTGTGTTCTGTAAACAGGTCTTCTATAATTCCTAAATATTTCTTCTTTTCTTCCGAAGACAGGGGTGTGTAGCTCTCACAGAACTGGCAAAGGCCACTCTCCTCGTTTATTGTTATGCCAGGAATGTCTGAATCTAAAATACATTTTTTACATATTAGCTTTGACATTTTGATACCCCTCTATTATAGACCTGTTAGATATTTTTCCACTTTTGCTTAGTGGCAAGTTCTCGATAAGAATAATTTCCAGTGGACACAGGAAACCGGGCAGGTTCTTCCTACAAAATGTATGCAGTGTTTCAATTTCTGTATTTTGATTTGGAATTACCATCAGACTGATAGCATTTCCCAAGTACTCATGATTCACTGGGACGACGAACACATCCGAAACTTCATTTTGTTTGCCAATATATTTTTCTACTTCTCTTGGATTTACACGATGATCGGCAACTTTTATCAGATCGTCCTTACGGCCTAACAATTTAAAGTAACCATTTGGTAACTTCTGTGCCAGATCTCCGGTATACATCCAACCATCTATGATCTTTTTACTGGTAGCTTCCTCATCGTTAAGGTAACCTATCAGTATATTTTTACCTCTGGCAATTAATTCTCCTGTAACTCCAGAAGCAACTGGTTTTTTACTATCATCAACAACGTCAAGTTCAACTCCTGGAATTGGTTTGCCTATTGTATCAGGGTATTTTTCCAGGTCTGCTGATGGAAGATAGGAAAGTCTTGCTGTTGCTTCTGTTTGTCCATACATAGGGATTATTTCGATCCTGTCATTCAATTGCTTGATCTTTTCTATAATCTCTTCTTCCATGGCGCCGCCTGCAGAAGCAGCAAGTCTGACGTTCTTGAATGATCTCTGGAAGCTAGAAGGATATTTGAGAAGGATACGGTAGGTACTTGGAACTCCATAAAATATAGTTACTCCCGATTCTACAAGTTTAAAGGTTGATTCGAGGAAAGTAAGACCACCGATTTTGATGGAACCGCCTGCGATCAACTGAGAATTAATTATAGAATTTCCAAAAGCATGGTGTGGAGATATCACTTGTGCAGCTTTGTCCTTCGGTGTTATGTTAAGTACCTCTATTATGGAATTTGCATTTGCTATTAGATTTTCATCACTTAGCATGACACCTTTTGGAGTTCCTGTCGTCCCGGATGTGTACATTACGAGCCTTAATAGCTCATTATTGTTTTCACTAATGATCTTTTTACGTAAATTCTTCACAGAAGAATCATTTGGAATATAGATCACAGTGGTGAATCCTTCAAAGAAAGCATTTCCAAATCTCGAATATTGCTGTTCTGTGACAATAATATTATTTATCTGGTTGCTATTAAGTATCTCTCTAATGTTGGATTCCGTCAGTTCCACCGGGAGAGGTACGGCGATGTTATCCGATCGATAAACTGCCATTAGGGCCTGAATATATTCTATACCTGATTCGGCAAGGAGTGCAAATTTACAATTATCAAAATCATTTATTTCTGATGCTATAGTGTTTATAGTTTCATCAAGAAGGCCATAAGGGATAGATTTGTCTTTCTCTTCCAGAGCAATATTTTCGGGACTTGTTTTTGCATGGTTTGCAATATATTCATCAATTCTCATGGTCTCACTTTGTCAATTTTTGGATAATATTTACAATTCCATTGATTGAATCAAAATTTTCAGGAGTTAATAGGTCTTCAGGAATCTCTATGGAATATTTTTCAGAAATAAAATCTATTAATTCGATCAATCCAATAGAATCGATAATCCCTTTCATTGTTAAAGAATCATCATCATTTAATTTTGTACCACTGTCCATAAATGATTTGTTTTGCAAGTATGCCATCATAACTTCTTTAATTTCTCCCATGCGTGTCACACCATCCAATTTATTAGTTATTTAAAGAGCATAATAATGCAGCATTGATTCAACAAAACTATGTCCCAGAAGTATAAGGAATACTTTCTGCTTCATAGCTGTTTGACCCAATTCCCCATAAACAAAATAACTTTAATCGTATATAATATGTTGTTATTTTGGCTCTGTAGAAATCCTCGATATTCGGACACTAATCCAATTTGAAAAGATTATGGGATGTGTTGCATGATGTTGGAATATAATTCCAATTCCAGTCTATATATGTTGATTTTGATAGGTTTTCTACAGAGCCTAAAACTGAATTGTAGAAAATATGTTTGAAAAGGAGGATTTCCAGATCCCAATATTCACTATAATTAGGAAGAATAGCAGGAAGTCAACAACTAAAGAGCATGAAGAATGCCTATTTTTCACCTTTACTGTAAAGAATTAATTATATGAGATTATCAAATTAGCTTTTCGCTTTAAAAGCGTAACTCTTTTTTCAAGACGACTGGTCTCACTTTGAGCATAGCTTATGCATTACATTTATATGGTAGAAAATGTGCCAGTCCATGAAATATTATTACGATGTTTCGGACGGAATCTGTACCAGAGATTCAATTGCTAACTATCTGAACACAGACAACGTATCAATATGCCAATTTTTGTATTTCTTAGATATCGATGACATTGCTTCTTATGTTGAAAGTAGCTATTATGCCGATAAGGACTGGCACTTTAGGTATAAGATTTCGTCAATGATAAAGCTCATCGTTGTGAAATGTTATAGAAACCTCTCATTTGAGAAAACAATATCTACCTTAACAAAAGAAGAAGCGCAGCTTCTGTCTTTTGAAGACAATAACGGCATTATGAATCTTCCATCTCCTGCAACACTTCATCATTTTGTAAAATACAGACTTGGAGAAACTGGACTCGATGAAGTAAT
>NZ_JAGSOI010000025.1 GCF_023684405.1 Methanococcoides seepicolus | reverse complement strand
AGGTCAATATCTTTCACAAACCAAGGAGATGATAAGCCAAGTGCAATTTGAATGAGTTCTTTATCTTCCATAGAATTGAATTGGAAGATGAAGATGTTAAATTACCCACTCGATGTTGAGGAGATCCCAAAATAAAAAGATTCCCCATATAACTCCTGTTGTAAGAAGAGGAAAGAAGATCAAAAAGATGCTTATCGGAAGGAAGGCCAGGAACGCACAATACACGATGGAGAACTCAGAAAAAAAGAAGATTCATCTGAATATTGTTGTTGATGTAAAGTATCTGAAAGGTAAAAGAGGTAAAAACGGATGTGAAAACCTTGGATTTGTTGTTTATGGAGTAAAATGGTCTCCCCGAAAAGATTACAAAGCAAATTCAGCAAAATAAATGTGAGTGAAAAATGACGAATGTTCCCACGCTCGTAGGATTGTTATTTATCATAATCATTCTGAGCATTGTCCCTTTCTGCACGGCTTTCCTGGTATATTTTACTAAATACAGGCAGCTAAAAATGAGTCGGCTGGTAGCCACCGCAGGAGTTTGCGTATTCTTTTTGACACTGACAATATTTCATGACTTCCCATTCTGGATACGTGGGATTTTCGCAGGGAGCATAGCTGGTATTCTTGGGATCCTCTTTCTTCCAAAGCTAGCTGCCCCATCTGTTACAGTAATGAAAAATAAAACCGATTTTCTTAGCAGAAAAAACATCATCTTGGTGGCGTTAATAATTGTGCTCCTCTTTTCATTTTCCCTGTACAGTTCATTTACAGGAAATGATCTCGAGTTTCGCATAAGTGACCCAATAGAAGATGTCAGTTATGCAGGATATGCAGACTCAGAAATAGATAGACCTGACTACATTGACATTCTGCGGCTGGAGTCTCGTGTTGAAGGAGACTCTGTAATCTTAGAGATGGAACTTGCAGGAGAGATCGATGAGGATAGGGACGCAGAGTATGTGTTCTACATAGCCACTCAGGAATACAGCCTCTGGAATCATAACATCGATCTGGAGGAAATGGAGGCAGAGGGTACCATTCTCCGAGCAAGCATTCCTGTCGAATCACTCGGAAATCGCAGGGTATTTCATGTGCTCGCCGTTGCTTCTGAATATGATATCTCTACTGATTTGAATCTGAATGACGCTTGTTCCAATAGAAATGCCATCGGGGAGATTCGGGAGATACTGAAAATCTTAACTCATTAATGAAGAAATCAGGAATATGAGCATGATAGAAATCATCTGGATACTGGGAATTGTGTTCTTTGCCTTCATGACCGTTTACAATGCGGTTGCATACAGAAAAAATAAAACAAGTATCTTACCAACAATCTTCGGTTTTTTGCTGACTCTAGTAACATTACTCCTGTTCCTGAAACAATCTCTTTTGTGTATAAGCCTGCTCCTGTTTGCGACATTCCTGCTTTCAGTGATAAAATACCCAGAGATCTCAAAAACCCAGGAAATCTTTTTGTTCATACAGGATACGTAAAAATAAATCACAAAGCAGGAAACGCTGAGTATGCAATCTTGATTGACAACATGGGCACCTTGAATGTGGAAATTAACATCGGGCATGATAGCTTTTCACTTGAAGATGGGAAAGTGATTCTTAAAACCATGTTCGAAAACATTGGAATTAATGCAGAGCTTGTAGATGAACTTGAATTCGGGATGGATGTTGTATGAAACGAACACTTTTGTTTTTAATTCTAATATTGATCTTCTCATCAACAAATGCTACAGCAACTATATGGACACCAGAAGCATTTGAAATTCCATATCAGATAAATCATTCCAATCGAATTATAACCGGGACTGTAACTGATATTCAGCAATATTATGACCGCACTGAAGTGGCAATAGAAGTAGATGAATGGCTGATGGGTCCTCTGCCCTTGGAAGAGATCACTGTGATAACGGAAATTGGCAAATTTTCTGAACGTATAGGCGAGCCAAAATTTACTGAAAATGAAACCGTGCTCCTGATGCTCAAAGATGCAGATGTCAGTGATAACAGGTTCAAGGTTCTGTATGGGGAACCTGGGAAACACCTACTGTCCGATAAAGATATAATTTTGAGAGAATTGGATCATAAGAACAAGACAACTGAATTCGTCCTGGCCAATGAGGCAACATTAGAATCGGAATCGAAAAATGAAACAGATGAAGAGATTCCAAGCAATGAGATTCCATTCATTGGACTTGCGGGTATGTCGATTGCCGTGTCAGGTGCTTTTTTGTTGTTAAGGAAATATGATTGAAATTATTTCTAATAAAAAATACATATGTGGGTGATATGTTTTGCTCCAAGGGTGCGAGATGTCTGAGTACGGGCAGGCCGTGGGCTTCCAGCTGCTGCCATCCTGCTTAAGCTGTGCACACTTGCACAGAATTCAATGAGGGGCATAATCCTGGCTAACGTGTGCCACCCCTTCCCACGAATTAAGCAATGGTTAAGTCAGATTAATTTCTGGCCAAGAGCGTACGCTAATTGCCACTGAGGTTAAGTACAAAAAAGCAAACAAACAGATACCGAATTTTTGAAAACATCGATATCTGTTTAGGACTTTCTAAACATTTCTAACGGACCCGGTGGGAGTTGAACCCACGACCCCCGGGTTAGAAGCCCGGTGCTATATCCTGGCTAAGCCACGGGCCCAAAATTGTTATTCTGGGCGGATGAGATGTGACATGGATGTTTATGCATAAAAGCCTTTTGTACAGGAGGCGATTATATTTGCTTAATGCATACTGATTAAATTTATACTTTCGGAATGTTTATTTATTCTCAATGATCTGTATCTGTTTGAATATGGGGGTATGAAACAGTAAGGTGTCACACATGGATGAAGCAATTTTAATAATTGGTATTATTTTCTTTGCAGCGATTAGCCTTTACAACCTAGTACACTCTATAAGGCATAAGAAAAGTTATCTTCCATCTGTTTTTGGGATACTTATGGCTTTAGCAACGGCTCTTATTCTTTTTGATCGACCGATAATTGGTGGGTTTGCATTTGTAATTATACTTTTACTGGCTATCTTTTCATCCGGCAAGATATTTGGCATAAGAAAACAGTCATTTTTAAAAGCAATGGATGATGTTGATATTAATTCTACATTCTCGATCAGGCATGTTACAAATATTAAATACTGGGCAGCCTATGCATTAAAGAACGGGCCGAATAAGGCTGCTTGGGGATATTCTCTTGTTCAGTTTGGCCTAATTGCTTTGGTTTTGGTAATTTTGATTTCTGATTCTTCAAGTAATATCAATTTTCTTATATTTGGTCCATTCATACTTGTTTCATTCTTGATGAATTTGAGAGAATATGTTATAATATTCAAGGAGTTTTATGACTCAAAACTCTGATCTCGTTTGGTGCTACAAATATTGATATATATTAGCGATAACATGTTGGGTACAATATTTACAAACTATACCTTTACCGGTATATTCAATGAGGATCCACTATGAGCGAATTACTGATCTACTACAACGGCGAGTTTGTCCCAAAGGACAAAGCTACAGTTTCCATTTATGACCACGGCTTCCTTTACGGAGACGGTGTTTTTGAGGGTATCAGAGCATACAACGGGCGTGTCTTTAAGCTCGATGAGCACGTTGACAGGCTCTATGATTCCGCAAAGGCAATTGCTCTTGAAGTTCCTATCACAAAGGCTGAGATGACAGAGGCCATCCTTGAGACATTGAGGAAGAACAATCTCACTGATGCATACATCCGCCCTATCGTCACACGTGGTATCGGCGATCTTGGTCTTGACCCACGCAAGTGTCCAGAGCCAAGCATCTACATAATTTCACAGGAATGGGGTGCAATGTATGGCGACCTCTATGAGGTCGGCCTTAAAGCCATCACAGTCGGTATCAGGCGTAATGCCCCTGACGCACTGTCCCCTAACATCAAATCATTGAACTATTTGAACAACATCCTTGCCAAGATCGAAGCGAACGCTAAGGGTGGCGATGAGGCTATCTTCCTTGACCAGAACGGTTTCGTCTCCGAAGGTTCCGGTGACAACATATTTGTTATCAAGAACGGCAAGATCTACACCCCTCCGACAGTCAACAATCTGAAAGGTATCACAAGGGCAACCGCAATCGAGCTTCTTGAAGAGCGTGGCTATGAGGTCATTGTTCAGAACCTCGGTCTTTTCGATATGTACACTGCAGATGAGATCTTTGTTACAGGTACAGCGGCAGAGGCGGCACCTATTACACTGCTCGACGGTCGCAAGATCGGCGATGGTTCAGTCGGTCCTATCACAAAAGCTGCGGTTGCTGCGTTCGAGGAAGTTACTGGTAGCATTGGTACGCCTATCTTTAAGTGATCTTTAAAGATCATTCTCACTTTCTTTTATTTTTAAACTTGAACTTACAATGTCACGAAAAATACTGCGGGATCTTCTTTCTATTGAAGATGCGAGATCCCTTTTCAAAGGGGTAAAGGTTAGGACACACATAGTGTCTATTCCTATTGAGAGGTCAACAGGTCGGGTTCTGGCAGAGGATATCGTATCGACCATCGATGTGCCTGGTTTTGATAAGTCTCTCAGGGATGGCTATGCTGTGCGTTCGGAGGATGTTGCTTTTGCAGGTGATATTCCCGTCGCGTTAAATATGGTAGGTTTTTCTCCAGTGGGGGAGCCTCCTCAGTACCAGGTAGGCAAGATGGAGGCCGTCGAGGTTGCAACAGGCGGTCCGATCCCGAATGGTGCTGACGCTGTCGTGATGGTCGAGGATACTGAACTTAATGGCAATACGGTCCTTGTGAAAACATCTGTAAAGACAGGAAAATTTTTGATATTGGCAGGTTCTGATATTTCAAAGAATGCTTGCTTGCTTTCCAAGGGGTTGACCATAGGTGTTCGGGAGGTTGGTGTTCTTGCAGCTATTGGCATGCGTGAGGTTGCTGTCAATACTATGAAGGTGGGAATTATTTCTACGGGCAATGAACTTGCTGTGCCCGGAACAAGTCTTCAATCTGGGATGGTCTATGACACTAATTCTTATTCACTTTATGCGGCAGCAACAAAATTAGGTGTTGATACGATCGCTTATGGTCTTATTAAGGATGATCAGGATGCGGTAAGTGCTGTAGTGAAAAAGGCGATTGGGGAATGTGATATTGTTCTGACCTCTGGCAGTACGTCAGCAGGACCCGATGATTTCATGTATGATATTATTGAAGAGCAAGGAAATGTTCTTGCTCACGGTCTTAATTTCAAGCCGGGTAAACCGGTGGTTTTAGGGATGATCAATGAAATTCCGATCGTTGCCTTACCTGGACATCCTACGTCTTCACTTACGGTCTTCTATGAGTTCATATTGCCTCTTATCAGAAGGAACCTGGGTGGCCCAATGGCTAAAAAGCAGACTCTGACTGCGGTTCTTGGTGAGGATATCATATCCGGCACCCGGCATGAGCTGCTGGCGGTCAGGCTGGAAAATGGTGTGGTGTTCTCGACCAGCAGGTCTTCAGCAGCGATCACGACCCTTGCGTATGCGGGTGGTTTTATTGAGATCCCGGCGGATGTTCCTATGGTCAAAAAAGGAATGGAAGTTGTGGTAACTTTTTTCGATGATGCGTTCAAATGAGGCTCTTCTAAGGAAACTCTTTTTTATATTGAAGTTGTGGTAGGGAACAGATGGGCATACAGGAAGATATTCAGGCAGTTGAGGATGAGATACGTAAGACTTCCTACAATAAGGCTACTTCACATCACATAGGTAGATTGAAAGCTAAACTCGCACGTTTAAGAGAAGAGGTTGTAAAGAAGGCTTCTACCAAATCCGGCGGTGAAGGGTATTCCGTGAAGAAGTCCGGTGATGCTACTGTTGCTCTTGTGGGTTTCCCTTCTGTGGGTAAGTCCACGTTACTGAACAAGATCACAGGCGCTAATTCAGAGGTGGGTGCCTATGAGTTTACCACCCTTGATGTCATTCCCGGTGTGCTGGACTATAAGGACGCGACCATTCAGGTGCTTGATGTACCTGGTCTGGTAAGGGGTGCGGCAAGTGGTCGTGGCCGCGGGAGAGAGGTCATAGCTGTTGTGCGTAATTCCAATCTGGTACTGTTCCTGCTGGATGTTTTCCAGCCCGAGCATTATAAAGTGCTTATACAGGAGCTTTATGATGCCGGAATAAGGTTGAACACTACCCGTCCGGATGTAGTTATCAAGAGGAAGGACCGCGGCGGGGTCACGATCAGTACTACGATGGAGCTGGAGCTCACTGATGATCTTATCAAGGCAGTACTTGGTGAATATAAGATACATAACGCCCATGTTCTGATAAGGGATAACATCAATGTGGACGAGCTCATCGATGTTATCATGGGTAACAGGGTATACGTTCCTTCAATCGTGGTCGTGAACAAGGTCGATCTTGCCAATGAGGAGATCCTCAATAAGATGGAGGAGCTATTCCCTGACGCAACGTTCATTTCCGCTAACGAGGAGAAGAACCTCGAGGCTGTGAAGGACCTCATATACGATTCCCTGGATTTCATCAGAGTATATCTAAAACCGCAAGGCGGCCTTGCCGACATGGATGAGCCTCTTATAGTGACGGACGGCGTTACCGTTGGTGATATCTGTGAACGTCTACACCGCGATTTCAGGGATAAGTTCAGGTATTCCCAGGTATGGGGCCCCTCAGCCAAACACCCCGGTCAGCGTGCCGGTCTTGACCATTATCTTGAAGATGGTGATCTTCTGACCCTTATCATACAAAAATAAACATTTTTTGCATAACAAATAAGTATTATTATGCCTATGCAAGGTGTGAAGTCCCGTTGAGTAGCGGTCAATCTTTCAAGCCTTTGGAGCTTGAGACCCCGGTTCGAATCCGGGCGGGACTACTAAATTTCTTTAGATAGTCCTATTTTGACAGGTCATTTTTACTTTTTTTGAAATCGAACTTTTGCTATGAATGCATATCATCATTCAACATTTAGTATTTGACGATTTATTTTCAATGCTTTTGATTTTATAATCGCCGGCTTTGAAGCGGGATCTCCCATCCTGTCGAGAGGATGAAGCCTTTTTCTGGAGCTGCATCCATATAGTTTTTTCACTTCATTCTCAATATCGGCAAATGACCCGTTGCCAAATACGTTTGGATTAATGTTGCCCATCAAACAGCCATCATGTCGCGAGCAAAAGATTCTATATAAATTGTGGTGATATAATAATTAAAACTACTAGTATTACGGCTCTGTAGAAATCCTCCTCCAAACTAAGCACACAATTTTGACATACCTGTCAAGATTGTGTATCAATACTTTTAGTTTCACTTCTTTTACTTAATTTCCATATTTCCTTGCACAGAGACTCTCCACATATTTTCCTTTCAGGACTGAAAACATTGTTTCAACAAAATTACGTCGATGATAGATTTCTTAGTCAAATGAAATAATTAAGCTTTCATATTATGCTCATAATAATGAGTTGCATCGAATATATATAGGAAGAGATACCACATTTGTATTATCTCATATTTAATGAGGGGGTACTAATGAATATAAGAACGATAACAATAGGGGTTCTAGCTGTGCTTATATTGGCAGGGCTAGCAGTATCGGTACAAGCAGCCAAACCAGGGACAAACTTCAATGGTCCTCACGACACCCTGAACATCATTGGAAAAGATGTTGACTGGAAAGGTAATGGTGAAGGTTATGATAACGGAAACACAATGTTCGTTCCTGATAACACCAGTGAATTTAATATTACTGTTTGGGACGAAGGGGTTGAAACCGTAATTCCTGGTATTCAAATAGATATAACACAGGGAGACGAGTTTACTGTCATCGATGGAAATGCATTTGATGATGGTACATGTGCCTTCCAGCTGGCACCAGGAAAATACAATGTATACATTGCTGCCAAAGCTAAACCAAATGCATACACAAACATTGTTGGATGGGTAAAGGCTAACGATACCTACTACTTTGATATAGGGGACGTACAGGTTTCTAAATCTAAAAAAGCACAATGGACTGATGCTACAGACCTGTTTTATGTAAGTGCAAAGGAAGAACCGGATGCAATCGGAATGTTGAGTCCGGGTGATGATGTATGGGTTTTCGATTACCTGAACAATCTAAATACATTTGACTCTGCTCTCTATCCAGACCCATCGTACTTCTGGCAGTATGACAACCATGGAAGCAAGTTAGTTCAGATACGCTTCTATGAAGCTTAAAACTGAACTTCCTTTTTTTCTTTTTTTGAACTATTTATTGCATAAATCAAGGCATGGTCAACTTTTAAAATTATAAAAAGCACAGGTCATGCAGTATCAAAATCTATTTTCGAAACACTGGATGAACTTGCGGTAATTGACTGGAAGCACAAACAAGACCAGCAGAAAAAAATGCTACAGAAGGTCAAGCGGTCATTGTATAAATTAGGGTATGATGTAAATACTGCTGACAAAGAAAGTAAAAATATCATTCATCTTGTCAGGAATATCCTATAATGCATTCTATACAGATTGGAAACACAACTGTACCCTACGATTTAATTTTTACAGGACGGAAGAAGACCATTGAGTTGACAATCGGTCACAATAATAGGATGACTGTAAAGGCTCCACAGGGCATGACAGAAGATGCTCTAACAACCAATCTTTTCAGAAGGGCAAAGTGGATTATCAACAATATTGACAGAATGGATGAAGTAATTGAATATGAATCCAATAAAGAGTTCATCAGTGGTGAAAAATACCTGTTAAGGGGTAGAAGATACAGGCTCAAGGTCAATAAGGGTGATGAACCTGCATTGAAGTTCTTGAAGGGGAAATTTCATGCCACTATTCCTGTCGATGTTCCTGAATTTGAATATAAAAGCTATCTGCAACCATTATTTCTTGAATATTATCACCATAAAGCCGAACAGGTAATTGATGAAAGGGTGAAAAGGTATCTAAAATACTTTGATGATGAACCTTCTTTAATTAAGATTCAGGATTTGAAGGAGAAATGGGGTAGCTGTTCCAAGAAGAACCAATTGCGCTTCAATTGAGAAAAAATATGAAGACTTGGATGAAGAAGGGAGATCTTATTTACGACTTTTAACCAAAAGAAAAGGATCAGCTGAAGGTGAACCTCATTTTATAGTTCAAGCTTGACATTCCCCTCAGAAAAACGTTAAACAATTCGTTTCTGTTCCCACATTATAATGATTTCGTGGAAACTTGAGGTTCAAATCATATCTATTTTTCAAGTTTCCTGATTATGCTTGTGCTTTCGCAATATCATCAAGTGTTAATGAACCGGATCCCCCATGATTAAAAATTGGTGTCGTACAACCGTTCAAAGACGGTACAACCTCATTGCAACATCGCTGCAACTCCCTATTTTCAGCACCATCGGACAGTTTTATAGTTTTTGCTGATTTTTGACTAAAACTTAGTGTTACTCCACAGCTAGATGGAAAAATAGTCAAAGTGCACTTTCTCCACACACACTAGTATCATTTTCTTTATTTTTTAGAATATTATTTATTATTCTATCTATTGTACTTGTTTTTGTATTATTATCTTCTGTTGTAGTGAGGTTATAGTGAGGTTGCAGCGGGGTTATAGTGATTGCATCGATATCATTAGCAATTATTCTTTCTTTCTCTTTCTGAATATCCTCGAATTCCTCTTTGAATTTCCTAATTGCATCTTCCACTTCATCTTCACGAATACCCACAACATCAGTATAAGCATCAAAACCTAGGCCAACGTCAAATGAGTAAAGATATTTTTTTGTGGATTTTGTTTCACCTACCTTGACTATCGCCTCTTCAAAATACAACCCAGGTACCTTGTTCAATAGTCCACCATTGTTGTATTGGCCATGCATGAGGTTCTTCACAGATGTGAGAGAGACATTTAGCAGTTTTCCAATATCCTTCCGTTCCACCTCTGTGCCTTTTTTGCTATCCATGTATTTCACCACCTTCAATTCCTTTTCCGTGAGGTTGGTTGCATTGGTTTCAGCCAGTCCTTGATAGATATTTTTTGCCTTGTAAAAGTCCTCCATCGTGGCTAAATATGCCCCGTGGAACTTCTCACGCTGCTTGATTTTGTAGAACGTGACACTCTTCACGATATCCAGGAACATGGGGAAGTTCCTGCGGTTCTCTTTGTTGGACCACTCGATGCATTCAGCGAATGGGACTCTTATCTCGTATTCATCCAGTCCTAGGATATCGTACATTGCTCTGCATAGCAGTATATCAGTATCCAGCACTCCTTGAGTGCTTCCATACAATTCATTTTCCACCTGTTTGTTGAACACGAGCTTGTCCTGGACATTGCTTGCATCCACATCCATTCCAAGGAAGCGGTTGGACATCTGTTCGTCGTCAAAACCATCCACTGAAGTGAGCCACCAACTTACGCGTGGAGGGATGTCGAGTGATTTGAATTTCTGTTTTACCACGGTGTTGTGTGCGGTTTTCTTCTGGTAATCGCTGGTCGATTGTTTGATGGTGGCAGTTATGTTCTCATCGAACTTTACGTCATCAGAATAGATGATTGTCCCCTTTTTCATGTTCGGGTGATAGAATGCCGCTTTGCCTGAGAGAGAACCCACCATCTTTTTGTGATCTGGAACCAGCTTCAAGTAATTCTCTGTGCCGTCAGATTTGCCTTTTCCACTGTCTCCGCTTGGTTTTACATGCAACCCCCTTGTGTTTGTAAGAAAAGTTGCAGCAACAGCACACGCACAGGACTTACCTATAATCTCATCCCCCACATGTTGCTTGCTCCATGTCTCCACATAGAAAGACAATGGATCCCCATTTTCAAGAATTATATGAGCCAATTTCAGGATATGTTCTGGGTATGAGTCCACTAAATCTTGTTGGCTGGTTGTGTGACCATTACCCTCCGCTTGACCATCTTCCCCATTCTCTTCCTTTGATGGCGTATATATGTATGTCACGCCTTCAATAGCCGTTTTGATTGTAATTTCTCCATAGGTATTCTGACCCCTTTTCGCGTCCCATTTCTCACGATATAAAGCAGATTGTCTGAATATCCGGTCAATCTGAACACAGTCCTAGGTGTAAAATGCAAATATATTGCATAGTGCCAGGTCTGCAGCACTTTGATCATCACGGTAATCTGTAAGATCTCCATTCCAGAGTGCTTCGAACTTGTCAGCATTTGTGGCACTCATACATAATGCAAGGACCTTTTCATCAGTAAGTTCTGTCTTTGTCCTAGGGATGTTCACATATGAAGTATGGTTCTTCGATGGATTGAGCCTGTCATACATTGCCTGTATAGCTTCTTTTGAGACATCATTGATTTCTGTAGATGTCTCTTTTAGATGTTGACCAGTAACGACAAAAAAACGGCCTTGGTCATACATCTCCCCATCAGGTTTGTTGATTCCTTTCTCCCCCGGGACATTACCCCTTCCTATAACATGGACACCTGTGCCACTCTGAGACAACTCTCCATAACTTCCCATACTATGTATTTCTTGGAGTGCTTTGGAATCCCATTCATCTGATTCTATGTCATGGATGTGGTCCCAGTCCATGCCTATGTAACCATTTGCAAGTACAAATCCGATGCCTGCAAACCGTCCGGTCTTATAGTCTTTGATAACTTCCTCATATGTAGACCAGGTATCCGGATCAGTAGAACTTGCGAACTCGTCGCCCTGTCTGTTAGGATTTGATTTCTTACAGGTTGCACGATATGGTTTTTTTGTGTCCCTGCCCTTTACCTTTGTGATTTTATACAGTACCCATTGTGGAACCTTTTTGAGCTCTTGAGGGATACCCTCTTCGTTTACTTTGATCCGTGGAGCTTGTGTCACTGTTTTCACTCCAAAATATTCATAACATGTATGAATGCAATTCTATAATCCCAGACATTGAGCGTAAAAATCACGTCACCACTTAGAATTTTGTACACAAATGGATCATATTTAGCCAGCATCTCTTTTTCATCACTATCAAGATGATCCCACAGAAAACGAGATAGTCGTACGAGCTCAGTTTTACTCATTGATAGTCCCCCATGATCTCACTGGCCACGTCTACAAGCATCTTGAGTGTGGGATTGGTCTTCTCAATGATCTGATAAAGTTCAGGATCATTATGTACAGATGCAAACTCTTGAATGAGTGGATGCTTCTGAAGAACTTCAGTGTCAGTCATTGGCCACCTTCCTTCCAGGAGCAATTGTCAATATGTGGAGTATTTGGCAATTATTACAAAAATTTAAATCAGAATAAAGCATGTTAAACATCTGCGTCCCTCCATTTATTACATAAGTGGCTGTTGGATGCTGCTTGACTGTAGCTGGTTTTATGATCTTGCACGAACATGCCAGTTACGGTCTCAATTTTATCGTTCATCATTTGGTTCAAATATGTTGAGCGTGGGATCAATCCCCGTATCTCATCAAATTTTGTAAGGATATTTGAATCCACTGTAATTGTTATCTTTCTTTTCATAGTACCTCCGTGTGTATAGTGCTACACACCAGTACATATTCGTAAGAATTTGCTCTATATAAAAAAATCCTATATTTTTAGTCGGCCTATATAAAAAGATGTTAGGATTGTTATGTGCACTAATTTGAAATGAAATTATTTAGTGAAAAATGAAGTTAACTATGGGACTTTTTTAGGCATATATTTACTTCAAAAAACAGGAAAATAGTCTGAGTATTCAATAATATATGTCGCAATCACCTGCTATTTTTTTAGGAAGTGTGTTTTGAAAAATCCGGGTAGCAAGGGAAAACAGCCCTACAATAATAATACATACACCCCCCTGGTATTTTGATGCGAGTTATCAGCTGTTATTTATACTTCAATTTGTGCTCCACTCAACTGCTCCCCCTTGATACCTTGCAACGTCCGTGGGAGAAAAGGTGCTACCATCACACTCAACGCAGACCTGCGTTTAGTGGCAGTTCCAACGAGAAGCAGATTTGTAATGTACTGGATCGTGTGATACGAATAAAATGAGCGATACGACAACTGATGCCCTGGTACTGCATCCATTTGCTCTGCTGCGAGCGTGGAACTTCTTGCTGTCGAGTCGAACATGCCGGGATTTGTATTAGAAGAGGACGTTATCCATCCTTTTGATAGAGATGGGGATATTGCTTATGGGTGGATATCCAGTGAGATCTTATCGCGAGGTTAGTCGAACTGAGTACACAGTCTGGCTGGTGAGCGTTGTTTGGGGTATTCTGGGGTGATGTGGAATGATTGGTGTTCTGTAATGTGTGCTTGTTGACATTGTTTTACAGCTCCAGATATTTTTAAAACGGAATACGATCACATTTGATGGAATCAGTGGTTTGATAGTGTTTTCTGCTGCACCACTGTGATATTGGAACAAAATAAGCTGGGCTGTTAGATCGAGGGGGTTATGGTATACTACTTCTCAATTTCCAGTTGTTCACTCAACAGATTATCCCGCGGGCCATCGGCCCTTTTATTCAAGATAGATAAGCAGAGTTTCCAGACGAGGCGAAGAGTTACTATCATACGGAAACCGGGTCTTACTCGATTATTTCGTTGGCCATGTTAATTTTATTGTATAAGCATGAACATTTCCACTCCACGATTGAAATATTTTTGGAACTTACCCTTCCTACGATTGTCCCTTATACTCCTAAACTAAAGGTAATGCTACTGTTGATGCCTATATTTCGTGAGGGGGAGCTACGTCCAAATCGCCATCATCACCCCTACCATTTCTTTAATGTGCAGTATGAATTATATGAACTGTCCCTGCAAATGGTTTTGACAAATAAACCCACACCCGCTCAACTCATGCCGAAAACAACTTCTTAAAATTCGCCACCCATTTTAATCAAATTTTTAATACAGAGTCTAATGCTGCTTATTTCACTCACTTAATAAAAGAGAGTGAAACCCCCGCACATTTTGACGGGTGTTGTTTTGTTATATAAACATTTGTCACAATCGAATGAATTGAAGAAAAAAGGAAAAATTGATGAATGTAGGAAAATATAGGGGAGGATTCATTAGCCCCTTCCCCAAAAACTACCATGAATGAAGCGACAATATGATTACAGCAATGTTTCAAGATAAGCTATCAAATCATCAATCTTCATACAGATCTCTACTTGTACTTCTTGGTCTATTATCCAGTCGTTATTCATATTTCCGTCGACATATCCATCTGCCTTCGGACGTACCTCATTTTGCAACTTATTTATTGCACCTTGATAGTTACCGGCTTCAAACATTTCATCTATCGCATTGAACTTATTTGCAAAGGCGTTCTTTCGCTGATCTGCAGGCTTTTTGAAAGCATCGTTGGGTAGATTCTGAATATAATCGTTAAGGTCATGCTTGGCACCTTCAGCATCCACCACTGTAACCTGCATCGTCGCGGTTCCAACCCCACCATCATCATCTGCTATAGTCAAAGTCACGTTGTAGACTCCGGGCTCAGAATATACTTGTTCTGCTATTGTATCTCCTGTTGCGTTTGGTTCATCGTGCTCTTCAGTCAGAGTTCCATTTACTATTGTTCCATCATCGAAATCCCAGAGTGATGTATGGGTGTCTAACCATCCCGGATCAATAAAACTTCCATTAAAAGTTAGTGTATGAACAATTGGAAGTATGAACTGTGGGTTTGGTTGATCCATTGAGATATTGACTACTGTTGGTGCTACATTGTTCACTGTGACCGATGTAATGTTCATACCAGTTAGTCCAAGCATATCACGCACTTCTACTTTTACCTCACCTGAATAATCATCACCCCATGTATTCGAAGTTGTTGGATCATTTGACCAATCAGTATCCCATACACCATTGTTATCTAAATCCCACCTGTATTCCAACGAATCCCCTTCAGGATCAGAAGAACCACTGGCATTAAAGGTTATTACTGTGCCTTCATCTGCCACATATGGACCATTTGCATCTGCTGTTGGTGGAGAATTAGGAAATGTGTTCAAAAGATAGCAATCCGGGTCGCCATACAAGTTAAAATCCATTTCGTTCATGCCCATCTTTGGAATGGGTGCTTTTTGTTGAGCCAATGCAGCTCCTGCAGGAAGTCCATCGCTTATAACGCCTTTTGTGTAGTAATAAGCAGTGGGATGATACACGCCTGAGGTCGGATCATATGTTGTCCAATTTCCGCCTGAATACCATGAAACCCTCGATGCCCCCACTGTGGCTATGCCTCCATGTTTAAGCAGAGCATATGCAAGATTGTCATCATATTCAGGGTAGCCAGTGAGGCATGAAGTTTGGAAGGTAAAGGCTGGTTTGGTATCATTGAGCTGGGTTGTTAAAGACGAGTCAAAAATATCAGATGCACTCGTTTGAGAGCCATGCGTTGCCCATACAACCATGCCGTATCCATTTTTCCATTCATTCTTGACGTTGTTTTTATTGCATGGCCATAACTCTGGTGTTGGTGGATTATAATCCTCCTCGTATATGCGGTAGCTTGTAAACCCTGCAGGATTTGCAAGGTCATTCTTGATCCCCTCTCCCAGGTGGGCGCAAGGTGTGTTTTCATCCATAGGTTCCATGGGCAATAGAATGGAGCTCCTCCAGGATATGTCTCCCGGATCGGTTTCATATTCAATTATTTTCTGCAAAATACTATCTAATTGTGCATAGTCGTCATTATATACTGGTATCCTTCCAACGAAAACCTGTGCACCGGTATCAGGTCCTCCAGCTCCCTGATCTCCTGTACCCCAAATGAAGTTAATTGCAGCATCTTTGCGTGTAATGGAAGTGCCGGTAAAATCTGAATTATCGTAATATGTTCCGCTTAGTCCACCGACGACATCTGATGCATCATAAAGATGATCTGAGGGTATAATCTGGTGCCCAACATAATGGGAGTGACCCTTTGAAACTGTAGTTTGCCAAAATAGCTGGATTATCCCGTCCGCAGTGTTTTCTCGAAACTCAAGAGTAATATCATGTTTTCCTGCCGTCATGGATTGGGTCCAATAGTCATTCGCAGGCAAGTGTTCTGCCCAGTTATCAATCACTAATGACCCATCAATGTATAATCTAACACCATCATCGCTAAAAGTATGGAATTTGTAGGTTTCATTGTAATCGCACATTATTTTTCCAGTCCAATTGGCCGAGAAGGTGTCTTCACCAATTGATGGATCTGGGCTCTTAATATGACTCAGATCCAGATCCTCGCCAAAGTACTGGTCGTTATCCAAGTCCCAGTTACCGGTTAGGTCTGCATAGAAGTAATCTGTCGGGGACTCCCTATGTGTCGAACTAAAATAGCGTGGAAAACACATTTTCATAGGTATATCACCAACACTATCACTAGGATTGGTAGGATCGTCGGGATTAGGGTCACCGATTAACAGGACATAATCTATTTCAAGCGTATTGTAATTATCAATCAACCACTTTCGAATTTTTTCTGCCCTGCCGTTTGGTGCTTGTCCTGTCAGACCACCAAAATCTGTTTCTGTAACAACCTTAACATTGTGGCCTTGAAACTCTTTAAGATATACGAAACTATCTAACTTTGTGCTATTTGATACAATATCATTTGTAGTGATAATCACATAATCGTATGTACCCCCATCCCCAGCGGATTTAATTCCATTTATTGGATAACGATCGTAAGTAATTGTTATATTTGCTTTTGTTATCAGAGTTAAATTTTTGCTAACCGGATTATATATAAATGGCCTGTATGCAAGTCTTAAATACTTATTCTCTCCAAACGCATCTATCGGAGTTGTTCCTTGTACAGCATCTTTTCTTTCTGTATAAGGAAGTAATTCCACGTGTTGCTCTGGGAAATTTGCATCTCTACCATATACATACATATTTATTCCATTCACAATGCTCTTCTCAACGCCCCAATCCTCATAGTCAGGATCGTATTCTAAAATTGCATTTGCAGCGAGCCCTGGCTTAAGAGGCGGATTTGGAATCATGCTTATATTTGTTATCTCTGATTCATTAATTATTTCTACAGTAAAGTTAACACTTGACCAGTTAATATCTTGGGGAACCCAAAGTTCTAGCATTTTCTCAGGAAGAGCTGGATCTCCAGGTGATTCTATTACTCCATAGCCTGGAGTACCCATAATAATTTTATGAAATTCCTGGTCTGGGATTATTTTATACCCATCTGTTTCTATTGAATAATTGATGGTTTCTGCTCCTGCTATGCTTGGCAATATTATCAATAGTAAGGCTACAGCTACCGCTATTATTTTCATCATATTTTCACGCCCTAATTCTTTATATTACTTAATACAAGAGACTTGCTCAAGTATTTTCAATTTTTAATTAGGTCCAATATGGAATTTTTAGAAACGAATATTAAATATTATTTAAATTCAATTTAAACCCCTGTATTTTCCCCATTTAATTGTTTATGTTTATGCTATTTAAGTGTTGACGGATTTAATAATTTGGCTCTGTAGAAAACCTATCAAAATCAACATATATAGACTGGAATTGGGATTATATTCCAACATCATGTAACACATTCCATAATCTTTTAAAATTGGATTAGTGTCTGAATATCGAGGATTTCTACAGAGCCTTGATTATCAGAATTTATATATTCAATTTAAAAATCTTATTTTTAACATTCTTGAATGAAATGTTAAACTTAGGAGCTTATGCTAAGAATGATAAACCGTTTACTCTCAATGCTCATGTTAGGGTGAGGTTGGAAGGATGGAGAAAAATGATTGAAGGTTAATTTACCACTAGTAAATTTATCCGTAAATTAAAGTGTAATAATAGTAAATCGATATGTTGCGAAGGTGTAAAAAATTCAAGACATTTGAAAAATATTGGTTGAGGGATAATCCCCCTCAACTAATTCTTAACAGTAGGGCTCACCTGTACGATACATATCTATCAGTTCACTGACATCTGCAATAGATGTTGGCCCCTGTGTACGGTAGTCATCGATTGCGGTGTTTACCTCACCAATGCTGATGATACCATCTTGGTTTGCATCATATGCGTGGTAGTCACAGTCGGGTTCTTCATCACAGATCATGTTTGGTGGGATGTAAAGCCTGATGTCCTTATGGGTGACAGCAAAGTCATCCACCCAGAACTCATCGTCGATACTCAGGTAAAGAGCGTCAACGCATGTCCAGTCTCCACTGCAGTCAGTATCAAACATGTTGACTGTGAATAATGGCACGTCTTCTTCTTCCATCTCTTCGTAGAAGTTTGGAACTACACCCAACAGATCGATGTCAGAGCTCATCAGGTTCCAATCTGCTTCTACCAGAGTGTCACCGAGGTCAAGATCATGCTGTGTCATGACTTTGGTGTTGTTTGGATAGAATGCTTCCTTGATGCTAACATCCGTAAGCCTGACATCATAGAGAGTTACATCGTCGGAATCGTCCATATCAATGTATGCATGGTCGACACCTGCGTCGAAATCACCGTCATTGTTCCTGTCAACGTACCTTATGAGGTCGTACTCTTCGAACACTTCAGTGACTCCATACTCAACGTCAATGTTGCAGAGGGTGACTTTGGTACCACAGTCTGGCCAGTCCTCCATTCCAAAGAATGGGCTGGTTGGATCGTTCACAGGTACATATAGCCTGAGGTCACCGACTGTTACACCAATGTTCAGGAGTGCCTCCTGCTGGATGTAGAGTTTGTCCGGGCGGGACTATTACATTATTTAAGATTAACTTGCTTTCAATATTTAATTTCTTCTTTTTCATTCATTATTCTAGCTCCTAACTTCCTCCATATTTATTTATATAACATTTCTCATTATTTTATGCATGAGCTTTCTAGTTGACGAACTTCCCTATGATTCCCAAGATCCTGAAGATATCTATGTTTATGCTAAAAAGTTAGAGGGTAGTAAATTTAGGGATGCATGTTCATGGGTCATAAGTGAAGGGTCCACTGGATATGGTGGCAATAAAGGCCATTTGGGTCAGTACTTAGAAAAAAACTACTTTCTTTATGAATTAAATTCCGATAAAGACCCTGATTTCAAAGAAGCAGGTGTTGAACTTAAAGTAACTCCTCTCAAAAAACTTAAAAATGGACATCTGGTTTCAAAAGAAAGAATTGTCCTTAATATCATTAACTATATGGAAGTTGTTAAGGAGGACTGGATAAACAGTTCATTTTTACATAAGAATTCGCTTCTTCTTTTGATATTCTATCTTTTTGAGTCTGATAAAGATCGTCTTGATTATCTTATTAAATTTGTGACATTGTGGAAATATTATAATGTTGACCTTGAGATCATAAGACGGGATTGGGAACGAATAGTTGCAAAGATAAGAGATGGTCGAGCTCATGAACTTTCAGAAGGCGATTCACTTTACTTGGGTGCCTGTACCAAAGGAATGACCAGTGCAAGCAGTTTGAGGGATCAGCCTCATTCTACAATTAGGGCTAAGCAGCGTGCATTTTGTCTCAAACAGAAATATGTTAACTACATAATATCTTCAACGATCGCAGATGAAATACCTCCTAAGGGAATTCTGAATACTTTGGATGTAGAGCCTTTCATTAAGGACGTAAGCGAATTAAAAGGTGCTAGGTCCTTTGAAGAGATAGTTTTGGATAGATTATCAATATATTCTGGGCAAACAGTTGATGAGATCCATGAATTGGTCGGTGATGATCTGAACAATGATGCCAAAGGCTATTATGCAAGTTTGGCTGCAAGGATGCTAGGTCTGAAAAAGAGCAAGATCGAGGAATTTGAAAAAGGGAACGTTGATGTCAAAATAATTAGACTAAATCAGAATGCAACTCCTAAAGAGTCGATGTCATTTCCATATTTCAAATACAAAGAGATTGTGGAAGAAAAATGGGATAATTCAACTTTATTGAATACTATTGACAAAAAGTTCTTCTTTGTTGTTTATCAAGAAGATGAATTTGGCATACTACGGTTTAAAAAGGGTATGTTCTGGACGATTCCTTATGATGATCTGAAAGAGGTAGAAAGAGTTTGGAAAGAAACCGTTAGTAGGATTATTTCAGGTAGTGCTGCTGATCTTCCTAGGATCTCTGATAGTGAAGTGTGTCATGTAAGGCCACATGCTAGGAATAAAGAGGATACTTGTGAAACTCCAGATGGGCAACAGTTAATTAAAAAATCATTTTGGCTAAATGCAAAATATCTAAAAGAGCAAGTTGCGAATTACAATTAAAATTAGTTTCTATCTATAATTACTAAGCATGTTGGAACTAAATTATTTTTGTAGGGTTTTTGTTCTTTCGATCAAAAGATATATTAAGAATAATCGTCTTTCTACTTGCTATGACAAAAACGAGATTAAAGGTCGCTGATTTCTTCTGTGGAGGCGGTGGATTCTCAGAAGGTTTCCGTCAGAACGATTTGGATATTGTGTTTGCTCTTGACCACTGGCAACCCGCGATCGATACTCATCATTTGAACCATCCTGACTGTAATACTGTGAAGATGGATATTTTAGAACTGGACACTCCTGAAAAGATAGATGAGCACATCCCAGACGTTGATGTAATTATAGGAAGTCCTCCGTGTGTTTCTTT
Organism: Methanococcoides seepicolus; assembly: GCF_023684405.1. Lineage (GTDB taxonomy): Archaea > Halobacteriota > Methanosarcinia > Methanosarcinales > Methanosarcinaceae > Methanococcoides > Methanococcoides seepicolus. Next base: position 13,720 of record NZ_JAGSOI010000025.1, on the reverse strand, counting down.
TTCTGGTTCCAATAATGCTGGAAAGGCAGACAAGACATTGGGAATAAAGCTGATCGAATCGTATCTTCGTATAGTCGCTTGGAAGAAGTACAAAAAGGGCGGCGTATTAAAATATTGGATATTGGAAAATGTTCCCAATGCAGGCAAGTACATTAAAGATAAATATACTTGGAAAGAACTAGGCCTTCCCGGTGAAGGACCTGACCTGAAAATGGAGGTCAGCAACGTCTTTAATGCAGCAGATTATGGTGCACCTCAGACAAGAAAAAGGTTCATGTGTGGCGAATTTCCTGCACCAGTTCCTACTTGCAAAGATAAGGACGAGTGGCTGACAATGAAAGAGGTCATGCACTCTTTGGGGAACCCCCTTGAAGGTGATACTGGGGGTACGATCACTGATACAAACTATGGTTTTTCTATAGCTTCCAATTCACTGACCGATCATTTTTATGATACTCGTGTAGCAAATTTCGAATGGAAGAAAGCGAAAAGGATGAAAGAGGACCATGGTTTTATGGGCAAGATGTCATTCCCTGAGAACCTTGATAGGCCAAGTAGGACGGTTATGGCCACTAGGTCGGCATCTACACGTGAATCAATGATATTCGAAGCCATAGACAAGAACGGGAAGCACATTGGATATAGACTGCCCACGATAAGGGAAATAGCTTCAATGATGTCATTCCCGATCACATATCAGTTCGAAGCAGGCAATGAATCTTCTAAATATCGTTTAGTGGGCAATGCGGTATGTGCTAAACTTTCATCTGCTCTGGCTAAAGCCATACTTGAAAAAGAGCACATTGAACCTCCTATGGAGTTCATACCTTTACCAGCGACTAAATCTTCGTTCGATCTTACGGGTACTAAAATAGAACTAAAGGACCAGAAAGATAAGAGGTTAGATGCTAAATTTGCGATACATATCCCTTACATTAAGATAAAGGGGTTCCGTGTTGAACTTACGAACAAGACCTCTGATTTCAAGAGTGGGAACATAAAATGGTCTTGTGTATTGCATCAGGGTAGTGGGAAGAATGCCACGATGTGCAGCCCTGAAGAATGTAATCTTACCGGATTGATAAATGAGATCCCAAAATTCGATGATCTTATCAATGATGTGAAAAGAACTTTCGATGAAATCGATACGACTTCCATGGACTTGCAAAGGGCCTATGTTTCCAGCTGTCAAACTGAGGATATTACTCCAGAGATGGCTTTGCAGAAGATGCGAGATATCGTCGATGTACATTTCCCTGATGAAGCTGCCATGGTGGATAATTCCGAGGTAATCATAGCGATCAATCGGGAACAAGTACCGCTTAGGATAGTAGCAGGCTTGTATGCATGTGATTATTTTGTGAAGCAGTTGAAGTAAAGGCGAATTTTTGAATTATTGATTGTGGGAACTACGTTTATTTATCCCACAGTTCTTTTACTTTTTTAGCACAATTCTGCACATTTTCTTTTATCTGACATTCCCAGAACACCAGAACAGTCCACCCATCGTCTTCAAGTTTACGTTTTTTCTCTGCATCCCTTTCAATATTCTTCTTGAACTTGTTTGCCCAGAACTCTATGTTGGACTTTGGGAGGGGGAGGTCGCAGTAAGGACATCTGTGCCAGTAGCAACCGTTGACGAATATGGCTATCTTTCTACCAGGATAGGCTATATCTGGATGTCCAACTGCTCTTTTCCAATGTAAGCGATATCCAGAAAGTCCCATTTCCCTCAATGCTTTGCGTAACAATAGCTCGGGTTTTGTATCTTTTCCTTTGTTAGCACTCATAACCTTAGAAGTGCTTTCCAATTTTGGAATGGGGGCACGTCCATCTCTTATATAGCTCATTTCAATCAATTTGTCATTTTCCAATGCTTCTAAGGCAACCTAATAAGTTTTTTAGATTTCATCTTTACTCTAACTTTGAATTGTTGCTTATGAATTAACGATTTAGATTTCCACAAGTGATCATACTTTTGTTGAGTTAAGCATTAGTATGTTTTCTCCAAAACAATCTTTAAAGATTTTTTATCACATACTAAGTGAATCTTTACCAATCTTTTCTAACACCAGTTCCAAATTTTCCCCAGAGCCATATTCTGCGATAAGATCTTCAAGAACATCGAGACCTGCATGAGCATACTCTGTAGCAATTTTTCTCATCTCTGCAGCTTTCCCTATTATTCGTATGTCTCCAGTGGTTTCAACTGCTATTGAAGCTATTGTCCATAGATCATCTTCAGAAAAACTGCTTATATTTAAAAGTCCTACAGGATTTTTAACCGTTTTCGGGGAACATTTTTGGGTATAAGCCAAACCAAGGCACATCATGAACAGATATTTGTAATCTACACCTTTGTTATCTTCACCTTTGAAAAGGAATCCTGATTGGATATGATTATACCTTTCACGAATCTCATGGTTAATATTAATATTTCTTCCAAAACTTTCTTTTAATCCCATGTTGTCACCTCAGTTTTGCCTTCTCGTTTCACCATACGCAGTTCTTGGCTAACTCTTTCTGAAATCGTAGTTCGAAAATCAGGTGTGTACTCTTGATCCTTTACGAGAAGTATTACTTGGTTTCCTTTCAAATAATTAGGTAAATTCTTGGCAATGTTTATCCTTTGCTCATTATCGGTGTTTGCTAAAGGAGTATCGATGCAAATTGGGAACTTGAAACCAGAAACTTCTGCCAATGAAGCTATAAATGAGAGTAAAAGTACCTGTTTAGTCCCACTAGCAAGATTTGTTATCCTGTTAACATTTTGATAATCTACCAAACTCATATTGTACCTAGATCCTATCTTGAAGCCAGCATAATTTGCCTTGTCCCAATGTAGATTGAGGAATGATTCAAAGGTCCTTTGCTCCACAGTACTACGTACTTCGGTAAGAATTTCATTATTGATATCATTTAGCATGATTAGAGCGCGATCCATGAAATCAGAAACTTGTTTTATTTTAGCATAGTTATCTAGTTCTTTCGCCAACGTTTCGTTTTCTCTTTTAATGGATGTAGATCTTGCTCTCTTTGAATTAAGGGTGGCGTTAAGTCTACCTATACTTTCGGTTTGGCTACGAATATTAACTTTCAATTCTTGTCTCTTATTATTAAGTTCAAGAACTTCGCTTTCATCAATACCTTCGCACTGCTTGTTAATATCATTAATTTCGGAAAGATTACTAGATATCTGCTGTTGAATCCTTTCAATATCAGAAACAATCTCATCACGCTTTTCAACAAAAGTGTTTGGTAATTTTCTGAGAATGTCTCTTATATTATATCTTCCTTCAATCAATTTTTCTGAGAGATCACTTAGATCATTTTGTCCAAGTATCTTTTCTAATTCGGAAATCGCTTTTTTTGATTCCTCATCATCAGGAAGTAAGCTTCTTCCACATATACAAATTTTCTTCTCAAGTAATTCTTTAACATAAATATTCTTTATTTTTGGAGGTAGCTGATTGTTTTGTTCTGATTCTTCTATGACATTAATAAGAGATTTCAAGGAATTTGAACACATTGCAAGCGGTGCATTTTTGAGCATACAAAGTTTAGATTTTTTTTGAAGGTCATTTATTCTTTTTTCTAAACTTTGATTATTTTGTTCTAAAATTTTCCTCGCTTTAGACCATTCAGTTACTTTGTCAATGTTTTGCTCCTTCAATTTTCCATCGATTACATCAACTTCTTTTTCTGCTTCATTGATCTGCTCGTTGTATAGCTGAATTTTTTCGGTCAAATTCTCAATAAAGTCATTTAAATTATCAATTTCAGAGAGATTACTTTCAAGTTGCTTGTTACCTCTACCTTCCTTTTTATCACTGTATACTTTATTGCGTGTAATTTCTAGATGTTTGAGCGCAGATTTTACTTGTTCTATTTGTGATATTTTTTCTATAGCAAACTTGATGTTTTCTTGATTTTCAAAAGAAAAATGTTTTTCCAGTTTTTCACCTTCGAACAAGAAAAACATATGGATGTTCTCGGGCAATATGGAATTTATCGTTTTTTGGCAAAGGCTTTGATTATCAATAGTTCTTGATTCGTTGTTTTCCCATTCTTCGACTGTTACGAAAGGATAGCTTCTGTTAGCCATACGACCTTTGTTCTTAGTGCAACTGACATTTCTTGTGATTACATATTTAGGTAATGTACTACCATCAGCATTCAAAGTCAATTCCACTTCGAGGTAATCGTCTTCATCCTCTGCCATTTCATCCTTTCGATCAAGATTGAATGGGTGAATATTTCCTTTATGCTGGTCAGTTTCGCTCTTTTTATCGTCTCCATAAAGACACCAAGAGATTGCAGAAAGTAAACTTGTTTTGCCAGTATCAGATTTAGCTTCTATTATTGTGAATTTTTCTTGTGAATCATCTTTAAATGAAAAAATCTGTTCACCATAGAATGGTCTAAAGTTAGTGATTTTGATTTCTGATATCCACATAGTTAGCCTCTCTGCTCTTTATTGCTATAATCTCCAGCCATGGTTGTAAAATCTTTAACGTACTTGTTCTGTGGATATTCTACATTCCTACGTTCTAGATCTAATATCTCAAGAATGAAATTTTTCATTATGTCAGATTCGTCAGAATCATTTACTTTTTTTTGAATTAGTTGGTTTATTTCAAACTTCTTCATATGGATCACCGTCATAAAGCAAATATTTGTAATCTATAATGTCATTCATCACTTCTAGTGGATTAGTAGAAGTGCTCACGAACTCTTCAACCCTTTTCATTTCCTTTCTTATTATGGATAGTTCAGATTTACTTATATTCTCAGGTATATCTTTCCATGGGAAAATTAATATATCATAAATACTGGCAAAATCTTTTCCATCACATTTCCTTAAAATTCGTCCTCTTCTTTGGACATACTCAATGGGATTTCCACTACTTGACATTATTATAGCTTGTTCAATTTTTGGAAGGTCGATACCTTCATCCAAGATCTTCATAGCAACGATCGCATCATATTTGTCCGAAATAAAATCTTCGATAATCCTTTTTCTTTCTTTTGGACTTTCTTTGTATGTGATCTTACAAGCACTTATTTTTCTTGAATGGAGTATCTTCAAGATATGTGGAAGTTGTTTATTCGAACAGTATATTAAAGTCCTTTTAACAGAGGAGATGCTGTCAAGAATATTGTTAAAAGCTTCCCATTTAGACTTAGAATTGCTTACAAGCTTTGAACGTTTCAATATTATGCTAAGTGTTATATCATCAATATCTCCTTTGTTACTAGCAATCCTTTTAGCAATGGAGTGCGTTAGATCATGATATTCTTCTCTCTCTTCATCAGTTAGTTCAACTGTCTCTGCATGATATTCATATTCCACAAGAAATTCAGGTATTGCTTGTGCAATAGTGAACTCATAAACAATTCCTCCAAAATACTCTTGCATTTCTTTTGTACCCATTTCATCCATATATCTTTCAGGAGTGGCACTCAAGCCGAGACGAGATTGATATGAAGGAAGAAGCCCCTTTTTATATTTCGGAGCCCAGGAATTGTGCATTTCATCGCAGATCAAGAAAGTATTCAGTTTATATTTGTTGATGAGATTCACGAATGTTGTTGATGAGAATGAATCATATGTTGCAACTGCTATAGCTTCATTAGCTTTTCCAAGTTCTATTTTTAGAAGAGAACCATTCATATCTTGCTTCCAAACTGAACTGTTCTTCATTACTTCTACAACATTTAAATATCCAAGTCCTTTTAATTGATTAGACCACTGCGTGACTAGTAATTGAGTCGGGGCTACTATGATAATTAACCCAGAGCCAACTTCTTTCAAGTAATGATTTATTGCACCAAAAGCAGTAAATGTTTTACCGGTGCCAGTAGCCATCTTGAATATGCCTTGATTTCCATTTTCAGCCCATTTCCCAATGGCTTCAATTTGGTAATCTCTAAGAAAATCATCTAAATTATTCTTTGATGGTTTTTCAGCAACATTATGCTTTAAGTATCCAACTTTCGATTTTTCAACCAGCATCTTTGTAACTTCATTTGATAATGTTTTAAAATCTTCTTCGTTAGCTGGTGCATTTTGAATAAGGCCTTTTTTAAAAGCATCTGAAATTTCAAAGACTTGGACACTATTTAACTGATCATTCCATAATTCCTCAAAATTTTTTATGTCGGGGTCTAAGTGTCTTTCTTTATCCCCTTCCAACCAACTACAAAATACATGAAAGTCTTCATGGTTATGGAGCCAACCGCCAATAGTTTCATTGTCGGATCCCGTAAATGAAATCTCATTTCCTTCTATGTCTTTAAAAATCCCTTTCTTTTTATGTTCCAATCCATTTTTAACTGCTGCGATTTTTATTTCTAATATCTCATTTTTGATCATCCATGCTAGAAGCCCTAAGTGCCCTCTTTTTAGAGCATCATCCATTGTTTCAAATTCATCCAATATTTGCATCTCTTTTTCGTGGATAGCTTTCTTGATGGTGTTTTGGTCATTTTCTGAGAGCACTACGTTAGCTATTAGATGCATTTTCCCTCCATTATCAATGAATTTGGAGATGCCTTTTGCAGAAATTGCAAGTGAATTAGATGAAAAATATCCGGCTATCCTTTTATAAAATATGGATTCTTCAAGAACTGGAATATAAAAATCAAGCAACAAATTGTCTGCGTCAGAATCGTAAAAACCCTTTAAATGAATATTTTTAAGTCCCATTATGATTCCCTATAATCACTCTAAAATTATAATAAGTAATATTTCGATTACTTTAAATAACTTATCATATAATTAAACACACATGTTAAAAAATTAATAATTCAAATGTTGATTATTTGTGCTGATATCTATTAGGCTATTCTATAGTTTATATTCAGCAACTTGTATATTTCTATCAAATCTCAATCTATTATGCTTACACGCTAGTAATATTTCTTCAATTTTTTCAATTAGGACTAACAGAGGTAGTAAATAATAACTCTATATAATTTCTCGATTCCAATTTTAAAAAATAGTCTGAAAATTTAATAATAATAAGCTCTCGTTGTAGATACTCAAACAGACTTAATAGGAGCGCAATTGTGTTTGCTTAAAATGTACTCAGATGGTATCGATATAGTTATGCAAGTAATAGGAAATTATTTTTTTGTGTTGCAAAATTGTCAAGAGTAATTCACAACTCCCTCATCAATATTATCTTTCAGAACCGCTATTTTCGTGCCTCTGTCAGATAATACTAACAAAATCCAAATCAAAAAAGTAAAATTAATCGCTGTCAATACCTCAATCAACCCTCAAACTCTCAGCCAACTCTTCCAGATCGTTCCCTGCACCGCTGACAGCTACTATCGAATGCATTGAACCGCCATTGTCTCCATCCATTCTCGGGATGATGTGGACATGCACATGTGGCACTAACTGACCGGCAGCAGCTTTGTTATTGAGACCAACGTTCGAGCCGTCCGCTGACATGGCATCCTCTAACATACCTGTTAGCATTTTCACGGTGGTGAAAAGGGAACCTGCATCTTCCGTTGGCATGTCGGTAAAGCTGTCGTAGTGCTTTTTTGGGGCAACTACGGTATGCCCTCTGACAAATCTCAATAAGAACTGTGCAATTTTAAGCAAGTTAAAAATAAACTATTGGTATCTGTTAATATCTATTAAATTAATAGTTAGTATTATTAAGTATTAAATTCTATAAACTGTACTAATTTATTAGATATTGATAATATGAAAAAGATACTCAAAATATCCTCATTGTCCACGGAAGATGGAACTGAGGCAATGAAGTACATTCATGATCAAGATGTGATCAATTTTGTTTCTGAATATAATCGGAGATATCTTCATTGGGAAGAGGTTGGAAAAAGGAAAGACAACATTCCAATCAAACCAATTTATTTGTGGTACTTAATGAAAATGTTTCGGGCCATGAAGGCTCCTAATAAAGTTGTTTTTGGAAAATATATATTTCATTATACGATGCTTGATGAGTTTCAAGAAAAATTGCACACCCTCGATAAAGGCGCAGCAGGAAATCTTTCAAGCGTTATCGATGCTATCTCTGACAATCGTGAAAAGTACATATTAAATTCTCTTATGGAAGAAGCTATTGCATCAAGTCAGATCGAGGGAGCAACACCATCACGTCGAGTCGCAAAGGAGATGCTAAGGAAAAGTAAAAAACCAGAAAACAAAGATGAGCGGATGATCATTAACAATTATAACACAATGAAATATGTGTTAGAAATAAAAAATGAAGAAATGACTCCTGAACTTCTTCTGGAACTTCAAAAAAGAATGACCGAAGGTACTCTCGACAATCCTGAAGACGAAGGCGTTTTCAGGGACAACGATGAGATCCGAGTTTTTGATAATGATGGTGAAGTTTTACATACTCCTCCAAAAAAAGAAGAAGTATCAGAATTAGTGAGCGAACTGTGCAATTTTGCAAATAATGATGACCAGTTTTTCATTCATCCCATAATTAAAGGAATATTTCTTCATTACTTACTTAATTATATTCACCCATTTAATGATGGAAATGGGCGTACTGGCAGAAGTCTATTTTACTGGTATGTCCTGAAAAAGGATTATTGGCTTTTTGAGTATATGTCCGTATCACGTTTGATCTACAAAAAACGCCGGCAATATAAATTGGCATATCAATATACAGAATCGGATTACTTTTTTGATAAAGATAAAGAGATTGGTGATCTGACGTACTTTATTAAATTTAATTTAACTGCTATAATAGAATCGTTGCATGAAATTCTAAAATATCTTGAAATTAAGCAGCAGGAACAATATCAGGCCCTGATATACATGAATGAATCTGATGAATTAAACATCAGGCAACGAGAAATACTTAGGCAATTTATAAAATATCCACACAAAACAATGGCAGTAAAAGAAGTCATGAATACACAAGGTGTATCGTATGCTACGGCAAGAAGCGACTTATTTCATCTTGAAGAAATTGGTCATCTCAAAAAACAAAAATCCGGGAAGGAGTTTTTATTTGTTTTAATACACAATGATGCATAAAAGCGTTAAAATCAATAACTCCTCTCTTATCCCTTAAGCTTTATCAATCAACCCTCAAACTCTCAGCCAACTCTTCCAGATCGTTCCCTGCACCGCTGACAGCTACTATCGAATGCATTGAACCGCCATTATCTCCATCCATTCTCGGGATGATGTGGACATGCACATGTGGCACTAACTGACCGGCAGCAGCTTTGTTATTGAGACCGACGTTCGAGCCGTCCGCTGACATGGCATCCTCTATCATCCCTGTTAGCATTTTCACGGTAGCGAAAAGTGAACCGGCATCTTCCGTTGGCATGTCGGTAAAGCTGTCGTAGTGCTTTTTAGGGATAACTACGGTATGCCCTCTGGAACAGGGGTTTATGTCAAGGAAAGCATAGGTCTCCTCGTCTTCATAGATCTTATGGGATGGGATCTCTCCCTTTATTATATTGCAGAACAGACAATCCATATTTCGACTCCACATATATAGTTCCGTTTCACTTATTTATAATATTCTAATGGACATTCATTATTTCTTGTGTCTGTTGTATGTTGCGAGTAATGCTATTGCGAGTAATGCTATTGCGAGCAGTGCTGAGGGGGGTGAAAGCTGTGCTGTTGTTGAAATGGGTAGATTCAGAACGATCTATATGGTCTATATAATTCCTCTAAATGTGAGGGCTTTACTTAGGGGCCATATTTGCCTTGTAAATTGCATTAATGTAGCTATCTTTTCAATTACATTTTATGCGCTTATATTCTGTTGTTTTAAAAGACGTTTTCCGCAGGAGAACTAAACTTGCGATCGCAGTCCTGGGGATCATTGTTGCAGCATCCGCTATGGTTGCGGTTGTTACAACGTTTTCTGCTGCAACTGAAAGCCTTTACGAGGAGTCGAACAATTTCGGTGCTAATATCATCGTAAGGCCGCAGACAAATTCGATACCCTTGATAGCAGGTTCGACATCTCTCGGCTCGATATCCACTGGTGATAACTACATATTGGAATCCGATATTCCCGGAATATACGATATCGAGAACAGTGCGAATCTGGGGGTGGTGGCGCCTCGTTTGTATGGTGTTGCAGGACTTGGGCATGGAAAGGTCATAGTAATGGGGGTTGATGTGGAACAGGAACAAAATCTCAGATCGTGGTGGAACATAAACGGGGAATGGCTATCCGATCCCAATGGGACGGAAGTGATGCTTGGATCGGACATAGCAAAACCACTCGGATTGGATGCTGGCTCGACCCTTACCCTTGAAGGGAACGGTGTCGCCATGGACCTTGAAGTGTTGGGTATTGTTGAGAGTACGGGTGGGGAGGAAGATGGCTACATAATAATGCCCCTTTCCGTCTCTCAGACCCTTCTTGATAAAAAGGGAAAAGTTAGCAGCATTGATGTTCGTGCCCTTTGTAATGACTGTCCGGTGTCCGAAATGAGCCTCCAGATAGAAGGCGCCCTGCCGGATGTGGAAGCCAAGGCAATGAGTCAGATCGTTCAGAGTGAGATGGCCATGATCAAGCATACTCAAACGTCTGCAATGGCGATCTCGATCATAACCCTGCTTGTAAGTACCCTTACAGTTGCCTCTACCATGCTTGCATCTGTGAACGAAAAGATAAGGGAGATCGGGATCATGCGTGCAATTGGCGCAAGCGATCATCAGGTCATATCAATGTTGTTCCTTGAAGGAGCATTGATCGGAACGATCGGGGGCAGCATTGGATTTGGGACCGGAACTTTGCTATCATACCTAATTGCCCCTTTACTGGGCTTTGCTGAACCTTTCCCAATGTGGGAACTTCTGCCTCTGGTCTCCGGTATGGCTGTGCTGGTGGGAATTGTCGCATCCATAATCCCTGCAAAACGGGCATTGAGTATTGATCCTGCGGAGGTGTTAAGGAGTGTCTAACGGACTGATCCATGCAAGTGGATTGAAAAAGAGCTACAAAATAGGACCCAATGATGTTGAGGTACTGCATGGCATCGATATGGACATTGAGAATGGGGAGTTTGTGTCCATCATGGGGCAATCCGGGTCCGGTAAAACTACCCTGATGAACCTGATCGGAATGCTGGACAGGCCCACAGGAGGGTCCATTCTCATAGACGGGGATGATCTCACTACAATATCCCGGAAAGAGATGGTCGACTATAGGCGGAGGACAGTGGGTTTTGTGTTCCAGCAATTCCACCTTATCCCCTCTCTTACCGCATACGAGAATGTTGCCTTACCTCTTGTTTTTGCAGGGGATAAGGGTCATAGTGCAGCCCTTGATGCCCTTGAAAGAGTGGAGCTTTCCCATCGTTTGGACCATAAACCCTCTGAGCTAAGTGGGGGGGAACAACAAAGGGTCGCGATCGCAAGGGCATTGGTCATGAGTCCTAAAATACTGCTTGCGGATGAACCCACTGGGGCACTGGATAAAGAAACAGGGGAGAGGATAATCTCCCTTCTCAATTCCCTGAAGGACGATATGACTGTGGTCATGATAACGCACAATCACGACCTTGCCAGAATGTCGGACAGGATCATCAACTTACAAGATGGAAAAATAAAGGAATGATATAAAATGAATTCAAAATTAATAGGGACCATACTGCTGATAATGATTGCGGTTGCGTTTGTACCCGGATGTCTTGAAAATGATACACAGGCAGAAGCTGCTGTTGAACCTGTTGCGGAATCTGTCGTTAAACCTATTGCAGCAACGTGGATTGATCCGGAAGTATCGGGCAATATTGTTACGATCCCTGTCCAGGCGATCGAGGAGAACGTAAACACTCATTTCAAGGTAAATACCGATACAGGTGAGATCGCAGTTATGGCCTATAAGCTAGGTGACGACATAATAGTCAGATCGAACGTTTGTCCGCCATGTGGCTCAATTGGTTTTTCCCTTGACAACGGGGTACTTGTCTGCGATTCATGCAGAACTAGGTTTGATGCTAGTACCGGAGAAGGTATCCAGGGGTCATGCGTGGCATATCCGAAAGAGAACATTCCTTATACCATATCTGATGGAAATGTCGTAATGGGGCTGGATGCTATTGTGGCAGCTCACCTCGAAACAGTTCAGAGGGGATAAAGGCTCCTCTTTCCTCCATTTTTTTCATGATGTTTTATTTTTGTTTTACATTTATTTTTGATTTTTTCGTTTTTGATCAATTCCTGAATAAATATAGAATGAATTAGCTAAAGGTCGATCTCCAATAACTTTAATACACTTAAAAAGTAACCAAAAATTATATGAAAATATTACTTCCCACTGACGGGTCAGGATATTCGGAAAACGCTGCAATGGTTGCAGGTCAAATCGCAAGCAAACACGATTCGGAGGTCATAATCGTTCATGTGGTCGAAGACAAGGGGCTTGGGAGGAAAACTTGGCGTGAGAACGGTGCTGAGCATGTGATCAATAGCGTAAGGGAAGAACTTCTCAAAAGAGGCTGTAAAGAGCAGAACCTCATTTCGGAGATCGTTGATGGGCATGCCGCAGAAATGATCGTAAAGACTGCAAAGAAGCACAATGTCGACAGGATCGTTATAGGCACTCGCGGTCACACTGGAATAAAACAGATAATGGGTTCTGTGACACAGAAGGTCCTTCAACTGTCGCCAATACTTGTTCTGGTCGTTCCGCCGGAATTTCGTTTATAAAATAAAATGTTGATCAAAGGCTGATATTCTCTCTGATCATCTCTTTTCCCGCAAGGACATCTTCAATGGAAAAAACCTCAAGATTGAATATCCCTTTGTAACCTTTAAGCGAATTAAGCACTGAATAATCGATCGTGCCGGTTCCGGGTGCCATGTGCTCATCTCCATCGTAATTGGAGGTCCACGTTCCGTAATTGTCATGCAGGTGCACATGTATCACTTGTTCTGATACTGTCCTGATGAACTCGTTCAGTTTCTCATGTTCTCCGCCGCAGGTCAGGTTCGCATGACCGATGTCAAATGTCACCCCAAGGTTCGTAGAATCCACTTCATTTACAACTTTGAGCAATTCGTCTGCTTCACAACAGAGATTGCCGGGGTCTGTCGCCTCTTTGTTCTCGAGTCCTAACATGACATTGTTCTCTGACGCAAAAGCTGCAAGTCTTTTCAGATTATCTGTCATCCTGCCAAGGGACCTTTGTCTGTCATCTCCAACTCTGCCGGGATGGATGACTACTGCTTTCGTTTCGAGCTTTCCTGCAAGTGCTATGCATTCTTCCATCAGCTTGAAGTGCATGGGTTCCATGGATGCAGTATCAACTACAAGGTCCTTTGGATATGTTGGAACGTCTGCAAAATAATGTGCATGCATGGATGTATCAAGATCGCATGTGGACAGTTCGTCGAGGATCTGTTCTAACCTGTCTTTCTGAAGGTAGTTTCCTTCATATACTCCAAGTTTTGGCATATAGAGCTCGACGGATTTGACATGCTGGTCCAGCTCTTTAAGACCGCCTGCAAAGGAGGATGCACCTATGATCATATTGATTAGAACGAAAATAGCCTCTAATAACTATTTTGGTCTGGGGCAACAAACCAAAATCCTTATCTAAATTTACCTGATTATAGTTAAAACCCCAAATTATTAGACTAATTCGTTATATAGACTGTTCCATGGTTAGACCTGAGGGGATCTTTATTGAACGGCATATGACCGTTGAAGAGTTAGACAAGCAGATAAAATTAGAG
>NZ_JAGSOI010000024.1 GCF_023684405.1 Methanococcoides seepicolus | reverse complement strand
CATTTCTACTGTTAAGAAGAATCAACTTTCTGTGATGAAAGCTATTCAAGATGCAATCGATGGAAAGCCATTTGTTCCAACGATTGTTTGATTTTAGGGTTGCAAATTAATTTTTTGTATTATAGTCGGTCATACAGGATTGACGATAGGTAGGCTGAATAGTTACTATTAATTTATAATACTCCTGCTTAATTATTTTTTATTTTTTCGATTTCGACTTCGATTTCTCTTGTTCGCTTGCAATTATTGATGTGTTGCCATTCTCATTGTTATTAAATTCAGTCATGCCATCAGTCCTTGGTTTTTGTCCACCGAACCCGTATGTTTTTTTGTCTTTATTTGACATATTGCTGCCCTCTTTATTTAAATGAATTTATAATAAACAATATGAATAATATTAAACCTACAATACTCCCCATAAATGCCAAATGTGCCCATTTTATGTATCCAGAGATTTTATCGTTAAGGTCACTATTTCCAACAATGATTTTCTCATAAGTATCAAATACCTCTACAAAAAGTTTAGCATCATCATTTCCTTCTTTTTTGCAATACGTGAGGAAATCATCAGCAAATGGTTCTCTAAGGAGTGCTGAAAGTATCTGTTCACGACAGGCCTGATCGTTCAATGTGGATGAATTTTCACATGTGGAGCACATGAATATGATAGATCTCTGAGTTTTTGTCTGCCGAACGTTATATGAGCATTTGCTATCGTTTTTTGTATTTTTTTTAAAGAACGATCTATATATATAGCCTGTATTGGTCACGATTTCCGATCCTGCATAGATTTGCAGGGAAATATTGGATATAATTATAAAAGTATAACTATATTGTTTATTATGTAAAAAAATTTAATATTCGTTTGAGCTATCAGTTCTTTCAACTGCCTCTTTTTTTAAAATAAGAAATTTTCGACTCTGTAGAAATCCTAATACCTTCTTAATATTCTAAGCATGAATTCGTTTAAAAATAAAATCTGAATTAGGATTTTTACAGAGCCTTCATTTTATTGATATTTACAATTATAGATGTAATTAAATAAAGCCATACAAAATAAGTTACAGTTGTAGTTAGAATGTATGGAATATTAGTACTTTTAAAAATCAAGAAATCTGCATATTTTACTGGTCCAAGCGTCCTTGCGACAAAAATTGTGAAAAATAATTTAATAAGGATAGGGAAAATGTTCAAACCTATTATTAAGATAATGAAACTATAGATTTTTTGTTTTGTTGGCTTAATAAATTCTTTCATATTCATGATTTTTGTTATGTTTCATTTTCTTTTAAGTTTTTTGTATTTCAACTCTGTAGAACTCTTACCTAAATCAACTACGGGGAAATCAAGATTTAGAGGTTTTCTACAAAGCCAAATTTAACATCATATCAAATGATGGGATGTTCGTTCTTGTCGCCCCTGCCAATGCCCTTGTAAACGAATCCATTATCGATAAATGCATCCGGGTCGAGAACATTCCTTCCATCCACGATCACAGTGTTCTTCTTTCCTGTCACTAATCTAAGCACTGATGGGTCGAGTTTGAAGTAATCCGAATGTCCTGTCAGGATTGCAATGACGTCGGCATTTTCCATAACTTCATCGATGTCTTTCATTATCTCTACCTCGGGATAGTTCAGGACGTGAGGGTCATGTACCATCACTTCAGCACCGTTCTCGATCAGGAGACTTCTGTATGGTTCGGACGGTGGGTTTCTCGCATCATCTGAATCATTTATAAAGGCCCATCCCAAGATTGCGACCTTCGATCCTTTCACATCTTTACCTATGCGCTTCAGGGCTTCTTGTGTAAGGTAGTACATGTGGTTTGGCATAAAGTCGTTAACTTTCCTTGCAAGTACAAAAATGGAATCTGTGTTTTCAGGATAGTCAAGTTCACCACTGCTCGTTGTGACCCCTCTTTCAAGATGGTATGTATCTTTAGTGAGGCAATGCCCTCCTACTCCTGCGCCCGGGTAAAGCACGGCTCGGGTAATGCCTTCCCCTTTAAGGCTATCGATGCCTGCTCTCACATCATATACGTTGATGCTCATTGCTTCACAATATAATGCAAGCTGGTTGATAGCTGCTATTTGAAGGTCTCTGAACGTGTTCTCTGCGGTCTTCGTAACTTCGGCAGCAGTTGCTGTCATGGGTATGATCTTTCCTTTTGTCAGAACAGGACTGTAGAGTTCCACAGCTCTTTTCGTACTGGTATCATCAATACCTCCTACGATACGGTCATGTTCCTGTATGTTCTTTAAAAGGCGTCCGACCATCACTCTTTCGGGGGCGTGCGCAAGTGCAAAATCCTCTCCTGCTTTAAGTCCGGACTCCTCTTCAAGGATCTGCCTTGCAAGAGTGTCCGTTGTTCCGGGTGTTATTGTGGATTCCAGTACTACGAGCATTCCTTTTTTGAGATATTTCCCTACATTGCGGATGCCTTCGATGAGTGCTCCAAAATCAGGGGTGAGGTCTGCAGGGTTCTTAAATGGGGTCTGTATGGCCAACGTTACAGCATCAAGTTCGGATATTCTTGAAAAGTCTGGGGTACATTCGAATTTCTTTGTATCCACAACCTTTCTAAGTAGGTCCTCTAGACCGGGTTCTTCTCCTTTTAATGGACTTTCCCCTTTGTTCAGCATCTCTATCTTGTAACCGGAACTGGGCGAATCCCTCTGGAACCCAAGAACAAGATCGAACTTTTCAGAATCTGCAAATAAAGCAGCGGCAGGAATGCCCACATAGCCCATTCCAAGGACGCCTATCTTCTTTATCGGACCTTTCTTTTCAAGAACTGAACCTAGTTTACCTGTCATAGTATCACTATTTTTATTTTAAGGAAGAATGTTGGCATATATTCTGCGTAATATCTAATCATATAGTATCTATTCGTCTATTATTTAACTCATATATATTCAGAAGATCCATTGTTTAGTTCAAATATCTTTATCCATAAATTTCCGATCTATTATTCACCACTCCTCATACCTATATTGCTAATCTTATCGAGCTATGGCTTTGGGTGGTATTTCAATTAGGTCTGCTGGGTGAAATCGAAATTTCATCAGAGGTCGAAGAGCTTCTGCTGATAGGTCGGTAAAAAGAGTGAAGTATTCGAATAGGTAAGCAATTAAGTGGGCGACTAAGTAAATAATAAGTACATAATAAGTAAGTGTTCGTTATGTGAACAACTTGTGTTTTGGTCCACACAACAAAAATAAGAACGTTTAAGCCTTCTGTTCTTTCTTCTTCTGAACGATCTTCTCAAGTTTCTTTGTCCACATATCTTCGTTCATCTCTGTGTATTCGCATTCAAGATAGTGTTCTACTGCAATGCTAAGTGCCTCTTTAGTTGATGTGTTGTTGCATTTATCTTTTAATGCTAATAATTGTTCTTCTGCAAGAACGGTTTGGGCATGTACTATCTTCATTTTTGTCATCTCCATTTGGGCATTTCGCGCAGTTCATCATAATGATGCATCTTATTTATAGGTTTTGTTAAAAATCTGTTTTTTATAACTTTATCATAAAATCATTTCTACCGTTTTATTTTTTTTCATATAGATATTACCACATTTGTATCGCTATGTTCATCATTTTGCATATCTTTCTGTTGCAATGCATTTTGACCAATAGATTTAAAATATTGATTGACATTACAGGGGTTACTCGAGGGCGTGTGGCCTAGCCAGGATATGGCGGCAGCCTCCTAAGCTGTAAATCAGGGGTTCAAATCCCTTCACGCCCGCCATTATTCTTCTGATAATGTTTTCAGGTTAAGGAGCTTGTGATTTGATTCGGAAAGCCACATTAAATGATGTTGATGCGATTAAAAGCATCATTAATTTCTATGCAAAGCAGGAGCTTATGCTCCATCGTTCTGTCAGTGAGCTCTATGAGTCCATACGTAATTTCTATGTTTGTGAGATCGATGGCGATGTTGTAGGTTGCTGTGGTCTGCAGGTGTTGTGGGTGGATCTTGCAGAGATCCTATCTTTTGCTATTCTTCCGGAATATAGGGGAAAATGTATTGGCACTCAATTATTAGATGCATGCCTTGATGATGCTCATGAACTCGGTGTCACCTCTGTTTTCACATTGACGTATGCACCTGTTTTTTTTGAGAAAAATAATTTCAAACTTGTGGACAAGGCAACTCTCCCGCATAAAATATGGAGTGGTTGCATCAAATGTCATAAATTCCCGGATTGTGACGAAATAGCTCTTTCATTGGAGCTTTCATAATTCAGGTCATCAATGTAATCATTTATTAATCCCATGTACATTTGCCTAGCTATAACTAAACCAGGAAGATAATAATGATCAAAGCACGCATCAGAGATTTTATAATTACCAAAGACGACTGGATATTTGCGGTTGCAGACTATTTCCATCCTGAAGGTGTCAGGTGTGTGCTAAGGTATGTGCCCGATGAGACTGGGGACCGTCAGCTCAATGGGATGAATTACCGCAAATATGATTTTGATGTTGCTTTTGATTTTATGCGTAATAACAGGCCTGAATGGGTTCAGGATGTCCACGTAGTCCCTGAAGATCAGGTGAAGGTCATTCTCCATCCTTCAGATCCTATTCCAGAACTCATAAAAAAGGATGGGAGGGTAAAAGCCGTCTATGAAGTATTGCATGCAGCCGGTATACCTATTGATAAGATGGGTGTTACCGGCTCTGTCCTTCCTGGCTTACAGAACGATACTTCCGATGTTGATTTTGTTGTATATGGCAAGGACTGGTTCAAGGCAAGGGATGCTATTGCAGTTGCAAAGGCAAAGGGCGGATTCATTGAGGATATTGATGAGGATATGTGGCGTCGCATTTACAACAAACGTATCCCTGAGATCTCTTTTGAAGAATTCGTTTTACACGAAAAGCGCAAAGGGAACAGGGGAATGGTCGGTGGCACATATTTTGATCTCCTTTTCGTTCGAGACTGGGATCAGATAAGTTCGCCAATCTCCCGCGGCGAAGACATCGGTACTGCAAAAATAGAAGCAATAGTCACCGATGCAGAACTGGCATTCGATAACCCTTCTATCTACAAGATCGACCACGATGAGATAGATCATGTCCTTTCATACACTCACACCTATGCCGGTCAGGCTCTAAAAGGGGAATTGATCGAAGCACAGGGCGTAGTTGAACAGGTGGGCGACATTAAGAGACTTGTAGTGGGGACTTCAAGAGAGCCTAAAGGTGAGTGGATAAGATCATTGACACTACTTGATCAGTAACACACTGAACTTGTATCAAAAAGTGTTAGAATCGATGTTAATAAAGATGTGAATGAGTATTAAAAATAGTTATCTTGAGTGCTGCGAAAAGGACGCGCACTCTATAATTGTTGATCTGGTTGATGATCGGAGTGATCAACCGCCACCAGTTGCCTGGAACACTTCTTCTACTTTTTCCTGACCGGTTTCGGAACGCGCTTTAATAAGCTCCTTTGTTTCCTCTTCTGTAAGGACGTGTTCCTTTCCTTTGCTGGATCTCTTTTCGGTTATTTGCAGTTTATCGATCCTGTAATATAATTGTGTGGTATCAAGAAGTGCCCAGGTACCTTCATCATCGGTCATGATCTCCTCTATCACTCCGATGGTGTCGGTATTGATATAGCGTACATTGCTGCCAACGTTTATTGGCTTGCCATCGATATCAACGGGTTCGGGTACTTCGTTCATTTGATCCTCACATCAATTATTTTTTATCTCGTCTCTGAGATCACCAAGAAGGGCAACTCTTTCTGCAAATGCATTATGTCTGTGTATGCTCTCTTCATTGATCTGCTTAATGGTAACGAGTGCACTGTCAGGCACATGGGTGAATTCACTGACTATATTTTGTGCCATTGTTCTGACACAATCTTCCACGAACTTAGGGTTCTGGTGTGCTCTTTCAACTACCAGTGCTTCATCTGAGCGCTTTAAGAGCTCTACGATGCTTGAACTCATGGAACTCTCAATGATCTTGATGATGGTCTCAAGGGAGACATCAACGTCACCGCTGACCTCGAGGGAGATAATTCCACGTCCTCTCTGGTTGTGGGTAGCCATTGGAACTTTGTTCAGGAAGTTCATGACGGTCTCAAGATCTACTCCAAGTTCCCGGAGTGCAGTTTTTGCGTTGTCCCTCATTATTTCCTGTGCACATGGGCATGCTGTCATGCCAACGACCTCGGCTCCAATGAGTTTCTTGACAGCGATATCCCCCTCTTCAAGTCTTGTTGCGGTCGCTTCTGCAAATATGTCCACTACTTCTTGACATTTCATTTTTGTAGATGGCGCTTCCCTTTTGACAACATATTCACTCTTCATACGTACTTCTGAACGAGTGGCGTATTCATGGCGCCTTAGAAGGCTTTTAGCAACATCATTACAGAGTTCCTCTATCTCATAGACTGGCAGATTGATGGCTTTTTCGAGAACTTCATCCA
Organism: Methanococcoides seepicolus; assembly: GCF_023684405.1. Taxonomy (GTDB): domain Archaea; phylum Halobacteriota; class Methanosarcinia; order Methanosarcinales; family Methanosarcinaceae; genus Methanococcoides; species Methanococcoides seepicolus. Next base: position 28,038 of record NZ_JAGSOI010000024.1, on the reverse strand, counting down.
TGGCTTCGAAGTTACGTGAAAGGTTTGCACCTTTACGGTCAGAAGGTAGATCCACAAAGATCTCAAAGGTTGAGATTAGTACAATTGGACGTTTGTCCTTTCTCTTAATCTCAACAAGCTTTTTAACTCCGGTAACACCCACACGTGTAAGATTTATGGGTATTTTTGGTCTGTTTGCCTGTACATCAGGAAATTGCGCAATTGGAAGTTCCATATTTATAACCTCGAACAAGGATTAAGTAAATGATCGTATCTATTATTGAATAGTAACCAACACAAACAGATTCATTGCATGTAAATGTTTTGTTATATGGTCGTATTTTATCAGGCGCAACACTTGCTAATATATTTCTATACATTTCATATTTATATTTGATTTGATATCATTTTTGATCTATAAATGTGCTTGTCGGGCTATTTCACATCCAGAATCATAATCAAAAGGCAACATTAAAAGAAAACTATTTATATTTCGTAAGTACAACTACCTATAACCGATATCGGGTTAGTAAGGTGATAAAATGTCTGAAACAAGAAACTTTGTGTTACGAGACGAAAAAGGCAATGAAAGCGGCGTATTCACGGGTAAACAGCCACGTCAGGCAGCTCTTAAGGTTGCTAACAGGGGCAAGGGTACCAAAAAGAAGCCAGAAAAGATTATGCTTCGTGAGCGCGGCACTAAGAAGATCCATGTTTTCGTGGGTTGGAAAGAAATGGTCGCTGCACCAAAGAACAAACCTGACTGGATGCCTGACAAGATCAACAAGCCATTCGTCAAGAAACAAAAACCAGGCATAATCAAACTGGAAACTGTCTAATATTTTCAATTATTGTAGGTTCTGACTCGAACCTGCAAGTTCTTCTTTTTGAATTTTATTGATAATTACTTTAGACCTATCTTTCAAGCTTTATTCTGCTCTCTTTTACGTTCCTTAAATCAAAAAGCTTTATACGCTGTATAATCTTTATTGTATCTATATGACAGGAAAAAGAGAGAATGTGTTGATCGAGGCACTTCCTTACATAAGGGAATTCCACGATTCTGTTATGGTCGTCAAAGTAGGCGGACATGCCATGGTCGATCCTCAGGTAATGAGTGATATCATCCAGGATATTGTCCTCCTGCGCTTTGTCGGTATTCATCCTGTGATCGTTCATGGCGGCGGACCGGAAATAACCGAAAAGATGGAACGCATGGGCAAAAAGTCAGAATTTGTGGGTGGGTTGAGGATAACTGACGATGAGACCATGGAAATTGCCCGGATGGTGCTTGTCGGAAATATCAATACCCGCATAGTCTCCCTTATAGGCAAACATGGCGGTAAAGGCGTCGGTCTTTCCGGAAAGGATGGGAAGATGATATTGGCAAAGAAAAAGGGCACTCAGAGAATCCTGATCGAAGAGGTTGAACACGATGTTGATCTTGGCTGGGTTGGGGATACTGAGATAATCGATCCGGAGATTATCAATATAGTGATAGCAAATGATTATATTCCAGTCATATCTCCAATAGCAATGGATTCAGAGGGCAATGCCCTTAACATCAATGCTGATACGGTTGCAGGCGATCTCGCAGATGCTCTGAATGCAAAGAAACTGATACTTATGACCGATGTGCCTGGTGTTCTCAGAGATCAGGCCGATGTCTCAACACGCATATCCCGCATCGGTGTGGATGAAGTTGAACAACTGATAGAAGATGGTATTATCGGTGGCGGTATGATCCCGAAGATGAGAAGTGCAAAAGCAAGTGTTGAAGGAGGCGTGGATCGTGTACATATCATCGATGGCAGCATATCCCATTCAGTATTGCTGGAGCTTTTCACCGATCAGGGTATTGGTACGATGGTGTATAAGGACACCGAATAAGGGTGCCCTCTCATCCTTTTTTGGCTTTATCTGTCAAGTATCGGACTACCATAGGTAAAATCGTCCAGTTCGAGCACTTTTTTCCACGTCTGTTTGCAATCGCATGTCAGTCCTTCGAGCACTTTTAGGTCTTGGGTACGTGAAAACAAATGTACTGCATCCGAAACGTCCCTGCTGCATATCTTGCAATTGTGAGGGCCACGTTTTGAGCCTGCACCTACGGGGTCGGAAGTTATGACCAGGTCAGGATGGTTTTGTTTTGTACGTTTAAGGATCTCAACGATACTCCAAAGCCATGGTGTTCTGTATTGGCTCCTTTGCCAGAGCTGTTCCACATATGTACCATTTTGGACATTACATAGGTTTATCGAGATGGTCTGAGCATGATCTGCAACATCATCTACAGTTTTGACAATGTCTTCCAATGCTTCCTTTTCGGACAGGAATGGTGGTTTCAGCAACAGATATGCTTTCATGCTCACATCGTTGTTCTTTGCCAGGTTTGAGGCTTTAATATAATCCTCGAACGTGAATCCCTTATTTATGGAGTTCTTCCGTATATTGTCTGAACTTGTCTCCAGCCCTATAGCAACTTCAAATGAGGTATCTCCGAGTGCTTCTTTACAGGTTTTCAGGGTCTCTTCAGTAACGAACTCAGGTCTGCTCTCAACAAGGACCTTAAAGATACGTTCATCGGATGCCAGTTTGCTCAGGATGTTAGCTCTTGTTTCGGCTGGCACTTCATTTTCATCAAGGAAACTTCCTGATGTAAATATCTTCACCATGAAACTTTCAAACTTCTCGCCCTTCTGCATTGCATTATCGAACTGCCTTTCAAGTTCTTCCGGTTGTGGGGGTATCTTTGCACTGTCATAAACGAAGCCGCACATTGTACAGCCTCCAGCTTTTCCCCACCAGCAGCCCGATGTCTTGAAGATGATGGTCAGTGTATCAACTGTCTTTCCGTCACAGTGATCAGTGCTTCTCCATACTGCGGCAGGATAATCGTTAGATGATGGCTTTATACGCTGACGTTCACGTATATCTAATACGGCTTTATTAAGTGACATTTACTCAAACTCGATAGTTGCAGGTGGTTTTGGTGACAGGTCGTAAAGTACTCTTGCGACTGATGCTATCTCGCCGGAGATCCTGGATTCGATCTTCCTGAGGGTCTCCCAGGGTAGTTCAAGTGCCTCTGCGGTCATACCATCCCTTGAACCTACAGCGCGTACGGCAATTATCCAGCCATGTACACGTACATCTCCCTTGACGCCGGTTCCTTTTCCTATGACGGCTGCAAATGTCTGCCATGGTTTGAACTGCTCAAGGAGCTCTTCCTCTACGATCGCATTCGCTTCACGTACGACATCTACTTTTTCCTCAGTGACCTCTCCGATTATCCTTACGGAAAGCCCAGGTCCTGGGAATGGCATTCTCTCACATATCTCTTCAGGAAGGTCAAGTGCCCAGGCGACCTCACGCACTTCATCTTTGTAAAGGTCATCTATAGGCTCGATTATTCCCTTGAAGTCGATGTGTTCTGGTAATCCGCCGACGTTATGGTGGGATTTGATGCCGCCGTCAGACTCGATCCTGTCCGGATAGATAGTTCCCTGAATGAGATATTCTGCATTTATTTCGCGTGCTTCCTCTTCAAAGACACGAATGAATGTCTCTCCGACAACCTTTCTTTTCTCTTCAGGGTCTTTGATGCCGACAAGCGCCTCAAGGAAGCGGTCCTTTGCATCTATGGTCTGCAGGTTCATGTCCTCAAAGATCTCTTTGATCCTTTTGGTCTCACCTTTTCTCATAAGACCTGTATCGATGTAGATAGGTATCAGATCATCTCCAATAGCCCGGTATGCAAGTACTGCACAAACTGAACTGTCAACGCCGCCGGAAAGTGCGATTATGGTCTTTCCTTTTGCTTGTTCCTTGATCCTGTCTATAGCCTTAGGTATGAATTTCTCGACTTTTACCATGAATGTGAACTCCAGTTATGATGTGATGATGATCAATATTAGTGAATTTCTTAAATAATACTGTGCTTTAATATGTTTGTTGGTTTTAATAGTATCGATGGAAAACTCAATGATCCTATATCAATTACTTTCACCCTGCATGGTTGTATGTTAAATATAGTGAAAGACATTTTCAGGATTGTATCACTAGCTTAATCTCGGTATCAATATGTACAGGACACTCCAGAAATATTTTGGCTACAGCGAATTCCGTCCTCTTCAGGAGGATATTATCAAGGATGTTCTGAACAAAAAGGATGTTTTTGTATTAATGCCGACCGGCGGTGGCAAATCAATATGCTACCAGATACCTGCACTCATAATTGATGGGCTTGCTGTGGTGGTATCCCCTCTCATTTCTCTGATGAAGGACCAGGTGGACGGACTTGTCAGCAATGGGATCTCGGCTGCTTATCTTAATAGTACGTTAAGTTATAACGAAGTTCAGAAAACCACCCGTGCCATCGTCGAAGGGCATGTGGATATATTGTATGTCGCACCTGAACGCCTTTGCATGAAAAGCACTCAGGAGCTGCTAAGTCATGTCAATGTAAGTCTTTTCGCGATCGATGAAGCTCATTGTATCTCAGAATGGGGACATGATTTCAGGCCGGAATATCGGCGTATGGGATTTTTGAAAAAGAAGTACCCTGATGTTCCTGTGATAGCCCTGACCGCAACAGCTACTGCGAAGGTAAAGGAAAATACCATCAAACAACTTGATCTGGTCTCTCCTTCTGTTTATGTGGCGAGTTTTGATCGTGCTAACCTTTCCTATGAGATAAGACCCAAGAACAATACCTATGGTGACATGGTAAGTTACCTTAAGGGTCAGCGTGGAAATTCGGGTATCATATACTGCAACAGCCGAAAGAGTGTTGAATCTGTTTCCACCAAACTGAACCGTGAAGGATTTCATACCCTTCCTTATCATGCAGGATTGAACGATGCCAAAAGGCAGGATCATCAGGAACGTTTCATCAGGGATGATGTCGATATCATTGTGGCTACTGTTGCTTTTGGTATGGGGATCGATAAACCGAACGTTCGTTTTGTTATCCATTATGATCTTCCCAAGAACCTGGAGGGCTATTATCAGGAAACCGGCAGGGGTGGGCGTGACGGTCTTGAATGCGAATGTATCTTGTATTTCAGTCGGGCTGACTGGTACAAGATCAAATATTTAATTGATCAAAAACCCAAAAAGTCTGAACGCGATATCGCAATGACGAAGTTGCAGGAAATGATTGATTATTGTGAAAGCACTTCCTGTCGCAGGAAGGCCTTATTGCGTTATTTTGGAGAGGAGCTGGAGTCCGACAATTGCGGAAGCTGTGATGTCTGTTTGAACCCGCGTGACACTTATGATGCGTCCGATGTTGCAAGGACCTTCATTTCCTGTGTCGATGAGGTCAATGAGCGTTTTGGATTGACGCATATCGTGGATATCCTTACAGGCTCTAAGTCCAAGAAAATAATAAGCTACAAACATGACCGCCTTAAAAGCTATGGCACCGGTGACGGGTACATTAAGTCCGAATGGGTGGAAATGGCAAGGGAAATGATACGTCTGGGTCATGTTGATGTGAAGGAAGGGAAATATCCCATACTTCTTCTGAACAAGAAGAGCCATGACGTCCTTGGGGGCGGTGAGGTACATCTGACGCGTTCTATGGGGGTAGCTGCTGCCAAACCTCGGAAAGCACCTGTTAGTGTGTCAAGGCCGGGCAATTCTGCAGCCGTCAGGCCTGCATATGCTGGCTCGAAAAAGGTTGGCTCAACGGTGGGGAAGTCCTCGGCCAAGACCACACAGTCCAGCACTCAAAAAAGAACATCTGCTCCGGGAAAGGCAAAGAGGGTCCCAACACCGATATCACGTCCGAACAAGAAACTCTTTGATAAGCTTCGGGAACTGCGCAAAAGGCTTGCGGTGGAGGCAAATGTCCCACCTTATATCATATTTGCAGATACCAGTCTCAGACAGATGGCTGCGAAGCTTCCGAAAAATGAAAAGGAGTTCATTGATATCACGGGTGTCGGTGAGGTTAAGTTAAAGAAATATGGTTCCATTTTCATGGAAGAAATAGCTGCCTTTGAAAAAGGAAGCAAGTGAATACCAATTTATAGCAGGAAATGAACCGTCAGTTGGAATATAAGATCTCCATAGACCACTGCAGTGATAAAACCGGCTGTTATGGGTATCATGAATGGCAGTCCGGGGGTGACCCATACCCTTTTTTCGATAAGTCCTTTTTTATCATATTCATTCATCGTTGCTATTGTGTCCTCATCAAGCTGCATACCCCCTGATGTGAATCGGTGTGATACATTCCCATCGTTCTCTTCGTACTGTTCAATGAGGCGAATGTGGGGCCGTTCAAGGTCTTTGATCAACGATCTGTATCCAAGGAACATGTAATGAGGTCTTTTAAGTGTCTCTTTCAGAGATGGCTGTGTGAGATTGTAGAGGAACAGTCCCAGCGGTACGACCACTGTGAGTATGACTGAGTTCCCAAAGACGCTGAATGTGAAAAGGGCAATGGGTGCCATACCTGCTAAGGGCAAATGGTAGTTGATCAGATCCAGTGCAGGATAGATGGGTAGTATCAATGATATCACCATCAATACTTTGGCATCGGCACCACCGAAGGCTCTGAAATAGAACAATATGTACACGAACACGAATATGAATATGAACGATATGAGTGTCCATTTTACGTAGGGAATGCCATATCGTGCGATATCATAGATGATTAAAGGGGCTGCTGCACCGAGCATTATTGGCCAGAGCTTGTTAGTGACCCTTCGTGTCTTAATATCCGAATAGCAGGAGTAAAGGAGAAATGGCATACAAACAAGCACCTTCAATAGTTCTATCATTTACATTTTCTCCCATTTTTTGAGCTTAAGGACCTCAGAAAGCGTGCTTCCTCTTTTTATCTCTTCATAGATACGTTTCTCGTTCTTCTCAACTTCCTTGGCACGCCTTGCTATCTCATATGCTCTTTCTTTGGGTATTACGACCACTCCGTTGTCATCTCCGACAATATAATCTCCGGGGTTGACATTTTGTGAGCCGCAGTGTATGGATGCCCCAATTTCGCCAAAGCCCTTCGGGTCACCGGCATTAGGTACATTGCTGATGGCAAAGACGGGAACTCCTATCGCTCTTATCTCTTCGATATCCCTTACTGGACCATCGATGACAACTCCTGCTATGCCTTTGTTAAGGCAGCTAAGGGTGGCAAGTCCTCCCCATGGTGATATGTGTCTACTTCCGTTGTAGATCACAATTACGTCCCCTTCACCGGCAACTTCAATAGCTTCGACAGTTTTTGCCCAGTCACCTTCGAATGTCTGGACTGTCACAGCTTTACCTACCATCCTTTTTCCGGCAACCATTGTGTGGATGTCCTTCATGGCTCCTTTTCTGTGCATTGCATCGGTTATGTTCGGGGTGGATACCTCTGATAATAGTTGTCGGATCTCTTCTTCGAGGGTCTGATGTGCTATTTCAGGAATATCTTTTGAATCAACGGCTTCTCGTATCTTTTTCGCAGCTCCGGTCACATTGTCGGATTGTGTTATATTTCCTCCAACGATAACGATGCTTGCACCTGCTTTTACTGCCATTGCAGCACTTGCAGCATCCAATCCTCCTGCGGCAGCTACCGGAATGCTAACTGACGTTGTCATTTTCTCAAGTACGGGGGTGGGATCCTTACCGGTCATTTGCTGATCAATCCCTGTATGCATGTTGATATAATCGACACCCATTAGTTCCAGTTCAATTGCCCTTGATACCGGATCTTCGACAATTATCAGGTCGGCCATCAGCTTCACTCCGTATTTGTGTGCTGATCTGACGGCATCAAGGACTGTGGAATCATCGGCATTTCCCAGGAGCATGACAATATCCGCACCGGCTTTGGCGGCCATCTCCACTTCAAATGCACCGGTGTCTGCTATTTTCATGTCGGCAAGGATCGTATGGTTCGGGAATGATTTCCTTAGTTGGCGAATGGCATTCATTCCTTCACTCTTGATAAGTGGTGTTCCTGCTTCGATCCAGTCTATGCCTCCTTCGACGGCTTCCTTTGCGATCTGGATGGAACGGTCTATTTCCAGCAGGTCAAGAGCTACTTGAATTATTGTGTTGATATGATCACCCTTTGGAACTTACGTAGTGTAGTTGAATAAGTATAAATCAAACCGGGTATATGGTTATAATACTTAATAGTTGATGCTATTTGTTAAAAGTAAGTCATTATTAATGAGCTCATATTATGGTAGAAGAAGATATATTGACTGAGAAGCAGCGCAAAAAGTTCCTTGCAGGACTTCATCGTCAATTGTTCTGGTGTGGTGAAAGAATTCCTGATGAGGTTGAGTTCAATGGGAAAATGTTCCCGCTTCATGAGATCACATGGGAACTTATCAATAAGCCCGATTTGAACGATGAAGATAAGGAACAAATAGAACATTGTATTGTTTCTCTTTCTAAGAAAGCACGGTCATTTGAAAGTGTCCTGGAAACTGAAACTATGACCGTTGGGGAAGCAAAAGGGATATTCGACAAAACTGCGGGTCTTTTGCGAGCTGTCATGGACTTGAAGGAGATCGAGGAATTGCCCGGTCCTGAGCGGATGACTAAATTTAAAGAAGATGCTATGAAGTGTACAGTTAAAGATGCAAAGGGCTGGATAAAGTTCCTGGCGGAACTTGATGAATGAGTTATTTCATCTGTATATCATATCAATATTTTATTTTGATTATAACTATCATCGGCAAACATTATATTTCATGCAATTCTTCTTCATGGTGAATGAGCTTCAAAGACTTGCATATCATTTCGATGAAATCCTTTTCAAGGGATATGATCGATCATGTCCTCAATACTGCAGAAATGCTTGAACCCATAGCCAGGGACAAGGCAAAGTCAGATATTTTGAAGGGCAAGGTGCTTGGTGTGATGTTCTTTGAGCCAAGTACGAGAACTCGTATGTCCTTTGAGACCGCAATGATGCGTCTTGGCGGGGATGTCTTAAGTCTTGGTTCAGTGGATGCAAGCTCAATTGCAAAAGGGGAGACCCTTGCAGATACCATTCGTGTGGTGGATGGATATGCCAATGCAATAGTTCTCAGGCACAATAAAGAAGGAGCTGCACAGCTTGCTTCGGAGTTCTCATCGGTTCCCATACTGAATGCAGGGGATGGTGCAGGGCATCATCCTACGCAGACATTCCTCGATCTTTATACCATACGCAGGGAAAGCCATCTGGACGGTTTGAAGATCGCTCTTGCGGGGGATCTGAAGTATGGCCGGACTGTGCATTCGCTTTGCTATGCCCTTTCTCTTTATGGTGCTGAGATAACGCTTATTTCTCCGAAAGAGTTGCGGTTGCCTGCTGAGATCATCGAGGACCTTAAGAGCAGGAACATAAAGGTTACAGAGACCGAATCTATCGAGGATGCCATTGAGGATATCGATGTGCTTTATGCTACAAGGGTTCAGAAGGAGCGTTTTCCAGATCCTGCGGAGTATCGTAAGGTGGCCAACAGTCTGCTGATCACTCCTGAACTTCTTGAGAAAGCGAAACCTGAGCTGAAGGTAATGCATCCGCTGCCGAGGACGAATGAGATAGATCCAAGGGTGGACAATACTAAGCATGCGTGTTATTTCAAACAGTCATTCTATGGCGTTCCGATCAGAATGGCACTTCTTGCACTTGTTATGGGGGCATTGGAATGAGCAGTGAAGATCAACAAATACGTGAGATACGTGTGCATCCCATTGAGAATGGTACTGTGATAGATCACATAAATGCCGGACAGGCGTTGAACGTTCTTAAGATATTGAAGATACCAAGCTCTTCATCAAGGGTTGTAAGTGTACTTATTAATGCACCCAGTGTCCATGGTCGAAAAGATGTTGTCAAGATCGAAGGCAGGGAACTCAATGTTGAAGAAGTTGATAAGATAGCCCTGATAGCTCCTAATGCGACCATCAATATCATAAGGGATTTCGAGGTTTCTGAAAAAGATATTGTTCATATCCATTCACAGATCGAGGGCGTTGTCAGGTGCATAAATCCGAACTGTATCTCTAATAGCAATGAACCAGTGACCTCGAAGTTTGCGGTAAGTTCCAATGGACGGAGGACCATTCTTCGCTGTTCATATTGTGAACGCATCATTTCCGATGATATAGGAGAGCATCTGCTCTGATGCTTGTATCTTTTCTATTTTTAATTGTATATAATCTATAACTTCTCGTACCTATAAGCAATATTTAGATTATGTCTAAGCCAATTCATTTCAGTATTGCAAACTACTACTTATCCATCCAATCAGCTTCTTACTGTCAAACGTATCTTCAAAGACAATAATAACTGGGATCTATTTTGCATTGACCATAAAGACATTCTTCGCAATGCTGAGATTGAAGAAGTCAACAAGATGTTATCTTGTAAAGATAAGAGTCGTGGTTTCTTCACTTATCAATGTGAAAGTTGTGGTAATTACAAAACGGTCTATTTTGGATGTAACAGTCGTATCTGCACAAATTGTGGTAAAAATCATACTGATAAATGGTCTAAATCTCTCAAACGCGCAATGTTCAATGTAGTTCATAGGCATGCTGTTCTTACAATCCCGGATCTTCTGTGGGGTTTTGTTAGAAAGAATCGTTTTCTACTAAAGGTTTTGATGGATGCAGCAATTGTAGCAATTAATGACACTATTTCATTCAAGCACAGAAATGGTCGTTTGCTTGCGGGTGCTATTGTCGTTCTACATCCATTTTCCAAAGATATGGGTTTTAATCCTCATCTTCATATTTTTCTAACTGAAGGTGGATTTGATATGTATGGTAAATTCATTCACCAAAAGTTCATTCATTTTAAGACCATGCGAAAAACATGGCAATACCAAGTGCTTACGAGATTCAAAGATGCCCTCCCTAAGGTTCAAGCATTCTCCCATCTTGTAAATCAACTTTTTAAAGAATATCCTGATGGATTTTATGTTCACATGCCAAAAAACTCAAGAATCACTAACAAACAAAGGATGTCACAGTATGTCGGGAGGTATATAAGGCATCCAGCTATCACAAATTCAAGGTTGCATAGTTATGATGGAAAATCCGTTATTTTTTGGTATAATGATCATGAAGGGGTAAGGCATTTTGTGATAATGGAATTGCAGGAATTTATTAAAGCGTTAATTCAGCATATTCCTGATCGAAATTTTAAAATGATACGGTATTATGGGGCATATAGTCGCAAAGTCAAAAAGAGATATTCAAAGTGCTTACAGAGAAGTATAAAGCAGACAAATCTCGAAGACTTCAAAAAAGTGTTGAACAAGTGAGCGCCACAGTGTTCATTTTGTGGTGGCAAAATGAAGTTTGTTTGGTATAAGAAAGGACCGCCTAGGGAAATTGCGGAAGTTAATGGTAATATAAATGATTGGGGTGTAGTGATGGGGTAGTCGTACCTACAATAAATTTGCACCTGAAGGGTGCTTTCTTGTTTAATGAAAAAAGGTCAGAATCCCAGAATATCATCCATTGTATGGATGCCTGGTCCTGCATTATTGATCCAGATGGCTGCTTTTACTGCGCCTGATGCGAATGCATTTCTGGAATGTGCCTGATGCTTGATCTCTATCCTTTCGCCGTCTCCGGCAAAGAGAACTGTATGATCACCCACAATGTCTCCTCCGCGAACTGCATGAATGCCGATCTCTTTATGTCTTGGTGCGAGACCTTCGCGTCCGTAAACAAAGTCCTTACCGCCCAAAGTCTCACTGATGACCTCTGCTGCTTTCATGGCAGTTCCGCTTGGTGCATCTTTCTTCTGGTTGTGGTGGGCTTCGATTATCTCGATGTCGTATTCTGAAAGGTACTTTGCGGTTTCCTGAAGTATCTTGAAAAAGACATTGACACCAACTGAATAGTTTGGTGAGATAACTGCTGAGGTGCCGTTCCTGATTATGGCATCTTCGATGGTGGCACGCTGTTCATCACTGAATCCGGTTGTTCCTATGATGAGGTCAACTCCGGCTCCAGCTACTGCTGGTGCGTTTGCAGCGGTTGCAGGGGCAATAGTGAAATCAATGACCACGTCGGTCTTTGATTCTTTCAGAACGGTTGGCATGTCCGCTACATCAGAGATGCTCACGTTGAGCTTCCCGACTTGTGCAACTTCTCCTACGTCCTTGCCGATGTTCATAAGATCGAAAGCGGAAGATAGCTGTATTCCTTCCATCTTGATGATGTTCTCAATGATGAGCTTCCCCATTCTTCCGGAGGCACCTGTAACTCCTGCGTTTATCATTGTATGCACCCGAGTTCCTTCAGACAATTTGCAAGGAGTTTATTGTTCTCAGCACTTATCGGTGCAAGAGGTGGTCTTAAGTGACCTGCATTGAGGCCAACAAGTTCCATTGCACACTTTATTGGTACTGGGTTCGTCTCATTGAAAAGAGCACGTATAAGTGGAGCCATTTCATAGTGTAGCTGTCGAGCGGTTGCCGTGTCACCTTCGTTAAAGGCATTGACAAGCCTGCTCATCCTGTCCGGCACAACGTTCGCTGCCACAGATATAACACCACATCCCCCTATACTCATTATAGGTAAGGTAAGTCCATCATCTCCTGATGTGACCTTGAAATCCTCATCCATTGTGTTCTCGATTATCTGTGATGCCTTGTCAAGACTGCCGCTTGCTTCCTTGATACCTACAATATTATTGATCTTGGCAAGCTCTGTGATAACTTCCAGTGGAATGTCCTGCCCTGTACGTGAAGGCACGTTGTAGAGCACAATAGGTATTTCCACTGCTTCTGCTATTGTTCTAAAATGAGATATAAGTCCCGCTTTGTTCGGTTTGTTGTAATAAGGAGATATTACAAGAGCACCTGAGGCTCCGGCATCTTCAGCGTGTTTTGTTAGTTCCACTGCTTCAGCCGTATTGTTCGAGCCGGTGCCGGCAACTACCGGTACGTTCGCACATTCTACTGCGATATCGATGACTTCCATGTGTTCTGCAGTAGCTAATGTAGCAGATTCGCCTGTGGTACCACAGACAACTACACCGGTCACTCTGCCATTCTCAGCAAATTCGATATTCTTTATCAGACCGGTCCTGTCGATGGTGTCATCCTTCGTGAACGGAGTTATAAGCGCCGGTAATACTCCTTCGAACATAGCGTTCCACTTCCTGGACTTAAATTAATTTTGGATATCTGATCTTGCGGGTAACGTAACCTGCTACACGGTTTCTGATTACTTTGCCCTCGATAGTTGTGTATTGAGAGACAAGGAGCTTGTTTGTGTCAAAATCTGTTGTAAAAATGTCTCCATAGTTCTCGACCAGACGGAATGAAATGTTCTTGATATGTGTTTGTCTAATATTTCCCATTTAAGTATCTCCAGTAAATTTAGATAGATATTATTAAGAGTATCGCCTTATAGAAAACCTTTACATTTATATCTTTTGGATTGAGGGCATCTTCTAATGCTTTATTTGAAGGTGGCTGCTCAATTTATATCGCTCTTTCCCATAAGTCGCTCGACAGTGTTCGCTTCATTGAATACATTTTCACGCATCCCTTTGCGGTTTATGTAAAGGCCTATGAACACTATCACCAATCCGATCTCAGCGTTGACCTCTACTACAATGATGCCCAGTAGTACTACTGTGGATGCCACAATTCCTTTAATTGCTCCTTTTCTGTATGAATCAAATCTTGTGCGGCGAAATATCCTGATATCACGAAGTGTCAGGAAAAGGACTACGCAATATGCTGCAATGGCTATGTATCTATACATTGTTCATTTCCTATAGCTCTATACGTTATGAATCCTCAATGTCCTTTATGGATTAAATCCTTTGCTGAATGTCTGCTAATGTGCACAAACATTTTCAATCATGTTGTTTATGAATGGGCTGGTGAGACTATTAAAATGATCTTTCATATTGACATGGACAGCTTCTATTCATCCGTGGAAGTAGCTGCAGATCCTACACTCAAAGGGTTGCCTGTTGTGGTTGGCTCTGATCCGCTGCAAGAGGGTAACAGGGGTGTTGTAAGCACCTGTTCCTATGAGGCACGTGAGTTTGGGATAAAGTCCGCAATGGCTATCTCAAAAGCATATCGCCTCTGTCCTGAAGCTGTATATCTGCGTGTTAACATGCCTCTGTACAAGAAGGTCTCCAACTCCATTATGGAACTGCTCAGGGGCTATTCTTCAAAGTTCCAGCAAGTAAGTGTGGATGAAGCTTATCTTGATGTTTCCGATGTCGTTTCCGGGCTGGATGAGGCTGAAAAACTGGCGTTACAGATAAAAGAAGATGTCTTTCAAAAGGAGGGCATCACCTGTTCAGTCGGTATCGGCCCTAACAAGTCCATTGCGAAAATAGCATCAGATTTCCAAAAACCCGATGGTTTGACTATTGTGCGCCCTGAGGATGTCCGTTCTTTCCTTTATCCTCTGGATGTTTCCCGAATATCGGGTGTTGGCAAGAAAACGAGTGTAATGCTGGGGCAGATGGGTATCGGGACGATCGGGGAACTTGCTGTATATGATGTCCAGGAATTACGCGAGAAGTTTGGTAAGTTCGGTCTGGTCATGCATCAGCTTGCCAATGGTGTGGATGGGCGTAAAGTTCAGGAAAGTGGGGATATAAAGTCCATCAGTAAAGAGGACACTTTCGATAAGGATACTTCTGATGTAAAATATCTGGGAAGTGTGGTGGATACTCTCTCAGAGCATGTCCATGCTTCCCTTTCACAGAAGAAATACTTGTTCAAGACCGTTACAATAAAGGTCCGATTTGCAGATTTCACAACCTATACAAGAGCAAAAACACTTGCTGCACATTCCGATGACATTGTTACTATCAGGAAAACCGCAAAAGTGTTGCTTCAGGAATTCAATGGGAAAAATAAATTACGCCTGTTAGGTGTGGGTGTCACAAAACTGGACAAGCTCGATGAAAGGCAGACCCGACTTTCGGATTTCTTCTAAGCATCATTAACATTTCATGATGTGAATTGGCTTAGGTCTGCAAATCCTGCAATGTAGAGGATAGCTATCAGTACTGGTTGATGAAGCAGATAGATAAGCAGTGATCTTTTACCCATGTACGTCAATATCCTTATGGGGAGAAGTTCGGAAATGTCCGAAAGGGCAAACTTCCTTTTGTATTGCGGATAAAGTTCATTTCCTGTAAAAATGCCTATTAGCATCACTCCGAACCATGGGATCAACGGGAAATAATCGTATGATCTAAATCCTGTTGGCTGGATACCTATCCATAACAGCCAGGGCTGTTCTATTGTAATTGTTCGTAAAAGCATCCCGGTGATTATTATCAAAATAGCTGTAACCAGGCTTGGGATACGATATTTCAGAAATGGATATGAAAGTATTATAGCAACTCCTATGAAGTGGAGTACTCCGAATATAATAATGCCTTCTTTCAAAAAAATGTAGCTTCCGGCAGTTATTACCATCCCCCACAAAAATATCTTCAATCCTCTTTTTACATATTTTGTAAATTTAGGTTTGGTCTGCTCCAGTTCAAGTTGTTTTGAGAAGCTTAAGGTGAGTGATATTCCTGCTACAAATATGAATAAAAATGCTGCTGCTCTTCCTATCAGGTAAACGATCTCTGTCTGGACATTACTTTCATGGTAACCCAGGAACTCAAGGTCATAGAGCAGATGGAAAAAAACCATCAGTATGATCGCTATTCCTCTCAGGAAGTCAATTTCCCATTTTCTGTCATAGGTTCCTGTCATCCACTCCCCAGACTTCAATGATAACCTCTTGAAATGAATTGTTGGGATCTAGGATCAATTGATGCATCTGATGATTCAATTGTGTTTCTTCTTTTTCTTTCTGAAAGCAGAGGAGAGGTCTACTGCATATGTTCCATCCTGTTTGATAGCCATGACTATCTCTTCCCTTTCAAAGAGGGAGTTCAGGTTCAGTTCATAGGAGCCAGGTCCGAGTATTCTTACGGACTCTACGCGTTCCCCTTCTTCTTCTTTTTCAACTGTTTCTCTTTGATGTCCAATGCCGATGATATCATCTATTTCTCTGATGAACTGTTCTGCCGGGATGTCCTCTTCTACACTGTCCACTATCTCTGGCTGTACTTGGACCTCTTTTTCTTTGGCTTCTTCTTCAGGCTCCATGTCCTTTACATAAAGGAACTTGTTCCAGCCACAGTTCGGACAGCCGCTTAGAATTACTTCGGCCCCGTCTTCGAATATTTTTTCACATCGGGTACATTTATGTGGCATCTGTTCACCGATTCCCTATTAGTTGCGATATATTTAAAGATTTATGGCATGAGATCATTTGTTATCCTTATCTATACCTTGACATGAGGTAAAAGTAGTTTCAGAAGGCGGGTTGTACGCAAACTATATATGCCAGTGCGCAGTAGTAGGGTTGCAAGTGTGGTACAGTCACACAATGCATGAATAACTCACTCTTAGCGGGGTGGGGTAGCCAGGAGATCCCGACGGGCTCATAACCCGTAGACCGATGGTTCGAATCCATCCCCCGCTATTCAATCTACTATTTTCTCCAATATTAATTTCACTAATACTTATCTAACTTTATATCTTTGTTCTGGTTCTATAAGTTTAAATATTTTCTATTTTAATTACTATTGTTTTCAAAAGGTTATTAAATAAAGCTCACCTCTTTGTTTCAGGAAATCACACATTAAATCATACTTTATTTTATATCAATTTCACAGGATGATCATTATATGGTAATGGATAAACTCGGCAGTTCCCTTCAGGACGCTTTAAAGAAACTGGTCGGCGCTGGGCGCATCGATGAAAGAACGGTCACTGAGGTCGTAAAGGATATACAAAGGGCATTGCTGCAGGCGGATGTCAATGTCAAGCTTGTAATGCAGATGTCCAGTCACATCAAGGAACGTGCCTTGAAGGAAGAAGTTCCGCCAGGCATGAACCCACGTGAGCATGTCATCAAGATAGTTTATCATGAACTCATCAGTATCGTAGGCAGAAGCGCTGACATTCCGCTAAAACCTCAAACGATCATGATGATCGGTCTGCAGGGCAGCGGTAAGACCACTACCACTTCCAAACTATCCCGCTATTTCCAGAGAAAAGGAATGAAGCCTGCGGTCGTTTGTGCAGATACGTTCCGTCCGGGTGCTTATCAACAGTTGAAGACCCTTTGTGACAAATTGAACGTTCCATTCTACGGCGAAGAAGATAATCCTGACGCGGTGGGGATTGTGGAAAGAGGATTGGCGGAGCTTGAGAAGAACGATGTACTTATCGTGGATACTGCTGGCCGTCACTCTCTGGAAGCTGACCTCATCGATGAGATGGAGCAGATCCACAAGGTAGCACAACCGGATTACACGTTACTGGTCCTTGATGGTGCTATTGGTCAGCAGGCAAGTGAGCAGGCAAGGGCTTTCAATGATTCGGTGGGTATTTCCGGAGTTGTCATCTCCAAGCTGGATGGTACTGCAAAAGGTGGTGGGGCATTGTCCGCTGTCTCCGAGACGAATTCCGCCATTGCTTTCATTGGTGTGGGCGAAACTCCGGACGACCTCGAGAAGTTCGAACCGGACAGGTTCATTTCCCGTCTTCTTGGTATGGGTGATATCAAATCACTGATCGAAAAGGCAGAGGAGACCCTTTCCGAAGAGGACATTGACATGGAGGCCATGATGCGGGGCCGTTTCACTCTCAAGGACATGTATTCACAGCTTGAGGCAATGAATAAGATGGGTCCTATGAAACAGATCATGCAGATGCTCCCTCTTGGAGGCATGGGGGCTAAGCTCTCAGATGATGCTTACAAGGTCACTGAAGATAAAATGAAAGGTTATCGTGTTCTAATGGACTCCATGACCGATGAGGAACTCCTCAATCCAAGGCTGATCGGTAGTGCACGCATCAGGAGAATATCCCTGGGTTCAGGCAGCAGTCCGGATGCTGTACGTGACCTCCTGAAATATCACAAGATGATGCAAAATGCCATGAAGGGACTTCGTGGCGGTAAGTTCAATATGCAGAAAATGATGAAGAAGATGGGTATGTAAGTATTGTAGTAATGAAGTATTTTCGGAGGTATATACCTCCGAAGTTCTTACCCTTTTGTTATTAAAAAAATAATTATGGTTGTTGTTTTCTAAGGTCATTACGTGCCATCATATTCGTGCCGAATATGTATATCAGCAGAACGAATCCGAGCCACATGAAATGTTTTCCGATTTCGGCTTGGTCAAAGTATTTGAGTAGAAGTCCTGTGCCGAGGATAAGCATGTCGGCCATAGCTATCTTCTTGTTCCTTTTTGTGATTGCATAGTATTCTTGTTTTGCAACATTGTATTCCTTTTTTTCTGTTTTCAGTGGATACACTTCCCTATTTATACTTTTTTTATCTCGTCCGCCGCTTTACGTAACCGATTAAATACGGCAGCTCCGATTCCTTCTGTTTTCAATGTCCCATCGACAAGGATCAGGTCAATTTCCTTACTATCAAGATGTCGCAGGCCCATAAATATACTATGGGCTGCCTGGGCAGGTTCATTTCTTTTACCAAGTGAGAACATCTCATCGGCATTTATCGAACCTGATGTTTCTTCAGTTGCAAGAAGTCCGACCATTTTCCCTTCCTTGTGGCAGTTTGTTATTAGCTCCGTCATTGTACTTTTAACATTCTCCGGCCTACCCTCTATGAGTATGACCTTTGTCTCAGGTGAATAGTGCGTGTACTTCATTCCTGGTGATCTCGCAGTCTCGCTTTCCTCAAGGGTCCTGTCGGTATATCCAATTTCTACGTGCCCTACACATTCTTTGATATCTTCTGCACTGACCTGTCCGGGACGCAGGACCACTGGTATATCTCCGGTAACATCCACCACCGTTGATTCCAATCCTATCTCCACTATCCCTCCGTCTATTATTGCATCTATTTTTCCATCAAGGTCCTGTATGACGTGTTCGGCACTTGTGGGACTTGGTCGTCCGGAAGTGTTGGCACTGGGTGCTGCTACTGCAGTTCCGGACATCCTTATAAGCTCAAGGGCGATATCATTGGCAGGCATTCTCAGGCCGACTGTGTCAAGTCCGCCGGTGGTAATTTCAGGCACTATCTTCTTTGCTTTCAGTATGAGTGTGAGTGGTCCTGGCCAGAATTCATCCATAAGCCTGAATGCAGTTTGGTTTATATCCTCTGCCAGATCTCCGCACTGGTCTTTGCTGGAGACATGGACTATGAGCGGATTGTCTGCAGGTCTTCCTTTTGCTGCAAAGATCTTCTTCACAGCATCAGGGTCCAGAGCATTGGCTCCCAGGCCGTAGACCGTTTCCGTGGGGAAAGCAACGGTGCCACCTTCTTTGATAATGCTGGCAGCCTTTGACAGCTCCTCTTCGAAATTGTCGCTGTCAGCCCGAATGACCAGTGTTTTGTTACTCATAATTAATTGATGGACCTTTTCGTTTCTCTATTTTCCATCATTTATTGTATTCTTTGCCGTATTCGTCAATGACGGACTCTTTACAAAGGCCTACTCCGTGCCTGTGAGCAGCTCTGCCTATCATGTGTGCGGCAACTGGTGCTGTGAGCAGAATGAAAAGACCAACTGTTATGGCTTTCACGCCTATGGGTTCGAGTCCTACCTTTGCTACAATACTCAACATAACTCCAAATGCACCGAGCGTGCCTATCTTGGTAGTGGCATGTAAACGATTATATACATCAGGCAAGCGGATCAATCCTACCATCCCAAGGAATACGAAGAATGCTCCTACTACAAGCAGGAATGTGCTGATAATATCCTGAATAAGTCCTATCTCTATCAAAATACAGCCCCCTCATCAAGATATTTGGAAATGGTCACTGTTCCCACAAAGGAGATTATTGCAAGGACCAGAGCTACGTCCATGAAGAACGCAGACTCTTGCATGTATGAGTAGATGCCCAGTATAACAACTATTACG
The DNA here is from genome assembly GCF_023684405.1 of Methanococcoides seepicolus. Lineage (GTDB taxonomy): Archaea > Halobacteriota > Methanosarcinia > Methanosarcinales > Methanosarcinaceae > Methanococcoides > Methanococcoides seepicolus. The sequence goes on along the minus strand of NZ_JAGSOI010000024.1, from coordinate 8,128 downwards.
GTCGTCATTGCATCAACTGCGATAACACGGTCAGGGATCGTCGGACCTTTGATCACCCTGTATATGCATGGTATTATAGCAATGACCATGAATGTGATCGAAATATCAAATATCAGTGAATTCATTCGAATGCCTCCAGTACGTATTCTTCAAGATCATCTCTGATGGAATCACAAAGTCCCTGTGGATCAGATGCATCGATGGCGTGCACATAAAGCACTTCTTTGTTGTCTGAAACATCAATTGTTAGTGTTCCCGGGGTAAGTGTGATCGTATTGGCGATGGCAGTTATTCCCGTATTTGTCTTTGTACGGATCGGGACCGCAATTATCCCCGGCTTTATGTCCATCTTTGGCTGAAGGATTATCTTGGCTACCATTATATTGGCTTTGATGATCTCTATGAAAAGTACGTAGAAGTACCTCATTAACTTCGGTATCTTCCTTATTACTTTTTGATAGGAGATCTTGTTCTCAAATCCATAGAGTGATCTGAAAGGTCTGATAACGATAGGGCCAAGTAATGCCCCTATCAGGAAGTTGTTGAAGTTTACCGTTCCGTGAACAAAACACCAGATAAGCCCAAGGAACATTGAGTAAAGGATATATCGTTTCATCGGACCACCCTCGTCATAACTGCATCAATGTATGGTTGCGGATCGATAAGTTGTTCCGCGATCGCCTGTGCAAGGGCTATGAGCGGTTCTGCATAGACCCCGAAGATAAATGCGAGGGCTGCAAGGCTCACTATCGGAAGGGCAATCATCAGCGATGGTTTGTGTGAGGAATATTCACCATATTCTTCAACATCTCTGGTCTCTCCCCAGAACATCAACAACCATGCCCTGAACATATAGAACAGGGTGAACACTGCAAAGAACAGTGCAATGGCGACGGGTATGTAGTATTCTGCACGGAGTCCTGCATCAAAGAGAATGAACTTTGCTATAAATCCTCCCATTGGGGGAAGGCCTGCGATCGACATTGCGCCTATGAGGAATGCTACGCTCATAATCGGCGTGGTCTTGTTCATACCTCCCATCTGACGCATGTCCCTTGTGCCTGCATGGTGGATTATGCCTCCGGATGTCAGGAACAACATGGACTTTGCGATGGCATGGTTGACCAGATATACAAGTGCCGCTGTCAGGGCATAGACTGAACCGATGCCAATTCCAAGGAATATATATCCTATCTGGCTTACACTTGAATATGCAAGCAGTCTTTTGACATCGTTCTGTCCTACTGCGGAAACTGCTCCGATTATGATCGTCACAAGTGCAAGCAGGATGATTGTGGGTTGAAGCAGGAACAATGCATCCCTGAATATAAGGAAGAATACCCTCAGGATCCCATAGGCTCCTACTTTTATCATAACACCGCTAAGCATGGCACTGATGGGTGAAGGTGCTGTGGGGTGTACATCGGGGAGCCAATAATGCATTGGGAAGATGGCTGCCTTATTTCCAAAGACAACTATGAATAAGAGTGCAATGGCGTATGTATGCCATGGAAGTGTTCCGGCAGCTGTCATGGCACTTATCTTGACCGATAGGTCTGCCATGTTAAGGGTGCCCACTGTGGCATAAAGAGAAGCTACTGCAATGAGCATGACAATGGAGCCTATCATGTTCAGTATAAGGTACTTGAAAGTGGCTTCCATCTTGTCGGAACTCTTTGTCACGCCTCCTTTTTCGTTGGCGATGACAAGTCCGCAGGAGGACAACAGCAGTATCTCAAAGAATACGAACATGTTGAAAATATCACCTGTGAGGAAGGTTCCGTTAAGACCTGCCACAAGAAGGTTGAACAGGGAGTGGTAGGTCGAGTTCAATGACTTGCCTTCAATGTAATCAAGTGAGTAGAGCAATGCAAGGAAGGACACTAACGAGCTTAGCACGACCATTCCTGAGCTTAATAGGTCTGCTACAAGCACAATTCCATATTTACCCCATTCTCCTACCTCGTAGACCTGAATTCCTCCGTTCCAGACCTGCAGGAGCAGTATAATGCTTATCAGCATCATGGCAAACGAGACCGAGACATTGAGCCATTTCTGCACATTTGCATTAGAGCGCAGGAATATCATAAGTGCGGACATCAGTATCGGTACTGCTACCAGGAGGATGGGCAGGTGTGTCATTGATATGTTCATCCCCACAACCTCCTCAGTTCACGTATGTCGGTAGTTCCGTATTCCTCGTATATCCTGTATGCGAGGATAAGTATGAATGCAGTCGTTGCAAGGCTGATGACAATGGCTGTAAGTACGAGTGCCTGTACGAGCGGGTCTACAAATTCGACATGTGACCCTGCGGAAACTAAGGGGGCGAATATCCCTTCTGCAAGATTGTCGTTGTAGATGGTGCCTGTTATTTCTCCGCCGTGTCCTGAGCCGGTTATTATGGGTACTTTTCCGTTCTCGAATACACCGGCTGATACTATCAGCAGGTTCACAGCATGGGACAGTACTGACAGCCCGATGATGACCTTTATCATGTCTCTCCTGAGTATCAGGAATGTTCCTATTCCAAATAGTATGGATATGGTGAGGGTAAGTAAAAAATTATTCATTATCGTCACCTACGTTTTTGAATATGAATAGCAGTGAACCTATCACTACAAAATAGACGCCGATATCAAAAAGACCGGCAGATACAAGCTCTATCTCTCCGAAAAGGGGCAGGTGCACGAATTCCACTGCACTTCTGAAGAAGTTGTGCCCGAACATCATGGCCGAAAATGCCGTTAAGGAGGCAAGTGTCAGGCCGAAACCAAACCATTTGGCCCAATCCGGGTTGAAGAATGTCTTTATGTATCTCAATCCGAAGACAACATATGCAAATGCGATCACTGAAGCGAACATAACGCCGCCGATGAATCCTCCGCCTGGATTGTTATGGCCTGCCAGTAGCAGGGAGATGGAGAATAGGATCACCAGTGGGATGCATATCTTTGTGATGGTCTTTGTTATTATGGTCGTCATTATTCCTCGCTCCTGCTGTGTATAAGGTTATAGACACCGAGTGCTGCAAGGCACATTACCGCTATCTCTCCCAGGGTATCGTAGCCTCTGAAGTCTACGATTATGACATTGACGATATTGTGACCGCCTGCAAGGAGGAGGCTGTTATCGATGAAATAGTGGGACAGTGATGCAAAAGGATCAACTATGCCTTGTGTCGTATTGAGGAGTAATACAAATACACTTGCGGCGACGGTTATTGCGATCAGTATGTCTCTTGTGAATACCGAAAAGGATATCTTTTCCTTATATTTCTGGGGTATTTTGGTTATTGCAAGCAGGAATATTATGGTGGATAGGGTTTCTACCAGTACTTGTGTCAAGGCAAGGTCAGGTGCTTTCAGATATATGAACAGCAGGCTGACACCATAGCCAAGGGCTGAGAGCGCAATGATGGCCGGCAGATATTTTGGCAGGATTGCTGCTGAGAGTGCCGCTACAATGAGTAGCACTAATAGTATCGCTTCATAGGGTGGTATGTCGAAGTTCAGTTGTGATGGCACTATATTGGTTGCAAGTATCGCAGCCGGAATCGCTATCAGTGCTATCATCAGCAGGAGCATAGCGCTCATGTAGAGCTTTATACTTCCTGTCTGGCTTCTCGAGGAGAACCTGAATGCATTGCCTTTCGCGGAATCAACTGCACGGTCATAATAGTAATTGATGCTTATCCAGGGGTTCTTCATGTTGAAGTTATCCTGCCATGCTGCTATCCTGTCGTATTTTGTGTATATCAGGATACCCAGTATGAATGTCACGATGGTCATCATCAGGGACGCGGTGAACCCATGCCACAGCTTTATGTGCAGATGTGCAGTTTCCAGAAGGATGCCTGATACTGCCGGTTCGATGATATGATGTATGGGTATTGATGGGATGACTCCGAACAGTATTACGAGGAACGCCAGAAATGCTGGTGGAATCAGCATTGTCATTGGTGGTTCATGTATATGGTGTGGGATAGCGTCTTTGTCACGTTCTCCCAGGAATATCCCATCAATGAGCTTTATCGAGTAGGCGAATGTGAAAACTCCTCCGAGTACGGCAAATGCGGGAATCAGGAATGTGAATATACCGCCTAGCGAGGCTCCCATCTCCAGGGAGGACTCGTAGAACATTTCCTTGCTGAGGAAACCGTTAAGTGGCGGTATCCCCGCCATGGCAAGGCCGGCAATACACGCTATTATGAAAGTTATGGGCATCTCACGCCGCAGACCTCCGAGCTTTCGTATGTCTCTTGTGGCTGCTTCGTGTGCCACTATTCCTGCGACAAGGAAGAGGCAGGCTTTGAACGTGGCGTGATTGAGAAGGTGGAATGTAGCTGCTGCGACACCAATGCCAGGTTCGTGGTGTGTGGTGTAGCCGTACATTGTCATCATGTATGCAAGCTGACTGATGGTCGAGTATGCAAGGATACCTTTGATATCTGTCTGCCTGAATGCCAGAAATCCGGCTACTAGCATTGTGATGATGCCTGTGCCGCTTACAAGGATGAACCATGCTTCTGTTCCTGAGAATATAGGGTGTATCCTTGCGACAAGGTAGATACCTGCTTTTACCATCGTTGCGGAATGAAGGAATGCACTGACAGGCGTGGGGGCTTCCATTGCATTGGGTAGCCAGATGTAGAACGGTCCCTGTGCAGATTTGGCTGCTGCACCAATGAATATGAGTATAAGTGTTATAAGGAAGAGCTCGTGTTCCTTTATGGCGTTTATCACCTGTGGATCATTCAATATGGCTGCCAGATCAAATGAACCGGTGATGTTTCCGAGTAGAAGGAAACCTGCAAGCATTGCAAGTCCGCCGGAGGCTGTGATCAATAAGGATTTGGTGGCACCGTATATGGATTCGGGTTTGTGCCTCCAGTATCCGATGAGCATGAAGGAGGTGATGCTGGTAAGTTCCCAGAAGATGAAGAGCTGTATGGTGTTTCCAGAAAAGACCATTCCTATCATGGAACCCATGAATAGTAAGAGGTACTGATAGTATCGTTTTAGGTCTTCTGTTTTGGACATATATCCATTGGAATAGGACATGATCAGGACACCTATGCCGGATGCGATAAATCCGATCATCATTGCAAGTCCGTCTGCATATATGGTAAAGTCCACTCCTGCTGAAGGCATCCAGGAGATCGTTCCCTGAACTATGTGTCCTTCTCCGATGACATCTGGTGCTGCTATCCCAATGAGTATGAAGCAGGTAAGGGCTGTAGCGACTGCAAACCAGCCGACACGTTGCTTTAACAGCTTTTCCATGACGGGTACCAACCCGGCAAATATAAACGGCAGGAATATAGCTGCCGTTATTGCATTAAATGAATCCATGTCTCCTCTCTTAGCAAAGTTCCAATATATAACCGTTTTTAATTACAATTATAAACCATGACAAATATGCGGCCGTAACCACTTGCTTATTTATATTATCTTTATTGTATAGACTGGATATGAACCTTTCACCAGATCAAAAAGAACGCTATGCAAAGCACATTGTCATGAAGCAGATGGGTGAGGAGGGGCAGAAGAGGCTTCTGTCATCCCGTGTCTTGTGTATTGGCTCAGGCGGACTCGGTTCACCTGTGATACAGTATCTTGCTGCTGCGGGGGTTGGTACACTTGGAATTGTGGATGATGATGTTGTGGAGATGAGCAATCTTCAAAGACAGGTCATCCATGCGGGAAATCTCGGCAAGCCAAAAGTGAGTTCTGCAAAGGAATATGTCGAAAGGCTGGATCCGGATATCAATGTACTAGCATATGAGATGCGTGTTGGGCCTGATAATGTGGAGGGTCTCATTAAGGACTATGATGTTGTGGTCGATTGTTCTGATAATTTTGCCACACGCTATTTGTTGAACGATGCTTGTGTGTTGCAGAAAAAGCCCCTTTTCCATGGAAGTATTTTCATGTTCGAAGGGCAGGTGATGACTATATTGCCACACGATGGCCCTTGCTATCGCTGTATATTCGCACGTTCACCCTCTACAGATGCTGCAAGGGACGCTGGTGTCATGGGTATTCTTCCGGGAGTTGTCGGTACCATGCAGGCTACGGAGGTTGTCAAGCACCTTGTGCGCCTTGGGGCGCCGCTTGTGGGACGCATGATCTATTACGATGCCTTGGGAATGAGGTTTGATGAGATCACTGTGCGTAAGAATCCGAAATGTCCTGTTTGTGGCGATGCTCCTTCAATTACGTCTATTGATGCGGATAATTACTGATATTCAGTTATTTGGACATTGATCCTAAAGATGTTTGAAAATAGGCTATAGTGATAAAGTTTTTATAGCTTAACTCTGTTATAAGAGTTTGCTTCAAGCAACATGGTTTGAAGCAAAAACGAAACAGAAGCGTTGTTCAGGTTCCAAATATACTGGGCAACAAATAAGCAACATGGGCTCGTGGTCTAGCTGGTCATGACGTCGCCTTGACATGGCGGAGGTCCGGAGTTCGAATCTCCGCGGGCCCACCACAAATCTTCGTGCCATTCGATAGGTTTTAATATTAAAACGACTATTATCGGATGCTCTCACAGCCCAGGTAGCTCAGTGGGAGAGCGCTGCCCTGAAGAGGCAGTTGTCCCCGGTTCGAATCCGGGTCTGGGCACCAGGATCAATTCACACCAGTAGTGTAGCGGTTATCACCGGGCGTTGCCAACGCTCGAACTCGGGTTCGATTCCCGACTGGTGTATATCTTTTTTTATTATCTTAATATCATTGCTAATGTTCTATTTTTTTGATCTATCTTCAATGAGCTTGAATGCAATTGCTTTAGTAGCTAGTATCTATTGAATCATTTCTCTGGATGATGTTCTAATTGTTGAGTATCAGCAACCCTTTATGGACAGATGGATCTGTGCTTTTCTTTGTCACTAATATGATTCTAATACCATTGCATGTCTGTCAGGATCACTGATGAACCTGGATAATTAATTATAAAAATAGAATTTGCAGAAAGTTTACTGGAAATTATTTCACAGAACTTCTGCGAGAGATTCCCAGTGCAACTTTCTTTCCTATGCTATATGTTCAATGGGATATTGAATACCTATCCCACATTTATACAGCTGATAATTCATACTTTTCCGAATTTATGCCCAATATGGCAGAATTGATCTCGGAGTTTACGGGGATCTTTGTTTCTTCATACATGTCAGGTTTATTCTTCAAACCATACAGGCTTTGCCTTGCATCCTTGAAGTAAAACCTTTCTTGTAGGAAATCCTCATCTTTCAACCTACCCAAAGCATATCTGATAGTACGTGGTGGAAGATAACTTTGTTCAGCAATTTCTTTCTGTGTCAGAAGACCGCCGTATTCCAGTACTTTGAAGACAAGTTTTGCAGAAGGGGGTAGCCCTTCGATCGCCTTCCTCAGATATTTATCGTTTGGCTCTTCGATGTTTTTCTTTACCTGTACGCTTTCCTTGTAATTTTCAACAAAATCGATCCCTCATTATCATTTCTCCTTTGTATAATGTATATTATTAATATCTCTGGTTTGAGATGTTGCGACGGTTCACTATTGTGAAGTCGCAATTGTGAGTGTGCTTCTCTAATATATAAATATATCGGCAAAATGCACCAAATCGCCTTGTTTCGTTGATTTTGCATTGATGCATGTATGGAGAATCCGTCTTTATTTGCCTATATCTTAGTTCTTATATCTTTACAGGTAGAGCTATTTTTGTTCAAATAATAATATAAAAGGTGGAAATATGGCTGAAGAATCAATAGAATTAGATCTCAGGGGGGAGATTTGTCCCTTTACTTTCGTAAAAACCAAATTGCAGTTAGAAGAACTGGAAACTGGTGACCGTCTCACAGTTATCTTTGATTATGCACCTGCGGTATCAAATGTTCCTAAAAGTGTGAAGAACGAAGGACATACCATTCTTGGTATCGACAAAGAAGAAAATAACATATGGAAGGTCCATATTAAAAAAGTCTGATACTTCAATAGAGAATCTCAAATTAGAAAGTTAACTTAAAAACCTATTCCATTTTTCATTAACTCCACTACTTTTTCTGCAACAAATAGCCATCATTAGCTTATTAGAACTTATCCAGTCTTCATGGCTAAAACAACAACAATATATCGTG
>NZ_JAGSOI010000023.1 GCF_023684405.1 Methanococcoides seepicolus | reverse complement strand
GGCATTTGTAGCGTTGACGTCCATCGATTTTACCGTTCTTTTTATGATTGGAGCTCTTGCACCTGGGACAGTTCATGCATAAATATAGGTCCTAATAACATAAAAACTCTACTTAAATACCAATGCCAAATAAAAGAATCGCAGACAAACATTTGCATGTCTGTCGTTTCGATCATTTGTTCTGAAGTTTGATCCTATTCCCGAGAATACATCTCCCACCGCGATGCCCTCCGAGTGGATTGAATGTGGTTCCAAGGGAGTTCATACATCTTGCCATGACCGCTGCACCCCTTGCAAGGCCATCATCAACGAAAACAACGTTCTCTTCGATCTTCTCATGAAGGCCGAGCCTGTCAAGATATTTCAGTGCAAGTTTAGACTTGTCGCCACTGATACCGGCTCTTCCGGTGATGCCTATTGTGGTTTCCGGGAAAACGAGTCCTTTTTCCTTTGCGACACTGACAAGTTGGTAGATCACCTGTGCCATTACCTCATCAATGACAGCAAAAAGCACTTTCAGACCAAATTTGTCGTATATCTCTCCGCCTATCCCTGATAATTTATCGAAATCTGAACCGTTCACTCCCACGTCACAGCCGATAAGCACGACATTGATCTCTTTTGCAGCTTTAGGGTTTACCGGTACACTCCCGTAACGGTCCCTATTTTCAGGAACCTTCTCGATTATGATATACTCAAGAGCTTTCTTTGCGTACTCATGTATCTTTTTGCCTTTAAGAAGCAATGTGAGCTTATCCGTATGCACATCCTTGAAAACATCAAGGGCGGTTCCAACTTTCTTATCTACTGAACCGGTTCCTTTTATCATGGCATCCGGGATAGCACCTGCAAATCCACAGAAATTACCAATGGTCTTTGCATAGGGTTCATCAGGGCTGATTATCCTGCCATCGAGGGTCGTACCAAAGTCCATTGACATGCAGGGGTTACGGAAATCCACATCCACCCACTTGGCACCTTCTTTGATGCCCGCGGTCGCAAGTTCGCCCTCCATTTCGTTTGCAACTATTTCTACTCCGGTAGCTCCGGTTGGTGGCAGTACACTAGCGACAGCACCGTCAAAGAACACTTTGTCAAGTTTGCTGTGTTTTCGGAATTTGTCGGGTATGTTATCAATTCCCATTGGTGGTGTCATGTTCTTAGGAGGTACCCCTGCAAGAAGACAGCCATCAGCAAGCGCTTTAATGAACTCTCCTACTTCTTCGGGAGTATCGAACCCGGCAACAACTCCGGTTGAGCGGACAACGAAATTTATATCGGTCTTTATGTCCAGGTTTGCCTTTTTCACTGCCTCTATCAATGTGTTCTTGACAAGTTCTGACACGGACTCACGTGTAAGCTCTATTCCATTGAGAGTTCTGCCAAAAATGGTCTCTCCTTCCTTTGGAGGCCTGACATCCCTTGTCATCTTCACGGTCTTGGTAACAAGATATGTCTTACCTTCATCCATATTGGTAGCTGTGAGTATACACTTCGTAGTGGTGTTACCAACTTCCACAGAAGCAACTATGAAAAATGGTTTTGAGCTTGATTTTAGGTCAAGGAGTCGGACACCGGGATTTTCTGCAATTCTTGGTTTGTGGGACATTATTTCTCTTCCGGTCACTGTATGAATCTGTTAAGGCGTTCAACGAGTTGTTCTTTCTGGAGTGCTCCTACTATCTGGGTAGCAGCTTTTCCGTCTTTAAAGACCAAAAGTGTTGGAATGGCTGTTATATTAAAATTCCTTGCGACCATCCGGTTCTCATCAGTGTTCAATTTCCCGAAAACTATCTTTCCCTGATATTCTCTTGCAAGGGCATCAATAATGGGAATAAGTTTTCTGCAAGGTCCACACCATTCTGCCCAGCAGTCAATTACAGTGATGGGGTACTTTGATATGAACTCATTGAAATCCGCATCCGTAACATGTATGGGTGCATCCGGGAACGCTTTAGCTTCAAGGCCCTTTTTGATCTGTTCCAATCGTTGTTGTCTGATCTTCTCTAAATCATCCATAATGCTCACCTGTATCTTTTCGTGAGGACATAATTTCAATTTTATGATCGTATTGTTACTAAAGTGATCACATTAAATAATGTGTACTCTTGTGTTGGTACAGATTAATGTTACTAAAACATTTAAAGTTTTGGATGGTTTTCCACAAAATACACACAACCGGTCATTGTCATGCATTTAGGTCCTTCCAAAGGTGCTGATCCAGAATCTAGAAGGGTGAATACATGAAAGCTCACTGTGGTAAAAAAGCAAGTATAAAGAACACTTCTTCAAGATGATGTGTACAGCAAAGGGGTCTCAAAATAAAAGAAAGCTGTGGATATCGAGCCAACCCGTGGAAAGATTCACTGTAGGGCCTTTGTCCACCTGATCAAGATAAAATGATCATTTTTTGTAAATATCGATCTGTTTCTGGTGGCTTAAGGTCCTTGTAATGAAGAATGCTACAATTCCTATGGAAACACTTGTCAATAGTACCATTACAAGGTTACCTTCATCCGCAAAATTCAATAAGGTACTGAATAGGTACACTGTTAAGATCAATCCGATTATAACAACGTATGTAGTAGGTCTCTTGTATAATTTTTCGATCATGTTGTTCTTAATGTTTGTAACTTATCGGTATTATATCTTATCGTGTCCTCAAGCATCAGGATGTTCTTCTTTTGAGCACTCCGTTGATGTATTCAATTTTCCGTATTCTCTCAACGGTCATAAGATCGAATATCAGTTCAATGTCTTCGGGATATGAGTCATCTACATACATGGGATGATATGGCTGCAGGTCCTGTTGAGCAACATAGAACATGTTATCCGCAAAAATGACAATGTATCGAAGGTCATACTTCTTAAATGTGCTAACTATGGTCTCCACTGATATTGGAGGTTTTGCAAATTCAAGGTCCTTCTCGGTCATTTCTATGGATGCCTCGAATGTGGCACCATTTTGTTCATTTGTCATGGCACCCTTTAAGTTATTCTTCTACGAGGTCACTGTGTGGATTCAGGTCACAGCCTGTGCATGGAAGGCACATTGTTTTGAAAGTGTCAGCACGGAGTCCGTATTCGTCCAGTACTTCCCGAAGCATCTTTGTAAGCTTGAGCAACCTTTCCTTTGAAGGTCTTTCAATGAACACTTCTCCCTCACGCAATGGATGTTTGCTCGCAGGTCTCAATATGGGTACAACTCCGATTGCAGCCAGCTCACGTATTCCTCTTTCAACACTTTCATCGGTTTCCCCAAGACCGATTAGAAAATTCGCACAGACCTTGTTCTTGCCGAACACTTCCACAGCTTCCCTTAGTGCATCCAGTATCGGCTCAAGGTCCTGGTCCCCGCAGACCTCCCTATAGATCGGTCTGTCCATTGTTTCGACATTATATTTTATTTCGTCCACGCCGGCAGCTTTCAATCTTTTGTTAGAATCCGAGGTTGCATAGATGCAAACACCTATGGGTACGTTGTACTCCTTAACAGCATCAATGACTTCCAGTGCTCTTTCGAGTTCCTTTTCCGCTGATTCGTCCACTCCGGATGTTATCGAAATGGCTTTCATCTTACCGCTGGCATTCGCCTTCCCTATAAGCTCTGTTATCTCTTCTATTGTCTTCACTTTGCCGTTAAGTTTAGGGACCGGACAGAACTTACAATCGTAGATGCACTTCTCTGTCATGTTGATGTATGCCTGGTCAGGGCAGTGAATAAGCTCATCCTCTATCTGCCCTCTTGCAAGTTCTTTTCCATCTTTCAATATGACTATCTCATTTCCTTCTTCAACTGCTTTGAGTGGGGAATCCTTGTTCAAAGCAAGTCTGACCCTCTGGTCGCCTGAACGGAAGAAAAAAGCCGTTTTCCCTGCTCCGGGACCGGCAGTAGGTACTGTTATCTTACCCAGAAGGGATTGTTCTATGTCAAGGCTTCCAATAGCAAGGAGTTCAGCTTTTATTTCAGGTTTCATCGTTGATCGCCATTTTTATGTTTTATGCTTCACTGGCTATTGCCACTGGGATATATCAGTTTTTCGAAAGTTATCGTCAATTGAAGCATTTCACTTTTTGTAGATGTTATATATACTTATTATGAATACGGCAATTCCTACCGCCCAAAAAAGCCCTTTAATGCTCAGGGCGACAAATGTAATGTTCAGGGCAACAACTGTGATCATAAGGCCTGCTATGAATTGGGTGCGTTTGCTGTCCGTAGCAATCTCTATATCCAGTTTTCCGACTTTGATAATATACGCTGTTGTAAAGAAAGCTACTGCTGTTACAAGGTATTGCAGACCATTGTAGTAATTATAGTCTAACAGCACCATTGCAGCTCCGATCATCGTGAACAGTGTGGCTACAATAAGAAGTAGTATCATCAAGTTTTTGTTGTAATTGGTCAAGTTGAACATTTTCTCACTTTAATAAATTGGTCGATGTTAGTATAAAAGAATTAGTGAAACTTTCTGATATGCTATAAAAATAAAAAAGGAAGTAATGGATGGATGAAATGAATGGGATGTGAAAATGAAGAAAAGGCTTAGAGCAGCCTCTTCAGATCCTCTTCAACTGTTGTGTTGGGGGAGATGTTAAAGTTCTCAACGAGGACGTTGAGGACATTCGGGGACACAAATGCAGGCAGTGTAGGTCCAAGGGTTATGTTCTTGACACCGAGGTGGAGCAGTGCAAGCAATACAAGTACTGCTTTTTGTTCGTACCATGCGATGTTGTATGATACCGGCAGGTCGTTTATGTCCTCAAGACCGAAAGCTTCGGCAAGCTTCTGTGCAATGACCACAAGGGAATACGAGTCATTACACTGTCCTGCGTCCAGAACCCTTGGGATCCCATCGATGTCGCCAAGGTTCAGTTTGTTGTAACGGTATTTTGCACAACCTGCTGTCAGTATGACCGCACTTTCAGGAAGGGCTTCTGCAAATTTGGTGTAGTAATCCCTTTCCTTATGCCTTCCGTCACAGCCCGCCATGACAATAAAGCGTGTGATCTTTCCGCCCTTTACAGCTTCGATGACCTTATCTGCCACAGAGAGAACTGCAGCGTGTGCAAATCCTCCGACGATAGTACCGTCTTCAAGCTGTTCAGGGGGCTGGCATGCAATTGCCTGGTCCACGATGGCGGAGAAGTCCTTTGTACCATCCTCTTTAGCATCGATGTGTTTGACCCCATCGAAACCGACTACGCTTGTGGTGTAAACTTTGTTGATGTAACTGGCCTTTGGAGGAACAAGACAGTTGGTTGTCATGAGTATGGGTCCATTGAACTTTTCGAATTCGCTCTTCTGGCTCCACCATGAACCGCCATAGTTTCCGACAAAGTGGTCATATTTCTTGAATGCGGGATAGTAGTTTGCAGGAAGCATCTCGCCGTGGGTATAAACATCGACACCTGTGCCTTCGGTCTGTTTGAGCAACTGCTCCATGTCCTTAAGGTCGTGTCCACTGATGAGGATGCCCGGATTGTCCCTTGTGCCGAGGAAAACTTCCGTTGGTTCAGGATTGCCGTAGGTGGACGTGTTCGCTTTGTCAAGAAGTGCCATGACATTGACACCATATTTGCCACATTCGAGAACAAGTCCCACAAGGTCGTCAACGCTCAGGCTGTCATCAAGGGTTGAAGCAAGTGCCTTTTCAGCGAATTCGGATAGTGTCTCATCGGTGTATCCAAGGACTTCTGCGTGGTGTGCATATGCAGCCAGACCTTTCAGGCCATAGACCAGTAGCTCCCTGAGGGACCTGATGTCTTCGTTCTGGGTGGTAAGAACTCCCACGCTTGCTGTCTTCAATGTTTCAGTATTGATGATCGCAGCTTCCGGGATGGTGAACCTTGTCTCCGGATGGCTTACCCCAAGAGTTGCTTTTACCTTTTCACCAAAGGACAGGTCCTTTGTTTCTCCAAGGTCGATGTTCCTTGTTGTGAGGTTCTTTTTGATGCTTTCTCTCAGTGAGATGCCTTCCGTGATGAACTTATTAAAATCACTTGAACTGAAATTGGTGTTAGTGACAGTTGAGAATAGTCCTTTCATGAGGAAACTATCGACATTTTTGTCTTTGATCCCATTCTCTCTTGCTTTCTGATTATAATATGCGATCCCCTTGAGGACGTATATAAGTTGGTCCTGGAGGTCTGCGACATCCGCTGTCTTTCCACATGCTCCGGCTTTGGTACAGGATTGTCCGTTTATGGTTTCTTCGCATTGATAGCAATACATTTTGTTCTCTCCTTTTTGCTGCATCAGTTAAGTATCATTAGGATATTAACTACATTAATGATACTGCTATATAAAGGACCAGTTTCCTGTTTGATACCTGCTATCAATGAACAATGTACTGGTATCGATTCTTTGTTTTTCGCTTGTGAGAATCTATTTATAGAAATGAGGGAATTTAGCCGGAAAGGCCCGATGCTTTATCAGGAGTTACTAAAATGATCCCCGCTGAATTCCTTGTCATTCTCTTAGGTCTTGCTTCCGCTGCAGCATGGGGTGCGGCTGATTTCGGAGGAGGTTTTGCTTCAAAGCGTACCAGTGAGTACTCTGTTGTAATTCTAATGCAGGCTGTAGGTCTGATACTGCTTCCAATACTGGCCATCGTTTTCTCAGAACAGTTCCCACGGGGTGGTGGTATCTTCTGGGGCTTTGTTGCAGGTGTGGCAGGAAGCCTTGGTCTTGTCTTTTTATACCGTGCCCTTTCGCAGGGAAAGATGGGAGTGGTTGCTCCTGTCTCTGCGATCATCACGGTAGCTTTGCCGGTGATATATGGTGCTATTAAGGAAGGGTTGCCTTCGGTCTATCAGATGGCGGGGTTCATGGTAGCCCTTGTAGCAATGTGGCTGATAAGCAGCAGTGATGACAACGGTGACATAAGAAGGCAGGACATTGTGCTACCTCTGTTGGCAGGGGTAGGTTTTGGTATCTTCTTTATTTCAGTTGATATGTTCAGTGAGGATGCTGTATTCTGGCCTCTTACTGTTGCAAAGTTATCTTCGGTCATAACTATACTGCTGATCTCAATTCTCACAAGATCCCGGGGCATCCCCACTCGTGGAGCCCTTCCGTTGATCATCCTTGCAGGAATATTCGATGCAGGGGGAAATCTTTTCTTTGCACTTGCCTCCCAGATAGGAAGGGTCGATATCGCCACGGTCATTGCATCTCTTTATCCCGGCAGCACTGTGTTGCTTGCATGGATCTTCCTGAAGGAAAGGCTTGCTCTGAAGCAATGGATGGGTGTGGTTCTGGCTCTGGTGGCTATCGTCTTTATCTCTTTGTAATTGTTTGAATATATTGCATGATATGTTATTCTCATAGATAATAATAGTTATCCATTTACAATACTATTTATACTGAGATAGCTAACTTAGTTTTAAGGTTAGTTTGGGGGTCTGTGGATACTTACAAAGCGTAAATCCATATTCCCTGCCTTTTAGGTTTTCCTGTACTGCTTTTAAAAGTAGCTGGGATGAAATTCAGTATTTGGAGGGGTAATACTATGGTTGAGAAATGTGAAAATCTTTTGAACAATGTCTTGCTGTATAGTCCACAAAAGGGAATTGATCCTGCGGTTGTCTTCTCGTCTATAGTGAAAGAGGATGGCAGCGTCAAAAGAAATCGATTGTATCGCATTTATTCCGGGCATGGCTACAATAGGTCCAATTAATGGGGGTATTATAAAATGAGGAGGTTTGAAAAGATGGTGATAACATGGAAGATATGACCTTGCTATATTTACAGCCGGTCGAGAACAGTGATTCTACACTGGCGTTTTCTATAAATATAAGTACAGATGGCAAAATGGACCGCAGTAGTCTTTTTAAAATAGATAAGGTGCAGGATATGCTGTGATCGATATCTTGTTACAACTCATCCTGTGAGACCATCTGTTCGGGAAATTTCCTGAATGGATTTTTTTTATTTCGTCCTTATTTCACAATATCATTATGCTTTTGTTATGCGCCTGCGTCAGAGCAAGTCTGCGTCAAGGGGGCTTTTCGTCCTTATCTTCAACTTCCACAAAAGAAAGTTTAATGGTTCCCCATATGGAATCCACAAGTTCCAGTTTGAAGTTCGATGTTCTCATGGTAAGTACCACCTTTTCTTTCCATTCCTAATTAACAGTCAGTCATGCTACTACTTATATATTATCTAATCAATGATTTGGTGCGCATGCTCATCATATTATAGGCATGACCTGATGGGGCAGTTGGCCCCGTATCAACCCAACATATTAATATTATGTACTTGATTTCTATCAGTCATATTAGAACACACTATGTTTTATTATTCCAATTACTGAGGAATTCCTTATGATCACAAAAGACGAGGTAGAACACGTAGGATGGCTTGCTCGCATCGAGATAGATGATGCAGAGGCAGAAGACTACGCTGTGAAGTTAAGTTCTGTATTGGATTATTTTGGTCAGCTTGACGAAGTGGACACTGACGGTGTCGAACCTACATACCATGTGGCAGATATCATGAACGTATTCAGGGAGGACGTTGTCACACCGTCACTTGACCAGAAAGATGTGCTGACGAACACTGCTGAAGAAAAGGACGGCTATATCAAAGCGCCTAGGATCATTTGAGGTGGAGAATGACTAAATGGTTAAGCATTTCAGATGTTAAAGAGAAAATTGCTGCGACCTCCGCAGAAGAAGTGACCGCTTCATACCTTGAGCTCATCGGAAAAAGTAGTATCAATGGATACACTTGTACCTCTGATGGTGCACTGGATACTGCAAAGATGGTCGATAAAGGTGAAGTCGCTGGTCCTCTTGCCGGGGTTCCTATTGCTATCAAGGATAACATTTCTACAAAAGGGCTTGCAACAACGTGCAGTTCGAAGATACTGGAAGGTTATGTTCCTCCTTATGATGCACATGTTATCGAGAGATTGAAAGAGGCTGGCGCGGTTATCCTAGGCAAGACTAACATGGACGAGTTTGCCATGGGTACATCCACCGAGTCAAGCTGCTATGGTGTCACTCTTAATCCCTGGGACCATGAAAGAGTTCCTGGAGGTTCTTCCGGTGGCAGTGCCGCAGTGGTTGCAGCAGGTGAAGCTCCTATTTCCCTTGGTTCCGATACAGGCGGTTCTGTAAGATGTCCGGCTGCGTTCTGTGGCGTTGTAGGTCTTAAACCGACCTATGGTGCAGTTTCACGTTATGGCCTGATCTCATATGCGAATTCCCTCGAACAGATAGGTCCCATGGCGACCTGTGTGGGGGATATCGCAGCCGTCATGGATGTGATCGGCGGGTATGATGCCCGTGACAGTACTTCCATTGATAAAAAGATCGATCATCAGGCTGCACTGGTCGATGATGTGAAGGGTCTTAAGATCGGTGTGCCGGATGAATATTTCGGCGAAGGCGTTGACAGCGGTACCGAGAAGGCTGTGTGGGATGCGATCAACAAGTACGAGGAAATGGGCGCTTCCTGGGAGAATGTCTCTATGCCGAACACGAAGTATGCACTTGCAGCTTACTATACCATAGCCATGAGCGAAGCTTCATCCAATCTTGCACGTTTCGATGGTACTCGCTACGGTCCGAGGAACGATGGTGAGAACTGGCATGTTATGGCATCAAGGACACGCGCAGAGAACTTTGGCAAAGAAGTGCAGCGCAGGATCCTTCTTGGAACGTATGCGTTGTCTGCAGGATATCAGGATAAGTATTACCTTAAGGCACTGCAAGTGCGAACCCTCGTAAAGCAGGACTTTGAAAGGGCATTTGCAAATTTCGATGTTCTAATGGCTCCTACGATGCCGTTGCCTGCATTCAAGATCGGTGAGAAGGTGGAGGACCCATTGTCCCAATACCTGACCGATGTGAACACTGTTCCGATGAACCTTGCCGGAGTTCCGTGTATCTCGGTTCCATGTGGTTCTTCTGATGGTCTGCCTGTAGGTTTACAGATCATAGGAAATCATTTCGATGAAGCAACCCTTATTCGTGCGGCATATTCTTTCGAGAAGAATACCGATCATAATAAAGCAAGACCTGGGGAGGTGGCTTAAATGGTATATGAGAATCCGGATGGCGTTATGGTAGGGCTGGAGGTCCACGTTCAGTTGAACAATCTCAATACCAAGATGTTCTGTGGTTGTTCCACGCAATATCATGATGCTGAGCCGAACACCCATGTCTGTCCGGTCTGTATGGGGCTTCCCGGGGCACTTCCTGTTATCAACAAGAGAGCGGTTGAATCTGCTATTAAGATAGGGATGGCCCTTAACTGCGAAGTTGTGGAGCAGACCCAGTTCCACAGGAAGAACTATTACTACCCTGACCTTCCAAAAGGTTTCCAGACGACCCAGTACGATTTCCCTATAGTCGGGAACGGCAAGGTCGTTATCGAGGGTGAGGATGGGGAGCATGTGGTGAGGATCACACGTGCACATATGGAGGAAGACCCGGGTAAGCTCATTCACATGGGCAGTATTGAGAAATCGAAGGGAACCCTTATTGATTATAATCGTTCAGGAATGGCCCTTATAGAGATCGTTTCAGAGCCGGATATGAGAAGTCCTAAAGAGGCACGCAGATACCTCGATAAGTTGAGAAATATCCTTGATTACCTTGATGTGTTCAATGGCGACCTCGAAGGTTCCATGAGGGTGGATGCCAATGTTTCTGTCATGGGTGGCCAGAGGGCAGAGGTCAAGAACATCTCATCCCATAAGGGTGCAGAACGTGCTATCCTCTACGAGATCATGCGCCAGAAGAATCTTTTGAGAAGGGGTGGCGAGGTCGTAATGGAAACCCGTCACTTCGATGAGGCAAGGGGAGTTACTATCTCCATGAGGACCAAGGAAGGCGAACATGACTATCGCTATTTCCCTGAACCTGACCTCGTTCCTATGAGGGTTTCTGACTGGGCTCCTGCTATCCGCGAGGAGCTGCCTGAACTGCCTGATGCAAAACGTGCCAGGCTGATCTCAGAGTACGATATTACCGAGATGCACGCAAAGGCACTGACATCTGATATTCGTGTGGCGGATTTCTATGAGGTGGTTGCAGCGGCGATAGACCCTCGTGTGGCAGGTACCTGGGTTGCAGATGTGCTCAAGGGTGAGCTGAACTACAGGGACCTGAGTGTCGATTCGTTCACAACTGACGATATCATTGAGATCATCAAGCTTGTGGGCGAGGATAAGGTCACAGAGCAGAGCGCAGTTGATGTCATAAGGACTATCCTTGATAATGGCGGCACTCCAATGGAGGTCGTTACTGAAAAAGGTCTCCTTAAGGTGAAAGGCGATGTCGTAACAGAGGCCGTTTCTGAAACGATTGCGGAGAACGAAGCTGCTGTTCAGGATTATCTTGGTGGGGCGGAAAAATCCCTCAATTTCCTTGTTGGGCAGGTCATGAAAAAGACGAAAGGACGTGCAGATGCACGTCAGGCACGCGAGTTACTTGTTGAGGCACTCAAAGATTAAGACTATGTGGTCTTTCCTTCTCTTTTTCCCCCTTCTTTCTTTTTTTGATCAAATTTTAATTATTTTATCTCAACAGTTAATAACAATGTAAAATATATTTGTACATTCTGTAAATTTGGAGTAAGTATTAATATGATGGAGTCAGACTTAATATTACCATATCCTTAATGATATGGTGAGGCAGTAGATCAGATGGTGATGTGCGTATTGGATGTAAGATCCCATAACCATACAAGGTATCACCGCAATCGCTTTCAGAGTGGCTTTGGGGAGTCGTCTATTGGGGAAGTCGCTTTCACTCCGGTCTGCCGGAGTCTGGTCGCTGCCATTCATCTCCTTTTTTGCTCTTTATTATTGTTGCATTTAGTTGAGATCGTCTATAATCTGTTTTAAGGATGCGCTTTGTCTATCCCAAAACAGTTATATGTTTTGAAATGTATGTAGCCAGCCGGTATACTTATGTATATCAAATTCAAGCTAACATATTATCATACATATTCAATAATACTAATCAAGGTGAGAACATGGCAAGATTCCCAG
This sequence comes from Methanococcoides seepicolus, assembly GCF_023684405.1. GTDB lineage: Archaea > Halobacteriota > Methanosarcinia > Methanosarcinales > Methanosarcinaceae > Methanococcoides > Methanococcoides seepicolus. Next base: position 24,256 of record NZ_JAGSOI010000023.1, on the reverse strand, counting down.
AAGCAGAAGAAAGGATCCTCAATAAGAAGATCTGTATGAAGTGCAGTGCCCGCAATGCTGTTAGGGCAACAAGATGCAGAAAGTGCGGTTACAAAAATCTACGTGTAAAATCCAAGGAAGTCAGAAGAGGCTGATCCTAACTATGCAAGTGGAAGAGTACCTCAACGATATCGCAGAACGCGAAGGTACAGTTCACTTAACGCTTATCGATCCAGCATCACAATCTCCGGAAGCCGCTGCAGAGATTGCAAAAGCGGCTGTAGCTGGAGGTACAGATGCCATACTGATCGGTGGCTCTACAGGAGCCGGTGGCGTAGCATTGGATCAGACACTGATCAAAATAAAGGAAGAGGTAGATGTTCCTACTATTCTTTTTCCGGGTAATGCCGGCGGCGTGAGCACTCATGCCGATGCTATCTTTTTTATGAGCCTTCTTAATTCACGTGATATCAATTATATCACAACGAATCAGGTGATGGGCGCCCCTATTGTTTATAAATCTGGAATAGAGCCTATTTCCATGGCCTACATAATAACCGAGCCCGGTGGTACCGTTGGCTGGGTAGGCGATGCGAAACTCATTCCACGCAACAAACCAGAGCTCGCAGCTGCTTATTCTCTTGCAGGCAAATATCTGGGGATGCATTACACTTATCTTGAAGCGGGTTCAGGTGCAGACCAACCGATCACTCCTGAAACCATAGGTGCGGTAAAACACGTTCTTGGTGACAACAAACTTATCGTTGGTGGCGGTATCCGTGACGGCAGAACAGCAAAGATATGTGCTGATGCCGGTGCCGATATGATCGTAACCGGTACTATTGTCGAAGAGACGGACGATGTCAAGAAAAAGATAGAAGAAATTGTTTCTGCTATCAAGAAATGATCTCCTGAATTCTAACGGGGTTTTCACTCATGCTCAGAGTTTCTGATATTGTAAAGAATTATGAAGTTGGCGAAAACAAACTCTGCATCCTTAACGGAATAAGTTTTGATGTGGCAGATGGCGAGATCCTTGGCATAACAGGAAAGAGCGGCAGTGGAAAGACCACTCTCCTCAAGATATTGAGGGGGGCCGAACCATTCGACAGTGGTAGCATTGAAATTGATGGTTCTGTAATAACTGAACTTTCGGGCGCAGAAGGGATAAAATTACTCGGAAGAAGTACAGCTATTCATTTTCAGCGCAATTTTGGATTATGGGCGGGCCCTGCCATTGAAAATATAATCCGCAGGCTGAATGTCCAATATGAAGGCTATGAAGGCATGCCGGAACCGGATGCACCTTTTTACGATGAACTGTATGAGAGGGCGATGGCATACTTAAGGCTGGTAGGCCTTGACCATAAAGCCCTTCATTCCTCAAGTCTGCTAAGTGGCGGCGAAAAACAGCGTTTGATAATTGCCCGTCAGCTTGCGGCACAGCCTCGTCTTCTGTTACTGGATGAACCTGTCACCATGACAGGACCAGATACCAAACAGGAGATCATGGATGTTATTCTTCAGCTTAAGGACAGGCTGAACATTCCTATTATCGTAGTCTCACATCTTCCGGAAGTACATGCTTATCTTGCAGACCGGGTCATATACATCGAAGATGGTAAGGTCGTTGCTGATGGGAAACCGGCCACTGTGCTAAAGAACTTCTTAAAGGACCTTTCTCCAAAGGAAATGCTCTCTGAATTGTCTGAGAAGAGTCCCTGCATAAAAGCAGAGAACATCTCTAAAAGACTGGTCCTGATGCGTGTGGGTGAGGTCCTTAACATAAAAGACCAATCACTTGCGATAAATAAAGGCGAGATCGTAAGTTTCATCGGTTCTTCCGGTGCAGGCAAAACTACATTTTTGAAAATAATGGAAGGCCTGAAAGAGCCAAAGGAAGGCTCAGTTTCCTACTTGCATGAAGATGAGTGGGTTAACATATCCAGTTTTACCAGACAGCGTCTGGAACTTTGGAAAAAGATCAGTATAATGCATCAGGAATTCTCACTTTCTCCGCATTCCACAGTACGCCAGCAGATTGGTTTCAGACTAAGCATGAAGATGCATGGTGCACTTGAGTTTGCACGTCAAAAAGCCGCAGAGATGGGTATCTCCGATGAGATGCTTGATAAGATCTACATCCTTCCAGACATGGGTGAGATTGAAAGAACGAATACATTGAATAGTATGCGTCTTTCAATGGATGTTTATTCCAAATTGTTCCCTGTTATACCAAACACTGATGTTGATAAATATGCAGTTCCGGTATTTGAAGCCCTTGACCTTCCACTGGATATTCTTGACAAGACCCCTTACCAGATAAGTGGCGGTGAACATGTAAGAGCTTACATTGCCCTTGCTCTTGCAACAGAACCCGAGTTCCTCATGCTCGATGAGCCTTTTGGAGACCTTGATCCTGTGACATTAAGGGATGTGACAAACTCCCTGAAAAGAATAAACGCACGTTTTGGAACTACCATCGTACTTGTCAGTCATCACATGGACTTTGTCAAAGAAGTGGCACACCGTGCAGTGCTTTTTGAAAATGGCTCGATCATTATGGATGGCGATGCGAGGGATGTTTGCGGGAAGTTCATTGAGATGTGTGGTGCAACCTATCTTGAGAACACCCTTGAAAGTATTGCAGAACAATAACGTTCCTTTTATTGCTTTGAGCATCCTTTCTTCCTTTCTCTCTTTTTGTTTATTAACAAACTATATATCATAAAAAAGTTAAACTCTATACGGGAGGTTATAATTTGATGATCGATAGCATAAAGAAATTGGGACTTTTTGGTTTAGGGATGTACGCTATTACTCAAGAGAAGGTCGATGAGCTTGTAAAGAACCTTGTTGAGGAGGGGGAGTTTAACAAGGAAGAAGGTAAGAAGTTCGTAGAGGATCTGATCGAAAAGCAAAAACAACAGCAGAAAGACTTCGAAGATGCGGTTTCTGAAAAGGTGCAGGATATCTTTGGTAAGTCCGACCTTGCTACAAAAGAAGAGATCGATGCTCTCCATAAGAAGATCGAAGATCTTGAAACCCTGTTAAAGGAAAAGGTGAAAGACGAATAAATTCGTCTTCACTCATTTAATTACTTTTTAATACATTAGCAACTTCGCAGTAGGTTACCATATAGAATCTGATAGCAGGCCGGATCGCGAATGCCCACCAAACTGGTACGCAGGTATTCCATGGTAAAACGCTATGGGATCATCATTGATACCCTGATAAAGTATGGGTTCGGTTATTTTGTAGACCAGATGGGCATCAGGTCCCTTGGTTCTTTCAGTTCGAGATTCAAAGGTCGCTTCGCTCCTCCTCCTCGTCCGTGTTCCGGGCCTGAAAGAGTACGTAAAGTACTGGAAGAACTCGGTCCTACCTATGTAAAATTCGGTCAGCTCATGAGCATGCGTCAGGACCTTATTCCTAAGGAGTATGCTGAGGAATTTGCTAAACTCCAGAACGAAGTGCCGCCTTTTAGTTTTGATGAGGTCGAAAGGGTCGTCGAAGAAGAATTTGGTAAAAAGATCGAGGACATTTTTCTTTCATTTGACAGTAGTTCTATTGCTGCGGCTTCCATCGGTCAGGTTCACCGTGCTAAACTCCTTGATGGGACGGAGGTCGTTGTTAAGGTCCAAAGACCGGGTATCCGTAAGGTCATAAGGTCTGACCTTGACATCCTTTACAGCATGGCGGGTTTTGCAGAAGAACATGTGGAAGAAGCGAAACTTTACAGTCCTGTGGAAGTTGTAGATGAGGTCTACCACTCCATACATGCTGAAATGGACTATACGCAGGAAGCCCGGAACATTGAACGTTTCCGCAGAAATTTTGAGAATGATCCTGACATTGTAATTCCAAATGTCTATTGGGAATACAGCACTCGTCGTGTGCTCACAATGGAGTATATCGATGGTGTCAAATGTGACAATTTCAAGACCCTCGAAGAAATGGGTCTGGACCGTTACAAGATAGCGGAGAACGGAACCAAGGCTTTCATGAAACAGATATTCGAGGATGGCTTCTTCCATGCGGACATGCATTCTGGGAATGTTCTTATACTGGAAGATGGCCGTATATGTCTCCTTGATTTTGGAATGGTGGGCAGTATATCCAATGAGGTGAAGAACCTCCTTGTAGACGCTCTTCTTGCCATTACGAGGGAGGATGTTACACAATATCTTGAAGTTATGAGGGACTTTGGAATGGTTCCGGACGAACTGGACATCCATTCCTTTAAGATAGAATACGGTTATATCCTGAGCAAATATTATGGAAGGTCCTTAAAACAACTTGACACTCCTGAAATGATCGCTGAAATGATGACCCTGCTGCGAAAATTCAGGATCCGTATCCCTCCAAATATTGCATTGCTCTTTAAAGGTGTGATGACGGTCAGCGGTTTCGCATTACAGATGGTACCTGATTTCAATGTGACCGTTGTTGCTGAACCTTACGCGAAGGCGATCATGCGGAATCGTCTGAAACCAAAGCAGATGGCAGAATCGCTTTACAGTGATCTCTGGCAGACGGCAAGGATGTTGCATAAAGCGCCATTACAGATATCTCATATACTTGCAACAGCAGAAAAAGGATATCTCAATCTCAAATTCGATCCTCATGAGATGGATCGTATAGTTGCGGAAATAAGTTCCTCGAGCAATCGCCTTGCATTCAGTTTCATCATATCTGCCATTATCGTCGGTTCCTCCCTTATTATTCAGACCGGGATGGAACCATATATTTGGGGTGTTCCTTTTTTTGGCTTAATGGGATTTTCAGTGGCCGCTTTTATGGGCATATGGCTTATGATTTATATACTAAAAACAGGAAAGATATAACCGGCAATAGTTAATTTTAAGTTGATGTCCGGTATATACCCGTTGCTTTAATTAAATGAGCAATGCCAATGGAAATTGCTGTGAGCTATAATCCACATCAGGTGCCTATAAATGACCGATCCACAGATTCAGCGTAAATTAATTGAGATCATGCGTGTTATCAGCGAAAGCGATAAACCCATAGGCGCAAGGAACATTGCCGATGAGCTTCAAAGCCGTGGTTATAATTTAGGCGAACGTGCCGTACGCTATCATTTAAGGATACTTGATGAAAGGGGATTTACTGAAAAACACGGTTACAGCGGGCGTACTATCACCACTTTCGGCAGGAAAGAACTCGATGATGCTCTTATAGGTGACCGCTTGGGCTTTGTTATCACAAAGATCGAAGAGCTCATCTATAATACCGATTACGACCCCCTTTCCAAAGAAGGCAACGTGATAGTCAACCTTTCTACTCTCGACAAGGACGACTTCGATAATGCCCTCGATGTCATGAAATATGCTGCATCAGGTGGCATGTGCATAAGTCCTAATATTAAGATCTTCGAAGAGGATTCGGATTCCGGGGTATATGTGCCTGAAGGCAGTGTGGGTATAGCAACGGTTTGCAGTATTACATATGACGGTGTGCTTCTCAGAAACGGCATTCCTGTGAAACCGGCATATGGCGGCATATTGGAAATGGAGCATAACGATCCCGTACAATTCAGGGACCTGATCTCGTATTCCGGTACTTCCATTGATCCGGTAAAGATATTCATGATAAGACATGCAACTTCAGTTCTGGACGTGCTTGATACGGGCAACGGTCGCATCCTTGCCAACATACGCACAATTCCATCTTCCGCAGTTGAAAAAGCAAAGGATGTCTTACATCAGCTCGAGGCTTCCGGCATAGGCAATGTAATGAACATTGGCTCTTCAGCTTATGATCTATGTGGTGCTCCGGTGGAAGAGGGGTTATCCGGTATCCTTGTGGGCGTTGGAGTGAACATGATCTCTGCTGTAGAGGAGGCAGGAATTCTGGTCTCAACAAGCCCTGTCTCAAAAGTGCTGGATTACAAGAAGATGTCAAAGCTCTGATGTTGGTCAAGCTTCACTGAGGACGATGTAAGGTACATTCTCTTCTTCCCAATTCAGTATCGAGCTATATAGCTCGGTCTTCTTGAACATTGTTATATCATAGGCAAGCCGCAGGCTTCTGTCTATTATTCCTTCGTTAGTATGATGTGCATCCAAATTGCCAAAGATCTCACGTAGTCCGAATGCCAGTATCTCTACAACATCGTGGCCGGAACATATCTGCCAGGGGTCGTGATCCTCATCAAGCATTTTCATGATCTTTTTGCGTATGACTCTTTCGTTCAGGGAATGTCCGTGTGAGTTGACCTTCACCTCTCGTATGAGACGTTTGATGTTTATCGATAGTGGCTGTACTTCCATGAAATGATCAAAATCTATGTCCTTGAACCTGAGTGACAGTTTATCTTTGCCAGAGGAGGAAAGCCATCTGAAAAGTCCCAATGGCATTGCTGTATAGAGCAAGAGTTGTCTTATGGGCATATGAAGCGCTTCAACTTTGTACGGTGATGTGAATTCTTCAAGAAGACGATTCAGTGCTTCTGATGCAATAAGCATTGTCTCAAGATCATGGGTGTCGGTGACAAGTACATTATCATTCTTGTTCCTTATTCCGTCAGCCCGCCAGAAATCAGCATCTACGATGGTCAGAACACCTTCCATCTTTGAACGTTTAAGGATCTGTATGACCTTGATAGCATTCTCCTTGCCATTGGCGGGGATGACCTTGCATCTTTTATCATCCACAAATCGCTGGTAGAGCCTCATGTCGGTGCTGCCTTCGATTATCAATACACTACCCCTGAACTGGGTTCGCATCATTCGAACGTTGTTCGCGATATCGTCAGCTGTCAAGTATCTCTTCATTATCGCGTCCTCTAAGCTCAACGGTAAGGTCCCAGCGGTCATGAATTATCTGTGGCGAATGTGTGGCTATCAGGACATCAAAACCTGCGAGCTGGGTTATTGCCTGTAAGTCTCTTAGGAACTGTTGTTGCCATAGGACATGTAGTGATATTTCGGGTTCATCAATAAGTATCAAAGCTTCAGGTTCTACATGGAACAACAGCTCGTAGAACAGTACCAGTTCCTGCTGTTCTCCGGATGAGAGCTTGGTCGGTGAAAGGGGCATGTTTTCTGCCGTTGTAAAAACAAAACCATTTTTTTTGCTGACCGAGAGCTTCTTGTAAAGGAATCGGCAATTGATTATTTTTATAAGAAGGTCTATCCTTTGAGTAAGATCATTGAATACGCTGAGCTTTTGTTTGACATCTTCTATGTAAAGCTGGAGAAAATTCCTGTTGCTATCATCGATATCTGTGATCTCTTCAATGTCGAGACCGCCTTCTGCCTCAATAAATCCTGCCTCGATCAGTTGTTTTCTTTTATCTTCCAGTTCGGTAAGTTCGACCTTTAGTTCTTCTATGGATATATCCAACTGTTTACTGTCCGTCTTTAGTAGTCTCGAAGGGAATGTACGATCAAGGGATTGCGAAAGTGCTGCATATTCTGCAAGTTTCTTCTGCATGGAGGCTGCAAGTTCATCGGAATAGCTTATCACGGAAGGTATGACGGAGGTCCTTCTTTCTGTCTCTACGGATTGGGAGAACGAAATACTCAGCAGTCGTTGTGTCTTAATGAAACAGATGTTGATGGAAGCCAGCACTTCCCTGAGCCATGCAGGTTCGTCCTTTCTCTTTTGTGGGAGCTTGTCACTGAAAAGGCTCATGACCTCCTCGGATGTGAGCTTTTCCTGCGTGGTAAAATGGACCCAGGTGTTATCATCTATCTTCTCAAGCTCAGGTATCATGTGCTCGACCTTAGGTGTCGAGAAAACTTCTTCAATATCAATGGGTTTGACCGTGTAACGGACCTTCTTCTTTGTGGGTTTGAGCCATTCGAATGCCAGCTCACGATAACTACTGTTTTCGGCGTTGATGGGGCTAAGTTCATCCAGATGCAGTTTCTTTCTTACTAAAAGTCTGCTCCGGTCACTGAATTCTATCTCGAGCCTGCTGAAAGGAATGCGGTAAAGCTCATAATAGTTAGAACGGAACAGCGAGTTCAATATCTTAAGTAGGACAGTCTTACCAATACCGTTCGGGCCGTGAAGAATGGTGATATGTTCTTCTATGTTCAACGGAACATCATGGTCGAACGTTCCAAATAGGTTCTTAACAACGATCCTCTTTATCTTCATGAAGGCTCCCCAAAGTATCTCTCAAAACAAATATGATACTACAACATTAGTCCCGATGATTAATAATATCTCGTTTTTGTTGTATATAGTTTGCTTTAATGTGGGCTTTGCCCGAAAAATCAATATGGCCGATAATTCGGTAATTTGACTAGAAATTCGTGTATTTGACCGAAAATTATATTGAATTATCTGATACATTTTTCAGGCAGATCTAGTTAAGATAATTATACAACTGCAGCTACTTCCACAGAGATTGGAGTTACGTTTCCCGTATAATCTTCATAATATAGCCTTATATTGACCATTGTATGTGGATGTGGTAATTCTGCACTATATGTTCCCATGGTTTTGTTATCCACAGTGACATTAAACGTAAACTCGCCTTTTGATAGTGGTAATCTTAATCTCAAAGGTCTTTTTCGGGAGATGTCGCTCTTAGGTCCTAATTCATAAGTTTCTGTTATTATGGAAATGTTGCGCGAATCTAATACGTCGATAACTACAGAGTGGTCATTTACATCATGGTTGTGGACTACAAAAAAAGGAGAAGCAGGTCCAGAGACTATAAATGGCATGAACAGGATGGCTGCAGTCAACAAAATGAATGTGCCAAATACTGTTACAAGAATTATTTTGTCTTTTGTTTCGATAATCTCACATCCGTCTCAGCTATATTCTGAGTTATTCTTTATACCTAAATTTGATGATATTGTTATTTTTCCCAAAAGTCTATATGAACGAAAAATCAATTTGTCCGAATATTCACGATTTTGACTGGAAAATGGTGTCGTTGGCCGATAAATAGCCTATTTTTTGGACAAAGCGTTTAATGTGGAGAACATTGGTCACGGATAAAAATAGCCAATAGTTGCAGCGATGGTTGCACCAATTGCGATCAAAAATGCAGGTTTGATCGCTGATTTCCATTGGCGTTCTTCACTCATGAGATAGGCTATAGGGATTCCCATTACGAATGTGATAAGTCCCCAGACGAGGGGATGTAAGGTTGAATATGACATACTATCAAAATGAGTGTTATATATTAAAAATTTACCGAAGAACGTTGTTTTGGCAAAATATCTTCATTTCTACCATATGATCATAAAAAACGAAAGTTCCTTCACGCCGATCCTAGTGTGAAGGCAAAAATGAAAAAGTGAGATGCTATGTTACATCTCGAGCAGAATTCTTGCGATGTCGCTACCAACATCGGTGGTAGTGTTTGAGCCGCCCATATCGTAGGTCTGGACCTTTGCTTCGAGAATGTTCTTCTCGATAGCTGAGACGATGGCATCTGCTGCTTCTTTCTCACCGAGCTGTTCAATAAGCATTGAACCTGCCCAAATGGTTGCGATAGGATTGACCTTGTTCTGTCCCTTGTACTTTGGTGCTGAACCGTGGATAGGCTCGAACATGCTGGTACCGTTAGGGTTGATGTTCCCGCCAGGTGCGAGTCCGAGACCACCCTGTACCATTGCGCCAAGGTCAGTGATGATGTCACCGAACATGTTAGGTGTGACCACGATATCGAACCATTCAGGGTTCTTGACGAACCACATTGTGATAGCGTCGACATAGTTGAAGTCTGTCTTAACATCAGGGTGCTTAGCTGCTATTGTGTTGAACTCCTCTCTCCAGAATCCGTAGATGTCTGAAAGGACGTTCGCCTTGTCAACGGATGAAACGTGCTTGTCGCTCTTCTCAGCAAGGTCGAAGGAGTAGTCGATGACTCTCTGGGTACCTTCCTTTGAGATCATGCCTATCTGGTATGCGATCTCTTCGCTGTCGGTCTCAATGTCGAGTCCGAACCTTGCAGAGTACAGTGTCCTTGAGACCTCGAGCACGTCCTTGCTAACTCCGGTCTTTGCACGTCCGCCAATGCCGATGTAGAAATCCTCGGTGTTTTCCCTTACAACAGTGAAGTCGATGTCTGCTGGGGTCTTGTCTTTAAGCGGGCACCAGACGCCTTCCAGAAGCTTGATAGGCCGCAGGTTGATGTACTGGTCGAAGTAGAACCTTGCAGCTAGCAGGATGCCTTTCTCAAGCACACCTGGTGCTATCCTGTCGTCCCCTATGGAACCAAGGTAGATCGCATCATATGCTGAAAGCTCTTTGAGCGTATCTTCGGAGATCAGTTCTCCTGTCTCAAGGTAGTGGTCAGCACCCTGGGGGTACTCTATCCAGTCAACATCGAATCCAAATTTCTCTCCAGCTGCATCGATTACCTTCTTACCCTCGGTAATGATCTCAGGGCCTATACCGTCACCCGGCAGGACCGGAATTTTATATTGTGCCATATTTTTCCTCCTTATTAATTATGTGAAATCTATTTTTTTTATATTTTAGTCGGTCAGCAAAAAACTCAACAAAATATCAAATCAAAAACAAGGAAGGAAGATCAGTTAATGATCTGCCTTGTGTATTCCTTTAAACCGCCGGCATCTACGATCCCGCGGACAAAATCAGGTAAAGGTGTAGCCTGGTATTTCTCACCTTTTGTAATGTTCTCAATAATACCGGATGCAATATCAACGGTAAGCTCGTCTCCATCGTCGATCTTGTCGGTATCAGGGCATTCCAGAAGCGCAACACCGATATTGATCGCATTCCTGAAAAAGATCCTTGCGAACGACTTTGCGATGACGCAACCTACCTTTGATCCCTTAAGGGCAATAGGTGCATGTTCCCTTGAAGAACCACAGCCAAAATTGTTACCTGCAACAACGATGTCGTTTTCCTTCACATTCCCTGCAAAATCAGGGCGTACGCCGATAAAAGTATATGGGGCAAGTTCCTCTGGTGTGTTCATCACGAGGTATCTGCCCGGGATGACTGCATCAGTGTCCACGTCATCTCCGAATTTCCAAACTCTTCCTTTCATTATGATCACCGGTGATATTCTAAATAAATGCGATATCCTATGCTCTGATTATAACGTTTAGTTATTTAAGTACTTTCTACCGGCATAGCACTGCCGGTATAAAAAGTTGGTGCAGTTCTCTTAAGCAAAACGCTTGACATTCAGGTCAATTCCATCGACAAGGACCGTTGGGCCAGTAATTATGCCATCAAGGTGCAGGTCAACTTTCACATCGCCTCCAAAGGTGGAATTATCTCCCAATGCAATATGTATCGTTCCTCCCACTTTTTCATCCTCTAGGATGACTCCGATAAGGCGTGCTGCAGGATTTATGCCTATGCCGAGTTCTGCAATATTACGCCCGTCAGTACCCACGCTCTCCACCATTGCCTCGAGTTTCTCCGCACCTTCCCCTTCAAAGCTTACTGCTGAACGGTCTTTTATGTCAACGATCAATGGCTTATCCAGTAACCCGATACCTCCCATGGAGCCATCAATGACAGCCCTGCCGTTCACATTCTTCGGGGCAATGTACATCTCTCCTGCCGGAAGGTTGGATGTCGTACCTTTCTCATGGCACATTCCTGTATCGGCCATCCATTCACAGCCTTCCACATCAAGGATAAGGTCTGTTCCCTTCTCAGTAGTGATACGAACCTCTTTCGATCCTTTAAGCGTCTCCAGAAGTTCGTCCGCAAGCTTTCCGATTTCCTCATAATCTGCATTCAAACCACCTTCCTGCATCATGGTCAGATTGATCCCTGGCATCGTAGCTGTCCGGGTACCGTTATCAGAAGCTTTCTTACGTGCCTGTGTATGGGTCAGTGACTTTGAAGCAGGGGCCAGAACTACATCTGCGTTTTTCATGGCCTCCTCCACAAGGGCAGGCGGTTCAGCACCGTGCTGCTCTCTGGGTTCCATTGTAAGCAATATGGCCTCACAACCCGCATCCACTGCGGAATCATAGAGTGCCTTTGAGATCATCTCATCGGTGCATGTATCGGTGACAATAAGCACTGTCTCACCCTTCTTCGCACCCATGCAGGTGTTAATTACCATGTCTGCGCTTTTCTTAAGTTCCATTAAATATCCCTCCGGTTCAATGCATTTGGCTCATTGCCGCCATGCCAGCTGTATCTTGGTCTCACTTTTACAAGATGCGTGCTCTCTGATGTATCATCAACAACAAAAGCAATACCTCGCTCGGCTCCCTTTTTGTTATGGAATCTCCTATGTTCTCTTTCATATATGTCGGACGCATGGCTTCCATGGCCTCGCTATCATCTCTCCTGCCGAGTATGTATTGCTTCTTCACAACACCGGCATTAATGGCATCCTTCGGTTTTATCATTTAGTTCTAATCAATAACTAAACATATATCATTTTTCTTTGGTGAGCTCATGTCAGAATATTTCATATGTAGTGTGCAAAAGGTCCGGTCTTATTTGCCAATAAGAAAAGCAGTGCATATCAGCGGGTCTCTTTTTCCATTGATAGCTATCTATTTTGGCAAGAATGTTGCATTAGGGATGGTAAGTGCTCTTCTCATTCTTTTTTTAGTGACCGAGCTCGTCAAACCGGTATTAAAAGAATATTCTTTCTTCCCTTCCCTCTGGCGTGAAAGCGAATCAGAGGGCTTTGCATTGGCACCTTTTTTATATCTGATCTCGATCCTTGCCCTCCTGCTTCTTTCCTTTAGGTTGAACGAAGGTATTTGTTATGCATCTATAATTGTGCTTGGCATGGGGGATGGGCTTTCAACAATCTTCGGAGTACATGGGAAAATGTGCTATAGGGGTTCTTCTAAAACGGTGGAAGGCACTCTTGCAGGGCTGATCGGTGCTATCATTTTCAGCTATCCGCTTGTAGGGTATCTGTCGATAGTCGGTGGGCTTGCGGGAATGTATCTTGAATTGAGGTCCAAAAAGCTGGATAATATAACAGTTCCCTTTTCAGCCCTGATCACTATGCTTATTGTACAGGGATTGGTAAATGTTTATATATAAATGGTTTAATATATTGGCAAGTTATTACAAATGGAGTTGTGAAAATAATCCCCTATCAGTATCTTTTGGTTATTTCATGCCTCATTCTGTCCATTGCAGCCTCTGGATGTGTGGATATTGGCAATGATGTGGATGAGCTTGGGGAATCGATATCCCAGGCTAGAACAGACCTTCAGTTCTTACAATGGGCAGCCAATTCCACTGGGGTCATTCTCGATGATTATAGCAACATCAAGAATGCAACGTCTGAGCGAAACACTGTTTTGATGGAAGGATCTGGCAGAACTTTAAAAGAAGATTCAGAGAAAGCTCTCACTGAGCTGGACAGCTTTTCAGTTTCTCCTTCCCTTCAAGATGTAGTGGCCGAATACAGGGATTTTCTGCAACGGTCCTACAATTGTGGGGATTTCGTAGAAACCAACTCTCAGACCTTAGATCTTGAAGCACTGGAAAAGACCCTTGAGATGATAAATGAAACTTCAGACCTGTTCAGTGAGATCTCAGAGATGGTCGAACAAAGAAATTAAGCTCTTTGAAGTGGTACACGAATGGTTGCAATACTGCATTTTTGTAACACATCCTTCATCGTTACAATGATAAAATATAAAGTATGCCATTGAGTTCCGGCCGAGTGCCGCATCAATGGCGCTTATGAAAAATACAAGGGCATTTATGACAAAATAAGGTCCAGCTTGCCTGTCTTGGCTCCCAACTTAATTTCCTGTGCGATCCTCTTTCCTGTGGAAAGATTTTCCTCGATCATGTCTGAGTAGGGAGAGCCTGATGTGTAGAGATTGGTGCCTGCAACTATACGGGCGGATATCTCAAAGACCTTGATCTCAAGTTTGTCGGTGAACACGGTCTCGAGACAGAACGGTCCGATCATACCGCCAAACAGACCGAGGGACTCCTCAACAACCTTCTCTCCAAGTGCGAATATGCGTGGCAAAAGGGATTCTCTTGCGACAAGGGGGACATTTCCTGTAACTACATATGTAGGGTGAATGCCTGCGTCTTCAAGTTCCTTCGGGGAACCGAGCCTGAATATCTCGTCAGCGTTCGACTCGACCCTGCGGTCCATGCTGAGCATCTCAAGTATTCCTTCGCTTAACTTGTATCCTTCTTCTCTTATTGGGGAGTAGAAGAAGTGGAGATAATAACGTGTACCGACAATGAACTCCTGTACAGTGTGTTTCTCGTTAGGGTCAATATATTCCTTGAACTCTTCATAGTCTTTGGCAATAAAGAAACCCCTGCCACCTTTTGCACCATGGTACTTGACCATTACCGGGCTTTCGATCTTTTCAGGATCGACGATCTTTGGCATGTGTATACCTGCGCCTTCAAGCCATTCTCTTTCCTTGTCCCTGTCAGACTCCCATTCAAGCACTGCCCTGTTCCCAAAGGTTGGTACGGCTAACTCGGCGAAACTCTTTGTACCCATATATTCAACAAAGGAACCGTGAGGTATTATAATAGCGTTCTTGCTGACAAGTTCTTCCGCTATCTTTGGTATGTCGGAATAGCTTTCTACGACAATATACTCATCAGGTTTTGCTTTTGGAAATGCATCATAAAAACGTGGTGGCTGACCTACACAAATCCCTATTGTTCTTAGTCCCTCTTTTCGTGCTCCATCGAATATCTGGAGGCTTGAGTGTGAGCAAACAGTTGCAATAGCAAGATCATTTAGATCATATTTGCTGATTATCTCAGAGATTTGTTGTTTTGATATCATAGTTTCGCCTCAAAAATTTACAACAAATTGTATTATCTGTTATTTAACTTTACGGCATAAATAAACAATGGATAGAAATATCATGTTTAATTAGGATCTTTCAACTGTCCGCCATTTACAAAGAAATTACTAATTTAAATCGGAACTCTATTATAGTGAAAGTTCCATAAACCTCATAAGTGATTCCATGAGAGTTGCACTTAAAATCGCATACATAGGGTCGAATTTCCACGGGTCCCAGGTCCAGCTTAATGATCCGACCGTGGAAGGCGAACTTTTCAAAGCATTGAAAGAACTTGGGATCATAGAAGATCCACGATCGGCTAATTTTATAAGTTCAGGAAGGACTGATTCAGGTGTACATGCAATGGGGCAGGTGGTGGCCTTCGACACGGATGCACCAAACCTTGCAATGCCCCGTGTTATAAACTCCATACTTCCAGGCACGGTCTGGGCATGGGCCCATGCGATAGTTCCTGATAATTTTGATCCCCGAAGACATGCCTTGAGTCGCAGCTATCGTTATATACTGTATGGCGAACAGTTCGACATTTCCAAGATCCGTTCCGCATCAAAGCTCCTTCTTGGTTCTCACGATTTTGCTAACTTTTGTACTTCCAGAGGAGTTAACAGAACCGTTAGGATCGTTGAACGTATTGACATAAGGGTCAGTGGCAATCTAACCCGCATAGATGTCGAAGCTAACAGTTTCCTCTGGAACATGGTTCGCAAGATAGTGGCTGCTTTGATGATGGTGGGAAGCGGGGTTCGTGACGAAGAGTGGCTTGCTCAGATGCTAGATCCGGAATCATACGAAGAAGGGCTTGAACCGG
The DNA here is from genome assembly GCF_023684405.1 of Methanococcoides seepicolus. GTDB lineage: Archaea > Halobacteriota > Methanosarcinia > Methanosarcinales > Methanosarcinaceae > Methanococcoides > Methanococcoides seepicolus. Next base: position 8,710 of record NZ_JAGSOI010000023.1, on the reverse strand, counting down.
CACATGCTTATGGTCTGGTCCTTATGGATGTGAAGTATCCTATCCCTCTCGAATGGGTGGAAGATGGCTATGCGATACGAAGGGCACATGAACGTGTGCACGACCATCTTGTTCGCTACCGGGTCATGGCAGATATACTCAGTCATCTGTTCCCTTCGGAATCTTCCGATGAACTACTATGAGTGCGGAAAATTCTATCAATCTCAAAGGGCTGGATATTCCTTATAGTCTTAACTATGGTAGGGTGAAGAGTCCAAAACTGAAATATGGTTCTGGCAAATTGGAGGTATCGGTCCCTCTAAATTTCAAAAAATCCGAAGAGCTCCTCCATAAACATAAATTGTGGATCTACAGGAGACATGTGGAATATACAAATACTATTCATGAATCTTCCTCAAAGGAACTTCTGAATAGGTCGGAGGAAGAATTTAAGGGAATTGTGATGTATCATGTCAAAAACATCTCTGATGAACTTGGGGTAATACCTGAAAAAGTGACCTTTCGTAAAATGAAGACCAAATGGGGCAGTTGCAGCTCAAAGAAAAGGGTGAACCTCAACATGCATTTAATACATCTCCCCGAATCTTTCATTGAATATGTGGTCTTCCACGAGATGGCACATTTGATCGAACTAAATCACAGCCTCCGTTTCTGGAATGTCATTGATTCAAGATATGCAGATCGGAAAGAATATGACCGTCAGCTTTCAGCATACTGGCATCTGATACAAGAGACCAATTGATGCTGAAACACCGGTTGGAATTCCCTTTACTTTTGCAGTACCGTTATCTTGCGTGTGAGGCTTTTGTGTACTCTTTGCAAGTATCTGTCCTTTATGGTAAAGCCTGCCTTCTCTACAAGCTCAGTGACATCTATCTCTGAAACGATTATCGCCAGTTTTCCCGGTTTCAAAACCCTGAACATCTCAGCAAACGAGTGTTCGTAAAGGTGATGCAAGGATTCTGCCTCTACCCTTGCCGACCTTCCGTATGGCGGGTCGGCAATGACAGCATCTACTGACTCATCCACAAGGGGGACTTTACAGGCATCTCCCATCATCATGGTCTGGTCTGCATTGAAGTGTCGAAGGTTCATGTCTGCCCCAACGGCTATCTTGTAACGAACTTCCAGCCCGAGCACAGTAGCTCCCACAAGGCCTGCTTCAACGAGTATCCCCGCTGTTCCGCAGAACGGGTCAAATACCACATCTCCCTCTTTTATCAATGCCATGTTCACAAGAGCCCGTGCAACACGTGGACGCAAGACCCCCGGGTAAAAGAATGGCTTCTTATGCGGTGCCCGTTCTTCGTAAGCACTTCTGTCCACTGAAGCGATAACACTGCCTAAAACACATTTTTCAGAAAGGATGGCTCGGAATTCCACATCAGGGTCCTTTAGGTCTGCATTGAATCCCTTCCTGTATATGGCTCCTCCGACACGTCTTTCGATATCAACACATTTGATGGTCGTATTGTGCCTGACACGTTTTGCCCGCACCACATACTTCTGCCCTTCATTGAGGTGCTCAGAAATATCACATCCTTCCGCGACCTCAACTATGCTTTCTATCTCTGTGGGGCAGACATCTATGACCTTCAGGATGTGGTGTGTCATTGCTATCCTTTTTGCCACCTCCCTCAGCTTATGTAATACTTCCTGTGGTTCACCTTCAATATCCACAACAAGGCAGTGCTCAAAGTATTCACTCTCTCTATATTCCAACTCTACAAGGTCAAGGCAGGCGAGAACCTCTGCGCGTGGCAGGTCCTCGTGTTCCCCTGACAGTTCAAAAGCGTATAACATGAGAACTTTCAGAACATCAGCTCAAGGGCTTCATGTCCCTTCATGCCGGGTTTAACGCCAAGTGCCTTCGCATGCCCTGTGACATCGATCACTTCGGCATGCAGTACGTCTTCAAACTCGTCAACGCCCCTTACCTTGGCGGCAACATCGCCTAACCTTTCTGCTATCTCAGTGTCAAGGTATCCGCACATCACAAATCCCTTGTCAGCCTTTATAACAAGCAGTGGTGCGTTCCCCATGTCGAACTTAAGGCCAATGGCCGTACCATTTTCAAGTGGTATCTGTTCTATGATCATGATTGAAAAAACAATTTCAATTTAGATTAATGTTTTGATAGGATAGTCGCATTAACAAGAGCTGATGGTGGAAGATGTCCGAATGCATCCGTTCATTAGTCTTTCCTGCTAAACTCAACCGTTGCCAAACCCTCAATTCCAAAATGACCACTGATCACTGTACGATTGTCAATTGTTTCAACAAATCGACTATCAATGCCTTCGGTGGCAATTACTTCCATTCCTTCAGGCATTGTGATGGTCAGACCGGTATTTGCTTCTCCATCAAAGCTCACACTATCTCCCAGCTCGAAAATATCCTTCTCAAAAGTGTATGTGACAAAATATCTGTTATTGATAATATCGGTCTTGTCAGTACTTCCCAGAACACTTCTGGATATTTCGGCATCCACCTCAAAAACGTTTACATTCTTTGCAGAATTGTCGAACATCACATCCAGTTCCTTTCCAAGTGAACCATAAAGCCTACTACGTATACGGTGGTCCAGCTTCATGAGTTCCCATGCACTGATATATCCATCCCCATTCCCAACGTTCTTGTCCGCATAAGAACGAAATGCTCCGACATCTTCACCGGAATAGCTCTCTTCATAGCTCCATGACATCCCATCTTCTTCCAAGATAATTGTGTTCTTCCATTCGAAGGCAGATGAGGGGGATGCTATCATGGCTACGGTGAGCAATGCCAGCAACAATGTCGGAATATACCGCATTCTATCCTATCCTTACTTGGTTATCACTTTACAACCATCGTCAGTGACGATGACCGTATGTTCTGCTTGTGATACCAACCCGCCACCAACATCCTTTAGGACCGGGTAGGATGTGAGAATGCCTGCTTTCTCAAGTTGCATCAATGAATAATCGAGCTTATCCGACTTGAGCCACCTTTTGGCAAAAGGCAAAGTTCTGTACTGCTCCAGTTCCTTGAGAACTTTTCTGACCGCAGGCAATCGTATTGGTTTGTGTCCAATTACCTGGAATATCTCTGTCAGGGACCCATCTGCCACTTTTCCTGCACCATCGGTGGCAAAAGGTTCTATCGCAAAGATATCTCCTGTTTTGATCGTCACCCCTTGGCCAATATGGCGATTTGGGATGCTGGGTGGTACATGTGCGAGATATTGGGCGACACCATGACCTGTAAGGTTTGCAATAGGCTTGAAGCCATGTCCTGTGATCGTATCCTCGATGACAGCCCCTATCTCTGCAGTATTGATCCCGTTCTTGATTATATCAATGGCTGCATACAGCGCATCTTCGGAAGCCTTTACAAGATCGGAGTTCTCATTCGTAAGGTCGACCGTAATGGCCGAATCTGCAATGAAACCGTCAATATGCACGCCGAGGTCAAGTTTCACCACATCCTCTGCAAAGACCGTTTCATCTCCTATCAGTGGGGTGGCATGGGCAGCCTCATCATTTCTTGAAATGTTACATGGGAATGCAGGCAATCCTCCAAGTTCGATGGTTCTCTGCTCGACAAAATCAGCGACTTCCAGAAGGGTCGTGCCTATCTTTACCTTCTCTTTTGCCTCACTTCTCACAGTTGAGAGGATCTCTCCTGCATGCATGTATTTGCCGATAATCTCTTCAATATCCTCAATTTTCTCATCCATATGTGTACACCAGCCTTTGATAATAGGGTAAATGTTCAAACTACAAATTCCTTTTCCATTTTTGTCAGATTCTCAAAACCATCTGCGGTTATGACTACCATATCTTCGATCCTTATCCCGCCAAGCTCCGGATAGTAGAGTCCCGGTTCTATCGTAACGACATGGCCTTGCTTAACCTCTACTTCCTGCAGGGAAACAGAAGGTAATTCATGTATGTCCAATCCTACACCATGCCCGGTCGAGTGAATGAAACCTACCTTCGAATCACTTCTTATGGTGCCATACCCTCTCTTTTCGAACTCGTCACAGACGGCATTATGCACATCACTATAAAGGATCCCTGGTCTTAATACTGCAAATGCTGCTTCCTGTGCTGCATGGACTGCTTCATACATTTCCTTTAGTTTTTCAGGAGCTTCCCCTTTAAGGACCGTCCGTGTCATATCTGCAAAATAGCGACTTCTTTTGTTGCGGGGGAATATATCAATGACTATGGGTTGGTTGGCCTTGATATCTCCCTCTCCCTCCCAATGGGGGTTTGCGGAATTCTTACCGCAGGCAACAATCGTGCTTTCTGCTTCACAGCCATGGTCCAGAAGGGTGTGTTCGATGGCTATACGTATGGTCTCAGAGGTTATGGGCACTTCATCACTGTATAGGACACCTTCTTTGACCTCAGACCTTGCAATTATATTAATGGCAGTTTCCATTGCTTTCTCACAAGCAAATTGTGCCTCTTTTATCTTCTCGATCTGTTCCTTGTCCTTCCTTGTCCTCAGTTCCTTGAAAGGGCTCTTTGCAGGAATGATAGTGAACCCCAGCTCTTTCAGTGTCTGGGCAGTAAAAAGGGGAAAATCGCGCGGTACCATGATGTGTTTAGCACCCATTCTCTGGAAGACCGCTGCCAGACAATCACAGTATGCGAGTTCGCCATCCTTCCTCTCTTTCATCTTCTCACTAAATCCATATTCCTGCATTGTTTGTACGGTCTCGACCCGGGCCTCTATCTTTGCCCTGCCCAGTTCCATGCTGGAAACGATAAGGGTCTCTTCTCCATTTTTTGTCTGTATATATGTGAATGGGTCCGCTGCCAGAAAATGTGTTGTGTAATACACATCTGCATTATTCGAGTTCCCCATTATCAGGAAAGCATCACATCCCTTTTCTGTAAGCTGAGAGGTTATGTCTATGTTGTTTTCTTTCTGTTCCATATTATTGGGATTGTTGTACTAGTACATAAGCTTGCAGTTTTTGTCATTCAGGGGGCTTATATTTTTCAATACCACTTTCAAAAGCTATCATTGAAAACTGTGTGGACATCAGCATTAGATATGTGGGCATACGGTACATAACAATGAACATGGGATATTATCACTATGCAACAAGTGTTTTCCACACATAATCTGGAATCTGTAAAAGAATTCAATGATTTCCTTTACGATATCCGGTAATCCTTGTATTCTATGTGCTGGGCGACTTCATAACCACAGCTAAAGCTCTTAATTATGGGGTTGAGGCAAATGGGTTTATGGCTTTGGTAATGGCAGAGTTCGGAGTGTGGGCGCTTTTTGCTTTAAAATTGGTTTTTGTCCTTACAGTGCATTGGATCTATAAGGGCGCATTTTCGTCCTCCGAAAAGCAAAAGACAGATCTCTGGCCAATGATGAAGGGTTTGATCACATTTGTTGGTGTTTTTCTTGTGATCAACAATCTTCTGGTCATATGGGGGTCTTTCAGCCTTTTGCAGTTGCTTGGGATAGTTCCATTGTGAGCTGCATACCTTTTTATTTAGAGGATACAACGCCTTAAATGAAAAGGGATCAGACTCCAAATATTATATCTATGATCTTGTGAGCGGTTTGATAATAATTATGGGAGACAATAAGAAAAATAGGTGTAACTCACCTATTCATCTCTTTTTATGAAAATCAAACTTTTTCCCTTTCAACTGCTTTCCATACATGCATTCCCCTAAACATGCGTGTCAGGCTAACAAGCAAGTATATCTGATGCCATATAAAAGATGATACCAGATTAGAGCGCACATTTCCTGAAAGCAACGCCAGGAAAAAACCAATCCATACCAATATGCCATTAAACAAATTAATCTGTCCAAGTAAGTATGACCACAATATCACACTTGTGAAAAAGGCAGCCGGAGCTATAAAGAACATCAAAAATCTCAAGGGGAAAATGAACATCCCGAATTTCCCATACTTTGGAGATATTAGATCTAAATTGTATAGTGTTGCCTCAAGAAGTCTTGCTGAACGGCGCAGTTTCTGACGACGTTGTTGGCTGAGATCGCCTGTGATGTATTCATAGAATCTTGCATTTGCTTCGTAAATACATCGGTAACCATTATGAATGATCTTGAGGGCCATTCCTGCATCTGATGCTCCGTGGGTCTCAGGGATTGGTGAAAATGCTTTTTTCTTAAGGACAATTAGTGGTCCATTGAAACAGTATGTTGAATGGATGTTGCTTTCCCATGTACACATTTTTCCATAGACTGAGCGATATGCTTTTTCTGAGCTGGTAGTGAAGGATTTTTCTTTTATTATGGGTTCAAGTTCTCCACACACTGCTCCGATATTTTCGTCACTCAGCAATCTTCCGATAGCATAATTAAGGGCATTCTCTTCAAAGGTCACGTCAGCATCGGTTGTCACAACTATGTCTGTGTTGGCTTTTGAAACTCCCAGATTAACCGATGCGTTTGTCCCTGTACGTTTCTCTTTGACAATTACTTCGCCGGATATGCCGTATTTTTTGAATGCTTGGTTTGCAAGTTCCACGGTATTGTCAGAAGATTTGTCATCCACAACGATGGCATGGATATTTTCTGTGGGGTAGTTAATATCCTTTATATTTTTTATTTTATGATCAATCACTTCTTCTTCATTGTATGTAGGAATTACAACAGTTGTCTTTGGTTGGCTTTTGGGCAATAGTTGAGTATTTTGCCTTGTAGAAAATATAGCAACCACATAGATAATATAAATTGATATAGGGATGATAGTTGCTAATAAGGTTAATTTGAATAATAAAGTCATAATATAGAACTTGATGTCTTAATTGAATATATTTTTTATTGATAAATCAAAAAAGATAAGGTATGGATTTTACTTTCCACAGATGTATCTCAAAGATACTCATTTTGTATGCTGATTTTAACACGCATCAAAAATTCGTAAACTAGCATGTATTATCAGGGTTTAACAAAAAGAGTTGTAGACATTTGTTGCGCTAGCACTTTGAAGTGATATCAAAAGAAATCTGTGGGAAGTAAGATTATTCCTGGAGTTTTGTAGATAAAGTTGCTATACTTGTCTGCAGACGATAGATTTGTTGCTTTTTTTGTGGCTTAAGTAAATTGAAACATTAATTTTTAAACAAAGTCATGGGTAACGTTAAACTAGTAGAGCTTTCCACATAAGCCATTGATAAAAACATAAAGTGTAGTGAAATATAGCTCATGGTGTATTTATGCAAGTTTCGGTAATTATTCCCACATACAAGAGAGTAAATGATTTAAGTGAGTGTCTTGATTCAATTTTTGTCCAAACAAAAATGCCTATAGAAATAATTGTTATTGATAATGCAAATGATTTCGAAACTGAAAGATATATGGAATGTAAAGCAAACATATGCGGTGAGGCTGGCATAAATCTTAAATATATAAAAAATGGTGATCTAAATAGCGCGACAATAGCTCGAAATATAGGGGCAAAAAAAGCTATTGGTGATATATTATTGCTCTTAGATGATGACGTGATATTGGATGAAAATTTTGTTGAAGAAATTCTATATGTATATAAGAAGCATCCAAATGCAATTGGTGTACAAGGCTATATCACAAATAGATCACTTTATAATATTAATTCAATAAGGAAATTATTCTTTTTGACTCATTCGAAAAAAGATACAAACAAATTGCTTCCATCCATACAAAGTATCTATGCAGACCCCTTAACCAAAATAATAAATTGTGAATGGTTAATGTCAGGATGCACTTGTTACAAAAAAGACATAGTTAGTGAAATAAAATTTGATGAAAACATGTATAAATACTGCTCTGGAGATGACGTAGATTTTTCTTACCGAATTTCACAAAAATATCCTAGAACACTTTATCAAACACCTTTTGCAAAGTTGATACATAAAGTATCAGATTCTGGTAGAGCTCCAAAAAAAGAAGCTATATTTACATCGCATATATATCATACATATTTGTTTTATAAAAATGTTGATCAAATTCTAAAAAATAAACTTATATTTATATGGAGCAAAATTGGACATTTAATTATTAAATGTGGAGAATTTATATTAAAACCTTCTATGAAGAATTTTTGGACAATTATATATATAATTTATGCTTATGCATATTGTCTAAAACATATCAAAAGTCTTAAAAAAGGTGACCTCAGATCTTATACAAAATTATTGCTGAAAGGCTATAATTGATTTGGTTTTAATAAATTGGCTCTGTAGAAATCCTCATTTGGATAATAAAAATAACCTTGGCATACCTGTCAAGGTTCTTCACCATATTTTTTTCAAGACAGAGAACATCGTTTCCACCAGATTTCTATTATGACCCAAGTTTGACAGTTAAAATTAAGGTATTGTTAACTAAACATAGCTAACTCTTTATTTCTGTACTTCATCAAAAGAAGAACAGAGTACTTCAGCATTTCAAGACTCTTAGTATAACACTTTGACTTTCTTCTCAATCTTGCCAGAAAGTGCCTAATTATGCTGTTATATCCTTCAACAGTATATGTTTCAGCTTTGGATTGAGTATGAATTTTTTCTGGAAGAAACTCTGCATATGCCCTCCAGTGATCAGTCATCACTTCTCCAATCTCCTTCCCCTTTAACTTTTTCCAGAGATTTAGTCCTGTTTCCGTCCCCCTGCCACCAAAAGAGCAGTCGATGAACCTTTTTCCATCTCTATCAACAGCAATCCAGATCCAACAATATTTTTTT